>NZ_PNFF01000001.1:1648082-1995728 GCF_028888695.1 Bacillus methanolicus | reverse complement strand
ACATTATTACAACTTCCCATTTTCCGGGAACGACGCTTGATATTATTAAAATACCATTAGATGATGATAAATTTTTAATGGACACGCCCGGAATTATTAATCATCACCAAATGGCCCATTATGTTGATAAACGTGACTTAAAAATCATTACGCCAAAGAAAGAGATTAAACCAAAAGTTTATCAATTAAACGAAGGTCAAACATTGTTCTTCGGCGGTTTGGCACGTTTTGATTATTTAACAGGAGGCAGGCGGTCATTTACATGCTATCTTTCGAACGAGCTTTTGATTCATCGCACCAAATTAGAGAACGCTTCTGAATTGTACAACAACCATGTAGGTGAAATGCTTTCTCCGCCTCGTAAAGAACAAATAGATTCGTTTCCAAAACTTGTACGCCATGAATTTGTGATTAAGGAAGGAAAAACAGATATTGTCTTTTCGGGACTAGGCTGGGTAACCGTCAATGAACCGGGAGCGAAAGTAGCTGCCTACGTTCCAAAAGGTGTACATGTTATGCTAAGAAAGTCGCTTATTTAATCAAAGTTTGAATGGGAGGAGAAGGGCTGTGAAGAAATTATTTGGGGTTATAGGGGATCCGATTTCCCATTCGATGTCTCCTTTGATGCACAATGATTTATTTAAGGTTTACGGAATTGATGCCCATTACCACCCTTTCCATGTTAAAAGGGGAGATCTTGAAGCAGCTGTTAAAGGATTAAAGGCGATTAACTGTTCAGGATTTAATGTAACCGTTCCTCATAAAACGGAAATCATGGCTTTTTTGGATGAGATTGATCCTCTGGCAGAAGCCATTGGAGCTGTGAATACGGTCGTTAATAAAGATGGCAGGCTGATTGGATTTAATACAGACGGCCGTGGTTTTTTAGAAGGGCTTAAACGAAATTTTGCCGTTTTGGAAAGTACGAGAGTCCTTATCATTGGTGCGGGCGGAGCCGCAAAAGCGATTTACTATTCGATGGCACATGCAGGTGTAAAGCATATTGATTTTTGTAATCGAACAGCCGAAAAAGCAGCACAGCTTATAGAAGCATGTCCATTTTCCGTTCAATCGAACATATATCCGAGGGAAGAAGCCGAAAAAAGGTTGAGCAATTATCATCTCATTATCCAAACAACCTCGGTAGGGATGTCACCGAATATGGATGCCTCTCCATTGAACCTTGAAAATCTGGGTACTGGCGCTTTTGTAAGTGATATTATCTATAATCCGCTTGAAACTGCCATTTTGAGAGATGCTAAGCGAAGAGGAGCAGGCACTCAAAACGGCTTGGATATGTTCGTGTTTCAGGGAGCGTTTGCTTTTGAAAAATGGACAGGCATTTTTCCCGATACAGAAAGAATGAAACAAATTGTATTGAAACATCTGGGAGGAAAATGAAAATAATGTTAACAGGAAAACAAAAGAGATATTTACGATCTGAAGCACATCATCTGAATCCTATTTTTCAAGTAGGAAAAGGCGGAGTAAATGAAAACATGATCAAACAAGTTTCCGATGCTCTTGAAGCAAGGGAATTAATGAAAATAAGTGTCCTGCAAAATTGTGAGGATGATAAGAATACGGTTGCGAATCAGCTTTCAGAGGGAACAGGTGCAGACATCGTACAAATCATTGGAAATACGATTATTCTGTACAAGGAATCTAAAGAAAATAAACAAATTCAATTGCCATAAAGTGAAACTTCCTTCAGTGGGGTTCTTTTATTCCCATGAACTTGAATGGCGATATCATACCGCCCGTTAAAGCGGGATAAAGCGAAAGAGGAGGAGCTCCTTTGAAAAAGATCGGCATTCTGGGAGGAACATTCGACCCGCCTCATTATGGACATCTTCTGATTGCAAATGAAGTATTGGAATCGTTACAGCTTCATGAAGTTTGGTTCATGCCAAATCAAGAACCCCCTCATAAAAAGAAATCATCGATTGGAAATGACGATCGCATAAACATGCTTGAATTGGCAATAGACGGCAACCCGAATTTTAGAATTGAGCCAATTGAATTAGAACGAAACGGCCCGTCATATACGTATGACACAATGAAGCAGTTAACGGAAATTTATCCTGATTATTCTTTTTATTTTATTATCGGAGCAGATATGATTGAATATTTGCCAAAATGGCATAAAATAAACGAACTTCTGCAGCTTGTGGAATTTGTCGGAGTAAAAAGACCGGCATATAGTGATGTTACCCATTTCCGTATTCATAAAGTGGATGTTCCTGAAATAGAAATATCATCAAGTATGATCAGGGAACGGAGAAAAGAAGGTAGATCAATCCGATATTATTTGCCTGAATCAGTTAGAAAATATATAGAGGAGAATAAGCTATATGAATCTTGATACTGCTTTAAAGCTAGTTAAGGAACAGTTGACAGAACACCGTTATCGGCATACTTTAGGCGTAGTGGAAACTGCGCTTGCTCTTGCTGAACAATATGGGGCAGATAAAAATAAGGCAGAGCTTGCGGCTGCATTTCATGATTATGCTAAATTTCGCCCGATAGATGAAATGCGGGAAATTATTATCAATCAGGGCATGCCACAAGATCTCTTAGATTATAATACCGAACTATGGCACGCACCCGTTGGCGCCTTTTTAGTCGAAAAAGAAGCCGGTGTAACTGATGTTGAAATACTTGATGCGATTCGTTACCATACATCAGGAAGGCCGAAAATGACCTTGCTTGATAAAATCATTTATCTCGCTGATTATATTGAACCCGGCAGAAATTTTCCGGGGGTAGAAGAAGTAAGGATACTTGCGAAGGAAGATCTGAATAAAGCGTTAATCCAATCAATTCAAAATACAATCATTTTCTTATTGAAAAAAAATCAGCCAATTTATCCTGATACTTTTTTAACATACAATAGCCTTGTAACAATTAAGGAGGATTGATTGAATGAATGAACGCCAAATATTATTGACCGCAGTGAAAGCGGCTGATGATAAAAAAGCAGAAGATATTGTTGTTTTAAATATGAAAGGAATTTCTATCGTTGCTGATTATTTCATTATTTGCCACGGAAATTCAGATAAACAGGTTCAGGCGATCGCACGTGAAATGAAGGAAAAAGTAGAGGAAGCAGGATATATTGTCAGAAGAATGGAAGGTTTTGATGAAGCCAAATGGGTGCTAGTTGACCTTGGTGATGTAGTCGCCCATATTTTTCACCGGGATGAACGAAGCTATTACAATCTGGAACGCCTATGGGGTGATGCCCCGATCGAGAATATTCAAAGCGAGCTAAGTCAATGAGTTACGAAAGATTTGCTTACTTGTATGATAATTTAATGAAGGATGCTCCATATGACAAATGGGTGGAGATCGTCCTTGCCAAATTAAAACAGTACAAAGTTGAAGGAAAAGAACTGCTGGATCTAGCCTGTGGAACAGGTGAACTTTCCGTTCGCCTCTCCAAGGCAGGATTTCGTGTAACCGGAGTCGATTTGTCCTCTGATATGCTGACGGTAGCACGGGCAAAAGCAGATGAAAACGGGCAGTTAATTCGGTTTTTCCAGCAAAGTATGGCTGAACTGGAGGGGCTTGGCCAATTTGATGCCGTTTGTATTTTTTGTGATTCTTTAAACTACTTGGAAACAGAAGAAGATGTCATGAATACTTTCAAAAGTGTTTCACATCATCTGAAAAAAGGCGGGTTATTGCTCTTTGATGTTCATTCCATCTATAAAATGAATCAAATATTTTTGAATGAAACATTCGCCCTCGTTGAAGATGACATCTCTTACATATGGCAATGCTATAAAGGAAACTATCCTAACAGCATTGAACACGATCTCGTTTTCTTCGTATTGGATGAAGATACCGGTCAATATGACCGCTTTGAAGAACTTCATGTCCAGAGAACGTTTTCTGTTCATGAGTATGAAAATTGGCTGAAAGAAGCCGGGTTTGAGATTCTGGACATCTTTGCTGATTTTTATGATAGCCAACCTAGCGACAATTCAGAAAGAATCTTTTTTATTGCAAGAAAGAATGATTAAATAAAAAAGCCACCTGCAAAATAATATGTGGTGGCTTTTCGTTTTTTCCAACAGCTTCAATATTAAAGTTTTTGGTGAATCATGTAATTTAGGAAGGAATTTTGTCTTTTATGCCGAATTTATTTGGTTAGGAAATTGCCGGTTTATTTTTTCCAAATCTTCCTCAAATTTTACATGTGTCGCTTGGAACAAGTGTTCAAAAACTTCTCCCAGCTCGTTCTCTAAAATCTTAATTCCTTCACCAGTAATACCGCCTTTTACACACACCTTCTCTTGTAATGTTTGCAAAGAATAATGTCTTTTCTTTAATAATTCTCCTAAACCGACCAGCATTTCGCTGGCGAGTTTTACTGCTGTTTCTTCCGGGATTTCGGTTTCCTTTACAGCTGCCGAAATGAATCGGCGGGTAAGGTAGCTGAAAAATGCCGGCCCGCAGCTTACGATATCTGATGCGACCCTTGTTATTTCATTCTCAATTTCCACCGGTTCTGAAAAAGTTGAAAATAAATGATATAGTTGTCTTTTCCATTTTTCATCACAATGTTTTCCGAAGGTTATTAAAATGACTCCTGCCAGGGCTCTGTTTGTAATGCTTGGTATTGCCCTTGCAACAGAGCATGGCACAACCCTTTCCAATTGTTCCGTGCTGATTGGGCTGGTGATCGAAATCACACATTTGTCAGGAGATAGTACCGGCAATATATCCTCAAGCACCCCGTAAACATCATGTGGTTTAACACATATAAAAACAGCATCTGATTGTTTTGCAACCTCGAATGCACTGTTTTTTACAATAATTTCTTCATAAGCTGCTTTAATTTCTATCGCTTTGGACAATGTTCTATTTGTGATAATCAGTGATGAAGGAGAAACGGCTTTTCCATCAAGCATTGCTTCTGCCAAAATTCTCCCCATATTTCCAGTTCCGATGATCCCGATTTTCATTGTTCCATCCCTCCATCTTGAGCGGACTCTCATATAACAATATGAAATAAATTTAAAAATATGACTTTAGGAAAGGATTGATTACAAGTGAAGGAATGGTTAAAAGAATATAAGATGTATGTCATCTTAGGGTCAGCTGCTTTTCTTTTCGGTGTGTTTTATTGGATGGCCCCTTTAGAAAACAGTAAAACTCTGCAGGAAGACGAAGCGGAATGGTCCATGGCAGATCAAGAGGAACCACAAAAGGAAGAAGTTGCAGGTACAACTCAAAAAATCATTATGGCAGATATTAAAGGAGCTGTTAAAACTCCAGGGGTATATAAGGCTGAAGAGGGAGAGCGAGTTATTGATCTAATTGACAAGGCAGGGGGATTAACGAGTGATGCGGATGCTTCAAAAGTGAACTTTTCAATGCGCATCGCTGATGAAATGGTTATCTATATACCAAAAATAGGTGAAGAAGCGGAAGGCTTTTCTGGGAACTCAACCATCGCCACCGGCGGGGAGAGCCCTCTCGTTAATATCAATAGTGCGGACTCAAGCGAACTTGAAACATTGCCGGGAATCGGACCCGCTAAATCAGCAGCAATTATTGAATACCGGGAAAAAAACGGCCCGTTTAAAACAATCGAAGATCTAAAAAATATAAGCGGAATCGGTGAAAAGACTTTTGAAAAATTAAAAAATTTGATTACGGTCAATTAGTTGCGCTCTGTCTATCTTCAGTGTTTGTCGGTGTTAATCGGGGTGCTTGCGCTTATTGACGCTTTTTCCTTATTCAGATTAAACTGATGGAGTACATGTCCAAAATATCTTTTGCTCATGGGGGAGGATTTCTAAATGGAACGTATTTCCTGGAACCAATATTTCATGGCACAGAGCCATTTGCTTGCATTAAGAAGCACATGCACCCGTCTTGCGGTCGGTGCAACAATTGTGAGAGATAAAAGAATTATCGCGGGAGGTTACAATGGTTCGATTGCCGGCGGGGAACATTGTATTGACGAAGGTTGCTATGTCATAGACAACCACTGTGTGAGAACCATTCATGCGGAAATGAATGCTTTGCTTCAATGTGCAAAGTTTGGTGTTCCTACTTCGGGAGCGGAAATCTATGTTACACATTTTCCGTGTCTTCAATGCTGCAAGGCTATTATTCAGGCAGGGATTAAAACAGTGTATTATGCAAAGGATTATAAAAACCATCCGTACGCAATTGAGCTTTTTGAAAAAGCAAAGGTAAACGTAATACAAGTGGACAATTTAGATATTTCGATTGATTTTTATAAGAAGGAAAAAGAAACATGAACGGAAAAGTTATCTACTTTGTCATTGCTTCAATGCTCGGAGTACTTTGTGCATTGGAAAATAAGAGTTTATTTATTCTCTTGTTTGCTGTTTATGTCTTATTTCTTATTAAAGGAAAATCTTATTCAAAATCCAAAATTTCTTTAATTTTTGCGGTTTTTTTCATGTTCTTTCTTTCTGCAAAAGGATCTTCCATGTACATGAAAACTACTTTTTCAGGTGATGAAACAAATTTTCAACTTTATTTCAATAACGAATTGAATGTAGATGGCGACTTGATGAAGACTTATGCGGCTGATCAAAAAACCGGTGAAGAGTTTGCTGTAAGGTATAAAGTGTCGTCAAAAGGTGAGAAAGAAGCCTTGCCCGGTTTTCTCCTTGGCAAACAATGTATGGCAGCCGGCCGGCTTGAGGAACCGGTCTTACCGCGAAATAAAAATGCATTTGACTACCGAAAGTATTTAAATCGGGAAGGAATCCACTGGGTTTTAAAAATAGATGCTATACATTTTCAAACGTGCAAGCCTCAATCTTCCTTTCTCATTCCCCTCCGAATTCTGCGGCAAAAAGGAATTTCGTACATTGAACATTTCTTTCCGGACAATGCAGCACAAGTTTCTGCTGCGTTAATTTTTGGCGAGAGAAATTTATATGAACCGGAAATACTCGAAACATATGAAAAAATTGGCATAGTCCACCTATTGGCAATTTCAGGCCTCCAGGTCAGTCTTTTGTCAGGCATGATTTTCCTTATCGGATTACGGGTCGGCATAACAAAGGAAAGGATGCAAAATGCTCTCCTCGTTGTTTTGCCTGTGTATAGTATTATAACGGGTGCTTCTCCTTCTGTCATACGTGCCGTCATCATGACGATGCTGGTGCTTATCAGCTTTAAATTAACATTCAATCACAGGTTCTCTCCGCTTGATGCAGTAAGCCTCGCCTTGATGGGCTACCTATTACTTAATCCATTCATCATTTACGATGTCGGGTTCCAACTTTCATTTACAGTCAGCTATTGCTTAATTGTATCTGCATCTTCTATTTTGCCGCGCTTCAAAAGCCATATTTTGGCGCTTCTGGCAACCACATTTATTTCCCAACTTTCTTCACTCCCGATCGTCCTCTTTCATTTTTATGAAATCTCGATTATATCATTGCTGGCAAACCTCCTTTTTGTTCCTTTATATACCTTTGTTTTCACCCCTGCTGCTTTGCTGGCATTAATCGTCCATTTTATTTCTCTGAAACTGGCAGCACCCCTTTTAAATTTTTTCGATGCGCTTGTTACATATTCAAATGGGATTGCAGACAAACTGTCAAAACTGCCGTATGCAACTGTAACATTAGGCCGGCCGAGTCTGATTGTTCTTTTGCTGTATGTGCTAACAATATTATTATTTTTCTATTTATGGGAAAAAAGGGGAGTTTTCTTGAGGATTGTTTGGATTCTTGCTTTTCCATTGATTATTCATGGAACGATTAACTATTTTTCGCCGAGTGGAGAGGTGACTTTTATTGATGTCGGGCAAGGAGATAGTATATTCATTAGGCTGCCTCGCGGGCAAGGAACATTCTTAATTGACACAGGAGGAACTGTACGGTTTGAAAAAGAGAAATGGCAGGAAAGAAAAAAAGCTTTTGAAGTAGGAAAAGATATCGTTGTTCCTTTTTTAAAAAGCAAAGGAATCACAACGATTGACAAGTTGATTCTTACCCATGGAGACCAAGATCATATCGGGGGGGCACCTTCATTACTTGAAGAGATGAAAGTAAAAGAAATTTTGCTTCCTTTAACTCCGGAGAAATCCGAACTGGAAAGGAAAATCATTAAAATGGCAGAAGAAAAAAACATACCAGTAAAGTTTGCAAAAGGAAAAGAAGGATGGAAAAGCGGGAACAGTTTATTTCAAATTCTTCTTCCTGTTGAAAATCAATCGTTAGACAGAAATAATGGATCAATTGTTTTATTAGCAAAAATAGGCGGGTTGAAATGGCTGTTTACAGGCGACCTTGAAAAAGAAGGAGAAGAAGTACTGGTAAAGAACTACAAACATGTTGCGATAGACGTTTTAAAAGTTGGTCATCATGGCAGCAAATCGTCAACTTCCGAAGAACTGCTGAAGCATTTTACACCTAAAGCAGCGGTCATTTCTGCAGGCGAAAAAAATAGGTTTGGCCACCCTCACGAAGAAGTCATGAATCGATTAGAGGAGCATCAAATAAAAATTTTTCGAACAGATCAACAAGGCGCCGTAACGTATTCATTTCAGGGTAATCGCGGAACCTTTTCAGTTGTTCTTCCATAGTATGTATTATTACTCGAACCATTTTGCTCCTTACACATGGTAGACACAAATTCGAATTCAAATTGCGTAAAGAAATGTAAAATGAAAAGAGACTGCATGAAACAATGCAGTCTCCGGGGATGAAGCGCCGATGTGGAATTTCTTTATGTAGCCGTACGAAATTAAGAACCGATTACTTTGATGACTGTTGCGATAATAAACATCGTTGTAAAAAATCCGAAAGAAACAATAAAACCTACAGCTGAATCAACGGCATCATTACCCGTATATTGGACGTTCTTTTCAAATTCGTTCACAGTCTACCCCTCCTATTTCCTTTTTAGTATAAGCGATATGCAGAAAAAAATCTAGCGTTCTCCGCCTTCTTTTCCTTTAATGACAAGAGTTGTCACAAATAGTTTACATTCAAAAGGCAAAAATAATTAGTACTTAAGGTGTACCGCCGTCATATGAGTATCCTAGGCCTCATTTAGCGGCGTTCAATATAGATCGGGAATTGGCAAAGCGAGAGAATGCCAATTCCCTTTGCATTTGTGGAAAAAAGATTAGCGGAAGCTTTTCGAGGAGCATTCCGCATTGGTTCTTGCCAAAACGTCCTTGCTTCTTTACGATAAATGTTAGTGAAAATGAATGGAACGGAGCGAAGGACATTGGTGTTGGAAGTATGGAAGAAAATTAAGAAAAGGCAGATTTCACCATTATATTTATTATATGGCCCAGAATCATTTCTTATTAATGAAACGAAGCAGCTTTTATTGTCCCATGTTCTGGAAGAAGAAGAAAAGGAATTTAATTTTTCATCCTATGATCTTGAGGAAACATCGATTGAAACAGCCATCGAAGATGCTGAAACCTTCCCGTTTATGGGGGAAAAAAGGCTGATCATTCTTAATAACCCGGTTTTTTTAACATCAGAAAAAACAAAAGAAAAGGTTGAGCATAACCTTTCAAAGCTGGAGGCTTATTTGCAGGAACCAGCTCCTTATTCAGTAGTCGTCTTTTCCGCCCCGTATGAAAAGCTGGATGAACGGAAAAAAATCGTCAAAGAGCTAAAAAGAAAAGCAGTAACCCTTGAAGCAAAAAAACTCAATGAAAAGGAATTAAAATATTGGATAAGGGAGAGAGCCGCCCTTAACGGAGTCGAAATTGACGACGATGCCGTTGACGTCATCCTTTCACTTGCCGGGACAAATTTGTTTATGCTTACAAGTGAAATAGACAAGCTAGCTTTATATGTAGAAGATCGGAAAAGAATCGATGTTTCGATCGTCGAAAAGCTTGTAGCAAGGTCATTAGAACAAAATATTTTCACACTCGTGGATAAAGTCGTCCATCGTAAGATCGACGAGGCGCTCAAGATTTATTATGATCTTTTAAAACAAAATGAAGAGCCAATCAAAATTTTATCGATTATTTCTGGACAATTCCGTCTGATTTACCAGGTTAAAGAACTGGCAAGGCGAGGCTACGGGCAGCAACAAATCGCCGGTTTTCTTAAAATTCATCCTTTCCGTGTTAAGTTGGCGGCCGGACAAGCAAAGCTTTTTACTGACCATGAGCTAAGCATTATCATTCAACAGCTGGCAGAAGCCGATTATAAGATGAAAACGGGCGGCATGGATAAAGAATTATTAATTGAACTCATTCTATTCCGCTTGCATGACCATGCCAAATGGAAATAGAAAAACGACCCGATATGGGTCGTTTTTTAATGCCAACTTAAGCATTTAATGAGTTTAATTTTTTCATCAAACGAGATTTTTTGCGGGCAGCAGCTTTTTTATGGATAAGACCCTTAGCAGCTGCTTTGTCCAGCCTTTTCGCAGCATCTACTAAAAATTCTTTTGCAGATGTTACATCATTATTAACGATTGCAGCTTCAACTTTTTTCACGGCAGTACGCATAGAAGATTTGATTGCAGTGTTGTGAGCATTTCTAGCTTCACTTATTTTCACACGCTTAATGGCAGATTTAATGTTTGGCATTTCGTTCACCTCCTAAAAAAGCATCGAGACTATATTAACTCGACTTTCACATTCATTAGCAATTGTTGAGAACAAAAGATATTCTATCAAACGCCTGTCAATAATGCAATACTTCTTATGAATTTGCATTATTACAATCGTGCTGAATGAATGTTTTTGAAAAAGAAAGGAAAAGATAGGAATTAGTTTAAAACTCGAAAGTGGGGATCTGCATGAAAGAATCGCTTGATTTAAGTAAATATTCCGTCCGTACAGACCTGGCAATAGAAGCGCGGGAAATGGCATTAACTGAACGAAATGCCAGTTTGAATCAACAAGAAAATATTTCCAATATCGATGGTGTCATGATTAAGGAGAAAGAGGAAGACGGCATAAAACTTTCTCTTGTTCAAATTACGGAAGATGGGGAAAAAACAATTGGCAAAAAACCGGGCAGGTATTTGACGATAGAAGTTGTTGGGATTAGGCAGAAAGATACCGAACTGCAAAAAAAAGTATCAGATGTTTTTTCCCGAGAGTTTGCACATTTTTTAAAAGAAACCGGTATCTCTGAAGGTGCATCCTGTCTTGTTGTCGGACTTGGTAACTGGAATGTCACGCCTGATGCTCTCGGACCGCTTGTATGTGAAAACTTGCTTGTTACAAGGCACCTCTTTGAACTTCAGCCGGAAAATGTTGAAGAAGGATATCGTTCAGTAAGTGCGGTATCACCAGGAGTAATGGGACTAACGGGAATTGAAACGAGCGACATTATTTACGGAGTAGTTGAAAAGACGAATCCTGATTTTGTTATTGCAATTGATGCCCTTGCATCGAGGTCAATTGAAAGGGTCAATTCAACGATCCAAATTTCAGATACAGGAATCCATCCAGGTTCAGGTGTAGGAAATAAACGGAAAGAATTAAGCAAGGAAACATTGGGTGTGCCTGTCATTGCCATCGGGGTTCCTACCGTTGTTGATGCGGTATCAATTACAAGTGATACAATTGACTTTATATTAAAGCATTTTGGGCGGGAATTAAAAGAAGGAAACAGACCGTCCCGATCTCTTGCCCCGGCAGGTATGACGTTTGGGGAAAAGAGAAAATTGACGGAAGAGGATTTGCCTGAGGAACATCAGAGAAAGACGTTTCTCGGTATCGTCGGAACGCTTCCCGACGAAGAAAAACGCAAGCTTATTCACGAGGTTTTATCGCCGCTCGGCCACAATTTAATGGTTACGCCTAAAGAAGTAGATGTATTTATTGAGGATATGGCAAATTTATTGGCTACCGGATTAAATTCCGCTCTTCATAAGAATGTGAATGAAGAAAACAGAGGTTTTTATACGAGATAAGAAAAATGCATGTTCTATCTTTTCTAGCAAAGTCATATGTTTTACTAGACTTGCCGGGAGGTGGAACAATGAAACAGATCAGACAGGCAGGGATCGTGGTCTCAGTGAAAGGGACAACCTTGCTGAAAGCAGCAGCATCCATTCTATTATTTATGTTTATGTCTTTTTCCATTAGCGGTGTTTTGACATCGCTGAAACCTGAGTACCGAATTTCTTCATCGTCCGTAAATAATGCGGCAACAAATATTACAGGAGAATTTCTTTATCGGTTGCTAGGTTGGGAAAACCATTATTTTTTGCAAGGACTGCCCGAAAATGCAAGTTCTATAAAGCTTTCAAGTGCACTTTTCAAACTGTCAACAAATATTAGCCTCGATGATCCAAGAAGTCTGCTTGGAAGGGAGCTGCCGGGCTTTTCTATATTTGACAGTAAAATTCTTGTGGCAGGGGAAGGGACAAACTATACAAATATGCCAATTGAATCTTCTCCGCCAATTGAAGTATTAAAAGCCGAAAGGGAAGCTGCATTGCAAAATACAGAAGGTTTAGATGAATCTACAAGCAAAGGGAAAGGGGCCGCACCTCCGATTAATACAGGAAACAGAAAAGTTGTCTATATTTATTTCTCTCATAATCGAGAATCCTTTCTCCCGTATTTAAAGGGAGTAACGGATGCGGATATGGCTTACCATTCAAAAATTAATATAACGAAAGTTGGCGAAAAACTGCAGGCAGAATTAGAATCTAAAGGCATAGGAACGAAAGTAGAAAAAGCGGATATTCAAGGGAATTTAAATAAGAAGGGCTGGTCATATGCTCAGTCCTATCAGGAGTCAAGACAAGTTGTCCAGGCTGCCTTGGCGGGGAACCGCGATCTAACTTATTTAATTGATATTCACAGAGATTCTCGGAGAAAAAAGTACACGACAATTGATATCAATGGGAAATCATATGCAAAGATTGCATTTGTAATAGGTGCGGAAAATCCGAACTATGATAAAAATCTTAAACTGGCAAATGAGCTTCACAAATTGCTTGATGAAAAATACGGCAAAGGCTTAAGCCGCGGAATTATTGAATTAAAAGGAGCACGGACGAACGGGAAATTCAATCAAGATTTATCCGAAAATGCAATTTTAATTGAATTCGGCGGGATAGATAATACGTTCGAGGAATTGAACCGTTCGGCAGAAGCTTTGGCAGATGTATTTAGTGAATACTATTGGCAAGCTGAGCGAGTAAATAAACCTGCCAGTGAACCGGCTGAAAAGAATTAGTAAAAGGTGATCGGTTATGAAATTATTTATGCTAAAGACTTTTCTCATTGCAAGTGCCATGTTTCTGTGCGTTCTTTTTGGAATGCAGCAGGCCAATGAAGGAATTCACAAGATGAAAGGCTACGATGATCGGAGTTTTAACAATGCTTTCACGGTCAAAACAAGGGAAAACGGAGAGCTTGAAGCTTCCATTTTAGGAAATAATATAACAAGCCACGATCTGGAAAAGAAAAAAGAACAGCTTGAAGAAATGAAAGCTTATAATTTCTTTTCATCGATAGGAAAACAAATTGCTGAATGGTTTACAAGCGTTGTCAATAGTATAATTAAATTCATAACTGAAAAAGCGAATGAATAACGGAATCAACATGGTTCCGTTTTTTGTTTAGACAGTTTTTTTTCAAAATTGCGGTCTGTTTTTGCAAAATTGTCATTCATTTTCTCAAAATTATCGTTATTTTTCCGAAAATTATTATCTGTTTTTCCAAAATTGTACTTTATTATTACCTAATTTCAAATGAGCCGCTGCAACTTGAGTTTTGATTGAATCTTCATAACGGTGCTGATATAATCAAAAAAGTGTATATGTGCGAGAATAGTAGGAGTGAACGATATGAACAGAGAAGAAAGGCTGAAAAGACAATCCAAAATCCGTAATTTTTCGATCATCGCTCATATCGACCATGGGAAATCTACTTTAGCTGACCGCATCCTAGAGAAAACAAATGCGTTAACCGAACGTGAAATGAAAGATCAGCTATTGGATTCAATGGATCTTGAAAGAGAAAGAGGAATTACGATTAAATTAAACTCCGTTCAGCTGAAATATAAAGCAAAAGACGGAGAAGTCTATACATTTCACTTAATTGATACACCTGGGCACGTCGATTTTACTTATGAAGTTTCCCGAAGTTTAGCGGCGTGTGAGGGAGCCATTCTTGTTGTCGATGCCGCACAAGGGATCGAAGCCCAGACGCTTGCAAATGTTTATTTGGCCCTTGATAATGATCTGGAGATTCTGCCGGTCATCAATAAAATCGATCTTCCGAGCGCAGACCCGGAAAGAGTTCGAAACGAAATTGAAGAAGTCATCGGGCTTGATGCTTCTAAAGCGGTCTTGGCAAGTGCTAAAGCCGGAATCGGGATTGAAGAGATTTTAGAACAAATCGTTGAAAAAATTCCTGCCCCTGAGGGAGACCCTGATGCACCTTTAAAAGCTCTAATTTTTGATTCACTGTATGACGCCTACCGCGGAGTTATTACGTATATCCGCGTCGTTGATGGTACGGTAAAAGTCGGAGATAAAATTAAAATGATGGCTACCGGAAAAGAATTTGAGGTAACAGAGGTAGGCGTCTTTACACCGAAAGCTGTTCCTGTTGATGAATTATCTGTCGGGGATGTCGGGTATTTAACCGCTTCTATCAAAAATGTTAGCGATACACGGGTCGGGGATACGATTACAAATGCTAAAAATGGCGCTACCGAGCCATTGCCGGGCTACCGCAAATTAAATCCGATGGTGTACTGCGGCATGTATCCAATTGACAGTGCCAAATTCAATGACTTGCGCGATGCACTAGAAAAGCTGCAATTAAATGACTCTGCCCTTCAGTTCGAGCCTGAAACTTCCCAGGCTTTAGGATTTGGATTCCGCTGCGGATTCCTTGGCCTTCTTCATATGGAAATTATTCAGGAGCGGATCGAACGGGAGTTTAACATCGATTTAATTACGACTGCGCCTAGCGTAATTTACCACGTCATCATGACTGACGGCTCCGAAGTCAAAGTGGACAACCCAACAAATATGCCTGATCCGCAAAAAATTGACCATATCGAAGAGCCATATGTAAAAGCTACGATGATGGCTCCAAATGATTATGTGGGAGCGATCATGGAGCTTTGCCAGCAAAAACGCGGAAATTTTGTTGATATGCAATACTTGGATGAATCACGTGTAAGTATTGTATACGAAATTCCGTTAGCTGAAATTGTGTACGATTTCTTTGATCAACTAAAATCAAGCACAAAAGGCTATGCTTCCTTTGATTATGAGTTAATCGGATATAAACCGTCCAAGCTTGTAAAAATGGATATTTTATTGAACGGGGAAAGGGTCGATGCTTTAAGCTTTATCGTTCACAGGGATTTTGCTTATGATCGCGGAAAAGTCATCGTTGAAAAATTAAAAGACCTGATCCCCCGCCAGCAATTTGAAGTTCCGGTTCAGGCCGCAATCGGAAACAAAATTATCGCTCGTTCTACAATTAAGGCATTGCGCAAAAACGTTTTAGCCAAACTTTATGGCGGCGATGTTTCCCGTAAACGCAAGCTTCTTGAAAAACAAAAAGAAGGGAAAAAGCGCATGAAGCAAGTAGGATCTGTTGAAGTTCCGCAAGAAGCGTTTATGGCAGTTTTAAAAATGGATGACAACAATTCGAAAAAATAACAATCATTGAAACGGGTTAGAGTTGGCTTTAACAAAGCAGTTCTAGCCTTTTTTATATGATAATTTTTAAAACAAGGTTGTGTTGATTTTGATTAAAGCCGCTTATATTCACATTCCTTTTTGTGAGCACATATGTTATTACTGCGATTTTAATAAATTCTTTTTAGAAGGGCAGCCGGTGAATGAATACCTCGAAGCGCTCGGAAAAGAAATGGCGCTAACACTGGAACAGTTCCCGAATCAACACTTGAATTCGATCTATGTTGGCGGAGGGACACCAACTGCCTTAAACGAAGTGCAATTAGGAAAGCTTTGTGAATTGATTCAGGAGCATCTTTCATACGATATGAATACGGAGTTTACTTTTGAAGCAAATCCTGGAGACCTTTCAAAAGAAAAATTAGAAATATTGAAAGAAGCCGGGGTTAATCGGTTGAGTTTTGGTGTTCAAACATTTAATGACGAGCTGTTAAGAAAAATCGGCAGGGTTCACCGTGCAAAGGATGTCTTTCATTCTGTCGAGCTGGCAAAACAGATAGGATTTGAAAACATTAATGTTGATTTAATTTTCAGTTTGCCAGAACAAACAATCAATGATTTCAAAGAAACGCTTAAGACCGCTTTCTCATTAGATATCGTTCATTATTCCGGCTATTCTTTAATCATCGAGCCGAAAACGGTTTTTTACAATCTAATGAAAAAAGGAAGATTGCCCTTACCCGGTGAAGATATGGAAGCTGCCATGTATGAAATGCTTATGGATGAGATGGATAAACATGGATTTAAACAATATGAAATAAGCAACTTTGCAAAACCCGGATTTGAGAGCAGGCATAACCTTACTTACTGGAATAATGAGCATTATTACGGGTTTGGTGCAGGGGCACACATGTATATTAACGGCAAGAGGATTTCCAATTTCGGTCCATTGAAAAAATATATGGGACGAATCGAAGAAGGAAAATTGCCGATTATGGAAAGCCATACATTAACGGAAACAGAAAAAATTGAAGAAGAAATGTTTCTTGGTTTAAGAAAAACAACCGGAGTCTCGATTCAACAATTTATTGAAAAATATGGGTGCGATCCTCTTAATTTATTCAAAGAAGAAATAAAGGTACTCGAAGCGAAAGGTCTCATCAAAGTGGCAGACGATAACATACATTTAACAAGAAATGGAAGGCTTCTCGGGAATGAAGTATTTCAATCATTTATCGGCGTAATCTAATCGTTGACATCATCCCCCTTCATTTGATAATTTAATAGTTAGAATTAGCACTCGTTTAATAAGAGTGCTAACAGAGGTGATGTCAGTTGTTAACAGATCGGCAACTTTTAATTCTTCAAGTGATTGTTGATGATTTTATTCGATCTGCGCAACCGGTCGGCTCTAGAAGTTTGTCGAAAAAAGAAGAGATTTCTTTAAGTTCGGCTACGATCCGCAATGAAATGGCAGATCTTGAAGAGCTGGGTTATATTGAAAAAACCCACACCTCATCGGGAAGAATCCCGTCAGAAAAGGGCTACCGGTACTATGTTGACCATTTACTTTCACCGCAAAAATTGCGGCAAGAAGAAGTGCAAAAGATTAAATCAATTTTTGCTGAGAGGATTTACGAGCTTGAAATAATTGTCCAAAAATCAGCACAAATTTTATCAGATTTAACGAATTATACTGCCATCGTTTTAGGTCCGGCAGTAAGAGATAATAAACTGAAAAGAATTCAAATTGTTCCTTTAAATAAGACTACGGCAATTGCAATTATCGTGACTGATACCGGACACGTTGAAGACCGAATGTTTCACTTGCCCCCATCAATTGACTCAAGTGAACTGGAAAAGCTGGTCAATATTTTAAATGAAAGGTTAATCGGTGTTCCGATTGTCGACTTAAACGAAAAAATTTACAAGGAAGTAGCTTCGCTATTGCGACAGCATATCAAGAGCTACGATCTTTTGCTTCATACGATTGCCGACACACTCAAGGTACCGGCAAATGAAAAACTGTTTTTTGGCGGAAAGACAAACATGTTGAGACAACCGGAGTTTCATGATATTGATAAAATTCGTGATCTCTTGGCAATAATTGAAGAGGAAGACAGAATATATGAACTGATCCCAAAAAATCCTATGGGAATAAGCGTGAAAATCGGCAGGGAAAATAAGTATTCTGCAATGAAAAATTGCAGCCTCATTTCTGCTACTTATACCGTCGGGGAAGAAAAGCTTGGAACAATCGCGATCCTTGGACCGACAAGAATGGAATATTCCCGGGTAATCAGCTTGCTCGATTTAATCAGCAAAGACTTGTCAGCTGCTCTGACAAGACTGTATCAAAGTAACTAACGCTGGAAATATTGAGTAAGGGTGCTGTGGATACGCACGCACCCTTACCTTTCCATGTGTTTTTATAGTAAGTGAATGATAAGGTGAAAATGCTTAGCCTGAATCATTCTTTATCACCTGGTTTCATGTTTATATTTTTAAGGAGGTGAGCAATGTGACAGAAGAAAAAAACATTGCCGAAGAGAAAACGAAACAAACAACTGATCATCATGATCCAGCTGAAGAAAGCTTAACAGAAGAAACAATTGAACCTGTTTTTGCAGAAAACGAAGCTGAAGAAGCGCTGGATGAAAGCAAAGAAAATGAACTCGAAGCAGCAAATGCAAAAATAGCTGAATTGGAGGCAAAATTAGAGGAAGCAAGTAATCGTTATCTGCGTCTTCAAGCTGATTTTGAAAATTTCCGCCGCCGTTCAAGAATGGATCTTGAGGCGAGTCAAAAATATAGAGCACAAAGCTTAGTAACCGATCTTCTGCCTGTTATCGATAATTTTGAAAGAGGATTAAAGCTCGAAGTAGATAATGAGCAAGCGAAATCATTGTTGCAAGGTATGGAGATGGTATACCGCAGTTTGCTTGATGCCCTTAAAAAAGAAGGTGTCGAGCCGATTGAAGCTGTGGGAAAAGAATTTGATCCGAACTTGCATCATGCAGTCATGCAGGTGGAAGACGAAAATTATGATTCCAATATTGTTGTCGAAGAATTTCAAAAGGGCTATATGTTAAAAGACCGCGTGATTCGCCCTTCAATGGTCAAAGTCAATCAATAAGCGCGTACTACATAGAATATCGGGAGGTTAAGAACATGAGCAAAATTATCGGTATTGACTTAGGTACGACAAACTCATGTGTTGCCGTTTTAGAAGGCGGCGAACCAAAAGTGATTCCAAACCCGGAAGGAAACCGTACGACTCCTTCTGTTGTCGCATTTAAAAACGGCGAGCGCTTGGTAGGGGAAGTAGCAAAACGCCAGGCGATTACAAACCCTAATACGGTTATTTCCATTAAGCGCCACATGGGCACCGATTACAAAGTGGAAATTGAAGGAAAGAAATATACTCCACAAGAAATATCTGCTATTATCCTTCAACACTTAAAATCTTATGCAGAAGACTACCTTGGCGAAAAGGTGACGAAAGCGGTTATTACCGTTCCTGCATACTTTAATGATGCAGAGCGCCAGGCAACGAAAGATGCCGGTAAGATTGCCGGACTTGAAGTAGAGCGAATAATAAACGAACCGACTGCAGCAGCATTAGCTTATGGTCTTGATAAAATGGAAGAAGATCAAACCATTCTTGTCTATGACCTTGGCGGCGGAACATTCGACGTGTCGATTCTTGAATTAGGTGACGGTGTATTCGAAGTTAAAGCGACTGCAGGTGACAATCGCCTGGGTGGCGACGACTTTGACCAAGTGATCATTGATTATCTTGTCGACGAGTTTAAGAAAGAAAATGGAATTGACCTTTCGAAAGACAAAATGGCATTGCAGCGCTTGAAAGATGCAGCTGAAAAAGCGAAAAAAGACTTGTCCGGCGTGACAACAACGCAAATTTCACTGCCGTTTATTACTGCAGGAGAATCTGGACCGCTTCACTTGGAAGTTACGTTGACAAGAGCTAAATTTGAAGAGCTTTCCGCCCACCTTGTTGAGAGAACAATGGGACCAACTCGTCAGGCATTAAAAGATGCTGGACTTACTCCGGCCGACATCGACAAAGTCATTCTTGTCGGCGGTTCTACGCGTATACCGGCTGTACAGGAAGCCATCAAAAAGGAAATCGGAAAAGAACCTCATAGAGGTGTTAACCCTGATGAAGTTGTAGCAATGGGAGCTGCGGTTCAGGGCGGCGTCATTTCCGGTGATGTAAAAGACGTTGTATTGCTTGATGTAACTCCGCTTTCCCTTGGAATTGAAACAATGGGCGGCGTATTTACGAAATTGATTGAACGAAATACGACGATTCCGACATCAAAATCGCAAATTTTCTCAACTGCGGCGGATAACCAAACAGCTGTTGATATTCACGTGCTTCAAGGCGAGCGTCCAATGGCTGCCGACAACAAAACATTGGGCCGCTTCCAATTAACAGACATTCCTCCGGCACCTCGTGGGGTTCCGCAAATTGAAGTAACTTTTGACATTGATAAGAACGGTATTGTAAATGTCCGTGCAAAAGACCTGGGCACAAATAAAGAACAGGCGATTACAATCAAATCGTCTACCGGCTTATCTGACGAGGAAATTCAGCGGATGATAAAAGAAGCAGAGGAGAATGCTGAAGCAGACAGAAAACGGAAAGAAGAAGCGGAACTTCGGAATGAAGCTGATCAGTTAGTATTTACAACTGAAAAAACATTAAAGGATCTTGAGGGCAAAGTGGATGAAGCAGAAGTTACAAAAGCTAACGAAGCGAAGGATGCATTAAAACAAGCGATCGAGAAAAACGATCTCGATGAAATCCGCGCTAAAAAGGATGCTCTGCAAGAAATTGTACAAAATTTAACAGTCAAGCTTTATGAAGAAGCAGCGAAACAAGCTCAAGCGGCGCAAAATGCTCAAGGGCAAGATGGAACGAAAAAAGATGACAATGTCGTAGATGCCGAGTTTGAAGAGGTAAAAGACGACAAATAAAATGTACCCTCTTTTTCCTATACTTCTTTGAAAAGGTCAAAGTCAGGTCCTTCTTGGCTTTGGCTTTTTCTTTGTATAAGCTTCTAGTTGCACCTTTTTGTTAAGAAGTGTTACAATTACCTTTATGTGAAAGGATCGGGGAGTGGTAATCATGAGTAAAAGGGATTACTATGAAGTCCTAGGAGTGAGCAAAAATGCAACTAAGGACGAAATAAAAAAAGCGTACCGAAAACTATCCAAAAAGTATCATCCTGATATAAACAAAGAGCCGGATGCCGATGAAAAGTTCAAGGAAATAAAGGAAGCCTATGAAGTTTTAAGTGATGATCAAAAACGCGCCCAATATGACCGGTTCGGCCATGCCGATCCGAACCAAGGCTTTGGAGGCTTTGATGGATTTGGCGGGTCTGATTTCGGCGGCTTTGGAGGCTTTGAAGATATTTTCAACGCTTTTTTTGGAGGGGGATCAAGACGGAGAAATCCGAATGCGCCTAGACAGGGTGCAGACTTGCAATATACGATGACCCTTGACTTTGAAGAAGCTGTTTTTGGAAAAGAGACCACTATTGAAATTCCTCGTGAGGAAACTTGCGACACATGTAACGGTTCTGGGGCAAAACGAGGAACAAAACCCGAAGTTTGCAAACATTGCCAAGGCACAGGCCAGTTAAGTACTGAGCAAAATACACCTTTTGGTAAAATTGTCAATCGACGGGTTTGCCATTATTGCAGCGGTACAGGTAAGGAAATTAAAGAAAAGTGTTCAACATGCGGCGGAACTGGAAAGGTTAAGATACGCCGTAAGATTTCTGTGAAAATTCCGGCAGGCATTGATGACGGCCAGCAGGTAAGAGTGGCAGGCGAAGGAGAACCGGGTATTAATGGCGGTCCTCCAGGGGACTTATATATAGTGGCTCATGTCAGACCCCACGAATTTTTCAAACGTGACGGAGATGACATTTATTGTGAAATGCCGATCACTTTCGTCCAAGCGGCATTAGGCGATGAGATTGAAGTTCCTACTTTGCACGGAAAGGTTAAGCAGAAAATTCCTGCAGGTACCCAAACAGGTACAAGATTCAGACTGCGAGGCAAGGGAGTGCCAAATGTCAGGGGTTATGGCATAGGTGACCAGTTTGTTAACGTTCGGATTATCACCCCTACAAAACTAACAGAGAAACAAAAGCAGCTGCTCCAAGAATTTGCTGAAATAAGCGGTCAAGTTCCTCAGGGAGAACATGAAAAAAATTTCTTTTCGAAGGTAAAACGAGCCTTTAAAGGTGATTAAGGAAATGGAGTTGGCAGATCGTGAAATGGTCAGAAATTAGTATTCATACGACCAATGAGGCAATTGAACCAATTGCGAATATTTTGCATGAAGCAGGAGCAAGCGGTGTAGTGATCGAAGATCCGAATGATTTGATAAAAGAAAGAGAAGACCGATTCGGTGAAATCTACCAGCTCAATCCGGATGATTATCCTGATGAAGGCGTAATTGTGAAAGCATACCTGCCGGTTAACAGCTTTTTAGGAGAAACGGTTGATGAAATAAAAGAAGCGATCAATAATCTTATTTTATACAACATCGACATCGGCTTAAATAAAATTACCATCAGTGAAATAAATGAAGAAGAATGGGCGACCGCTTGGAAAAAGTATTATAATCCCGTTAAAATATCAGAAAAATTTACGATTGTTCCAACATGGGAAAATTATACTCCGGTGCACAGCGATGAACTTATTATAGAATTGGATCCGGGAATGGCGTTTGGAACAGGCACGCATCCAACTACTGTTATGTGCATTCAAGCCCTTGAGCGTACGGTTAAAACTGGGGACCGCGTCATTGATGTCGGCACCGGTTCAGGGGTGCTCGGAATCGCGGCTGCACTGCTTGGGGCAGAACATGTTCAAGCGCTTGATCTAGACGATGTTGCAGTAAGTGCCGCGCGCTTGAATGTGAAATTAAATAAGGTCCAGCATATCGTATCAGTTTTCCAAAATAACTTGTTGGATGGAATTGAAGATCCGGCAGATGTTGTCGTAGCCAACATTTTAGCAGAGGTTATTCTTCGATTTACAAATGACGCAGCGAGGATTGTTAAAAAAGGCGGTTATTTTATAACATCAGGAATTATTCAGCAAAAAAAGCAAGATGTTAAAGATGCGATCATCGAATCCGGTTTTGAAATTGAAGAAACGATTCAGATGGAAGATTGGGTTGCAATTATTGCCAGAAAGAAATGATATCTTAAGAGTGTGAAACTTTCGGGAGATATCTATTTTTCAATTATGATTATGACATGAATAGAAAAATATTTAATGAAGGAAGGTGCATCGTTTGCAAAGATACTTTGTTAGTCATCCGGCAATCGAAAACCGCTTTTCGATTACAGGGGACGACCTTCATCATATTGCACGGGTTATGAGAATGAAAGAAGGCGACAGCATAGTTTGTGTCGATCCTGATGGAATCAGTGCGGTTTGCGAAATTGCAAAAATTACCGATGAACAAGTGATTGCAAACGTTGTACAATGGATTGATGGAACATCTGAGTTGCCCGTCCGAGTTGCAATCGCGAGCGGATTGCCTAAAGGGGATAAACTCGAATGGATTATCCAAAAAGGCACAGAACTCGGAGCATGGGAGTTTATCCCCTTTACTGCAACCCGTTCGGTTGTAAAATGGGATGATAAGAAAGCTTCCAGGAAAGTCGAAAGATGGAAAAAAATTGCGAAAGAAGCTTCCGAGCAATCCCATCGGCATAAGCTTCCGGAAGTTTTAAGTCCTGTTTCGCTAACTGAATTGATAAAATTAAGCAAGAATTATGACAAAAAATTAGTTGCTTTTGAGGAAGATGCGAAACAAAGAGAATCTTCGGTTCTTTCGAAAACATTGAATAAAATGGAAAGAGGGCAATCAATTCTTTTTGTTTTTGGCCCGGAAGGCGGTTTGTCAGAGGAAGAGGTCCTTCTTTTGAAGGAGAACGGATTTGAAAGCTGCGGGCTAGGGCCAAGAATATTGCGGACAGAAACGGCGCCATTATACGCATTATCAGCCGTTTCTTATCATTTTGAACTATTGGGGTGACCACAACTATGTCAACAGTGGCGTTTCATACATTAGGATGTAAAGTAAACCATTACGAAACGGAAGCCATCTGGCAGCTGTTTAAGCAGCAAGGCTATAAACGAGTTGATTTTGAAGCAATAGCAGATGTCTATGTGATTAATACATGTACTGTTACGAATACAGGTGACAAAAAAAGCCGGCAAGTAATTCGCCGTGCGATTAGAAAAAATCCGGATGCTGTTATTTGCGTTACAGGCTGCTATGCGCAAACTTCACCGGCTGAAATTCTGGCAATTCCGGGTGTTGATATTGTCGTCGGTACACAAGACCGCGTGAAAATGCTTGATTATATTGAGCAGTATAAAAAAGAGCGTCAGCCAATCAATGCTGTAGGCAATATTATGAAAAACCGTGTTTACGAAGAACTTGATGTACCTGCATTTACTGACAGGACTCGTGCTTCATTAAAGATTCAAGAAGGATGTAACAACTTCTGTACATTCTGCATTATTCCTTGGGCCCGCGGACTGATGAGATCCCGCGATCCTAAGGAGGTGATCCGCCAAGCCCAGCAGCTTGTGGATGCCGGCTATAAAGAAATTGTTTTAACAGGCATTCATACAGGCGGATACGGAGAAGATATGAAGGATTATAATCTTGCCATGTTATTAAGAGATTTAGAAGCCCAAGTAAAAGGCTTAAAACGCCTTCGTATTTCATCCATCGAAGCCAGCCAGATTACCGATGAAGTGATTGAAGTATTGGACAAGTCCAAAGTAATTGTCAGACATTTGCATATACCTCTGCAATCAGGATCAAATACAGTATTAAAAAGAATGCGCAGAAAATATACAATGGAGTTTTTTGCTGAGCGGCTAAACCGCCTCAAGGAAGCTCTACCCGGATTAGCCGTTACATCTGACGTAATTGTTGGCTTCCCGGGTGAAACGGAAGAAGAATTTATGGAAACTTTCAATTTTGTAAAAGAACATAAATTCTCCGAGCTTCACGTTTTTCCATATTCGAAACGAACAGGTACGCCTGCTGCAAGAATGGAGAACCAAATTGATGAAGAGGTCAAAAATGAACGTGTCCACCGACTAATTGCTCTTTCTGATCAACTTGCCAAAGAATACGCTTCTCAATTTGAAGGCCAAGTTCTCGAAGTTATTCCGGAAGAGCGTTATAAAGGGGCACCTGAAAGCGGACTTTACGAAGGATATACAGATAACTATTTAAAAGTTGTTTTCCCTGCTTCAGAAGATATGGTTGGAAAGATTGTAAAAGTAAAGATTACAAAAGCAGGATATCCGTATAATGAAGGTCAATTTGTAAAAGTCCTCGATGAGGTTCATGAACAAGAAAAGGCTGTGATTTAAAAAAGGAATTGTATTACGCAATTCCTTTTCCTTTTATCGAATTCGTATAAGCAAAATGGGAATAAATATATTTTGTAGTCCATTGTTGATTTTAGAATCCATAGTGGTATGATTATAGAGGTACGTACAACTCATTGTTTTGAAAGGAGAACTACTTTTGAATATGGACATTGCTGGAATGATTGACCATACATTATTAAAAGCTGATGCAACAAAAGAACAAATAAGAAAACTTTGTGAAGAAGCAAAAGAATATAAATTTGCTTCTGTTTGCGTAAATCCCGGCTGGGTGAAATTTGCCAGTGAACAATTGAATGGCACCGGTGTTAATGTTGTTACAGTCATAGGTTTCCCTCTCGGAGCAACGACGCTGGAAACAAAAGTATTTGAAGCAAAAAATGCGGTTGAAAACGGAGCAGCGGAAGTAGATATGGTTCTTAATATCGGAGCTTTAAAAGGCGGCGATAACGATTATGTTGAAAAAGAGATTCGTGCCGTTGTTGATGCAGTAAAAGGGAAAGCTCTGACTAAAGTAATCATTGAAGCCTGCCTGTTAACCGATGAAGAAAAAGTACGTGCATGTGAGCTTGCGGTAAAAGCGGGTGCAGACTATGTGAAAACTTCAACAGGCTTTTCAACCGGCGGTGCAACCGTTGAAGATGTCAAACTTATGCGTAAGACAGTTGGACCGGATATCGGTGTGAAAGCTTCTGGAGGAGTAAGAAGCGCGGAAGATGCAAAAAACATGATTGAAGCAGGAGCTTCTCGAATCGGTGCAAGTTCTGGAGTATCAATTGTAAAAGGATTAACAAGCGAATCTGATTATTAAAAGTAAAAGCACAAACAATATATATTTGCTTGGAAAAGGCTGACCTGTAACTAATAGCCGGGCACACTTAGTTGCTAAAAAACGTGATCAATAATATTTAGTAACTGCAGACGGGTGCCGGGCACTTGATATAGTACCTCTAAAGTAGACACAGAAAAAAACATGACCCTAAAATGGGAGTGTTAGAATCACATTATGTCTACTTTGGAGGTATTTTTTATGGAACCAAAATTTCGTAATCAGTGTTTTACCTATTCCTTTGAATTAAAAATGCAAGCAATTCAACTATATTATTCTGGATATTCACGTACAGAAATTGCAGAAATGTTGAAAGTGAAGAATAAAAGATTGATTAATGAATGGGTGAATAAGTACGAAAGATTGGGGGAGGAGGGATTAAGAGATAAGCGCGGAGCCAAAAAAGGAATGGGCAAAGGTCGACCACGTAAAACTTCTCTCACATTAGAAGAGGAAAATCAATTATTAAAAGCCGAGAATTTATACTTAAAAAAGCTCTTAGAACAGAAAAGGGGGTGTTAACGAAACAGGAACAATTTGAATTTATCGCTACTTATGAAGATCAATTTCCTGTAACTCTTCTTCTCCAGGTTACCAATGTTTCACGTTCAGGCTTCTACAAGTGGAAAAAGGAACGAGACCATCGAATCCGAGATATTAGAGATGAAGAGCTGTATCATTTAATAGCTGAAATTTTTGTGGAATCAAGAGGAACTTACGGCAAAAAGCGAATCAAAGCGGCCTTACTAAAGCGCTATGGGTTAATTGTTAATCACAAGTGTATTTCACGAATCATGCGCAAATATGGGCTTGTGTGTAAAATTCGCCAAAAGAAGTTTAAGAAAAGAAAGCAGCCACATGCTGATATTCCTAATCTCTTGAATCGAGATTTTCAGGCTCATCAACCAGGAGAGAAATTTTGTATAGATATCACGTATGTAGAAGTCAAAAAGCCGTTCAAACGCTGGATGTATGTATGTGCGGTGAAAGATTTATACAACAATGAAATCGTCGCCTACAATATGAGCACCACCCAAGATATGAGGCTTGTGCTTCAAACACTGCACCAACTAAAAGAAAAAGGATTTGCGAAAGGAGCCATCCTCCATAGTGATCAAGGCTTCCATTTCACAAATCCTACATACATCAGAATGGTAGCCAATATGGGACTTACACAATCCATGTCTCGCAGGGGCAACTGCTGGGACAATGCGTGTATTGAGAACTTCTTCGGGCATCTCAAATGTGAGATGCCATGTTTTAGTTCGCCACAAACCGTTGAAGAAGTGCGACAAGCCATTGTTGACTACATAAACTATTATAACGAAAAACGGATTCAAACAAAATACGGTATGAGTCCGGTGGAATACAGAACTCGTACCGCGTAAGGGGTCACTCTTTTATACGTGTCTACTTGACAGGTACTAGTGCAACTTATGGGTCAGCGTCTTTTTTAACTTTCCTGCTAAATTTTCTATATAGAAATATCCGAAGATTTTTATAAACGGGGCGAATGACAGTTGACCTTGTTTCATCATTATATTATAATGGCATGGTACATGGTTTTACATGTAGCATGTTAGTGTGTTGTGTTCGGAGGGAGGGAAAGAGAATGTCTAAAACAATCGTTCGTAAAAACGAATCGCTCGAAGATGCTCTTCGTCGCTTCAAACGTACTGTATCAAAAACCGGTACTTTACAAGAAGCCAGAAAGCGCGAATTCTACGAAAAGCCTAGCGTTAGACGCAAGAAAAAGTCTGAAGCTGCAAGAAAACGTAAGTGGTAAGAGAGGGTGTATTTAATGAGTCTTCTCGAGCGTTTAAATGAAGATATGAAACAAGCGATGAAAAGCAAGGAAAAAGACAAACTCTCTGTTATTCGGATGATTAAAGCCTCATTGCAAAATGAAACAATAAAGCTTGGGAAAAAAGAATTATCCGAAGAAGAAGAGTTAACCGTTCTTTCTCGCGAAGTAAAACAACGCAAGGACTCCCTCCAGGAATTCGAAAAAGCCGGTCGTGAAGACCTCGTTGAGAAAATACGTACTGAACTACGGTTTGTAGAAGTATATATGCCAAAGCAGCTTTCTGAAGAGGAACTTTCAGAGATCGTTAAACAAACAATCTCTGAAACAGGTGCCACATCAAAAGCAGATATGGGGAAAGTGATGGCTGCAATTATGCCTAAAGTAAAAGGCAAAGCAGATGGTTCACTTGTCAATAAACTTGTACAAAAACACCTTTCATAAAGTAAGAGCACTCGTCGCAAGCATTTGCTTGCGTCTTTTTTTATGCTTAATACTCGATCATTCAACCATAATTTTTATTTATATTGGAACTTTTCTTAAAATAAATCGTAAATAGGATTACATACAATAGATATATATGGAAAGGAGGCGAAAAAGTGAAAAAGGTTCGAACCCTTGCCGTCCTTTTGTTTGCAGCCGGATTATTACTAATGCTGGTCCCGTTCAACGGGTTTGCAAAGAATAAAACAGTCTTTGTCGTACCAATTGAGGAAACGGTAGAAAAAGGGTTGTATGCTTTTTTGAAAAGATCCGTTTCTGAGGCAGAAGAGGCAGGAGCAAGTGCTGTGATCTTTGAAGTGAATACTCCCGGTGGTGCTGTTGATGCGGCGGCTGAAATAGGAAAATTGCTGTCTTCTTCAAAAATAAAAACAATAGCCTTTATTAACAACAAAGCGTTATCTGCCGGAGCTTACATCTCGCTGAATGCGGATGAAATTTACATGGTACCGGGTGCAACAATCGGTTCCGCGGCAGTTATCGACCAAAATGGGAATGCGGCCGGAAAAAAAGCGGAATCTTACTGGTTTGCCGCAATGCAGAGTGCTGCGAAAAAAAATGGCCGGGATCCCATTTATGCCCTTGCAATGGCTGATGAAAAAGTTGAATTGCCTAAGTACGGAGACGGAAAGGATGATTTGTTGACACTTACATCTGACCAGGCAATCGAAGCGGGATATGCTGAAGGAATTGTCAAAGATTTGGATGAATTGATTAAAAAGCTCGGGCTTTCTCAAGCAGATATTCGGACAATTGATGAAAGCTTTGCTGAGAAAGTTGCCCGATTTATTACCCACCCGATTGTCATTCCTATTTTATTAACAATCGGAAGCCTTGGACTCGTTGTGGAACTATATTCTCCGGGATTTGGCATTCCTGGATTTATGGGCTTATCGGCGTTGCTGCTGTTTTTCTACGGCCATTTAGTAGCCGGCTTAGCGGGATATGAAACGATCATATTATTCGTAATCGGAATCGGCCTCATTTTATTGGAATTTTTTATTGCCGGAGGAATTGCCGGCATACTTGGATTTGCTTCAATTATCGCCAGTCTGTTTTTGTCTGCTGAGAATGTCGTTCATATGGGAATATCATTGTTGATTGCAATTGGCGTATCGATCCTTGCATCTATTTTATTGGTAAAGGTGTTTGGTAAAAAAATGAGACTATTTAAGAGGATTATCTTAACAGATTCAACCAGTACGGAAAAAGGCTATGTCTCTAATAAAAGCCGTACGGAACTGGTTGGCCTTGAAGGTTATGCGTTAACAGCCCTGCGCCCATCCGGAACGATTGTGATTAATGATGAACGGATCGATGTTGTCACCGAGGGCAGTTTTATTCAAAAAAATGCAAGAGTAAGAGTCGTTAAAGCAGAAGGTCCGAGAATCGTTGTCAGGGAAATTTCTGACTCAAAAAATGATGGTTAATAAGGAGGATTTCCAATGATTGATGCAGCAACTGCGATGATACTAGTTTTCGTTGCACTTGGAATCATTTTACTTGCCGTTCTGTTAACATTTGTTCCGGTTATGCTGTGGATTTCCGCGCTGGCTGCCGGAGTCCGTGTCGGTATTTTTACGCTAATTGGGATGAGGCTTCGCCGTGTAATCCCAAGCAGGGTAATAAATCCGTTAATTAAAGCCCATAAAGCCGGTTTGAATGTAACCACAAACCAACTTGAAAGCCACTACCTGGCAGGGGGTAATGTCGACAGGGTCGTAAATGCATTAATTGCCGCCCAGCGGGCCAACATCGATTTATCCTTTGAAAGAGCAGCAGCGATTGATTTGGCTGGCCGCGATGTGCTCGAGGCTGTGCAAATGAGTGTTAATCCAAAAGTGATTGAAACTCCTTTTATTGCCGGGGTAGCTATGGATGGAATTGAAGTAAAGGCGAAAGCAAGAATTACTGTTAGAGCGAATATTGATCGATTGGTCGGGGGTGCCGGAGAAGAAACGGTCATCGCCCGTGTTGGGGAAGGCATCGTTTCCACGATCGGTTCATCTGATAACCATAAAAAAGTGCTGGAAAATCCCGATATGATATCGCAAACCGTTCTTACAAAAGGACTTGATGCGGGCACTGCTTTTGAAATTCTTTCAATTGATATCGCTGATGTGGATATCGGGAAAAATATCGGGGCAATGCTGCAGACGGATCAGGCGGAAGCTGATAAAAAAATTGCCCAAGCAAAAGCAGAAGAGCGAAGGGCGATGGCAGTTGCTCAGGAACAAGAAATGAAAGCCCGCGTTCAGGAAATGAGAGCAAAAGTTGTAGAAGCAGAAGCCACCGTTCCTCTTGCCATGGCAGAAGCACTGCGTCAAGGGAATATCGGTGTTATGGATTATATGAATATTCAGAATATATCAGCCGACACAGAAATGAGAAATTCAATTGGAAAAATAACTGGCGATAAAAAGGACAGCAACAAAAATGATTAAGAGAAATAACCAACCTTCGGGAAGGGAGGTTGAGAGCCTCTAATGGAAACCATTATTATTGCCATTGTTATTGGCATCATTTCAAGCATTTATAGCCAGTTTAAAAATCAAAGCGGAGACCAAAAGAAACAGAGTCCTGCAAAACCATTTACTGCAGGTGATTTGCCTTACCCGAGGAAACAAGATGCAACAATCCAAAAAGAAAATAATAGACCGGAAAGCGAAAAGAGAAAGCGGGAGCGAAAAGACCTTTCAGATGAAATTGAAGCAAAATATGCTGATCACAAGAAAAAAGCAGAAGAACAGATTATTGCTTTAAAAAAACAGCAATCTGTGATTGAACAGAAGGCAAAGAAAATCCGAAATTCAGTTGAAAATAGTCACTTGAGTTTCAGTAATGCCGGCCAAGATCATGTGAATCAATTACTTTCTACAGAAGAGTCAAATCTTCTGAATGGAATTATTTTGTCGGAAATTTTAGGGCCTCCACGCTCCAAAAGACCTTATAACTATAAAAGAAGATAACCAATCATTTTAATGTGCTAGAACTTCCTTTTATTTCATACATATGAGATGAAAGGGGGTTCTTTTTTATGGCAAAAAAATGGGGCCAGACAATTAGAAATTGGATGACGAAAAAAATGGATCTACCTCAAGATGTCATGATGGATTTACCCCGAATAACTATGATCGGACAAATTCATATCTATATTGAGAACCACCAGGGGCTATTGGCCTTTTCAGATAAAGAGCTTCGCCTGTTGTTAAAGCAGGGACAACTTCTTATAAAAGGAAATGATTTTGTCATAAAAACGATCTTCCCGGAAGAAATTTTGTTGGAAGGAAAAATAGACCAAGTTATATATATCAATGAATAATTCAGGGGGAAGAAGATGAAGAACCATTGGATGATGTTTTATTTCGGAATCATAACAGTAAAGGCAACAGGCATAGGAATTGAAAGATTCATCAATCATTTAACAAAAAGTGGAATATTGATTTGGAATGTAAAAAGACATGGAACTGCCGCGCTTACATTTAAAATGCGGCTCCCTGATGTGAACAAATTGCGGGTTGCGGCAAGAAAAAGCGAATGCAAGATTGAATTTTTACATGGCGGCGGACTTCCCTTCTTATTGAAGCGACTATGGAAAAACAGCGGATTTATCATCGGTATCATCATGTTTTTTACCCTCATCTTGTATTTATCAAATACAATTTGGGGTATTGAAATAAAAGGTGCAAGCCCTGCTACAGAACATCAAATCAGAAAAGAATTAAACAAAATGGGAATAAAAGTTGGCAAACTTCAATTACTTTTGGATGATGTAGAATCAATCCAGCGTGAATTAACGAATAAGGTTCAGGCGATTACATGGGTTGGCGTGGAATTAAAAGGGACAACCTTTCATTTCCAAATTGTAGAAAAAAATGAACCGGAAAAACCTGAATATTTAAGTCCAAGACATTTAGTAGCGAAAAAAAAGGCTGTTATTGTGGACATGTTTGTTGAAAAAGGAGTTCCGATCGTCAAAGTCCATGACCATGTACTGCCCGGACAGCTGCTTGTTTCCGGAACGTATGGAAAAGAAGGGCAAACAGTCAACGTTGCAGCTAAAGGTGAAATTTTAGGAGAAACATGGTACAAGTCGGAGGTAGAACTACCCCTTAAAAGTACTTTCCAAGTATTTAACGGAAACGAGAATAGGAAATACTATTTAAAAATAGGGAGCTTGCGACTTCATGTATGGGGCTTTAAAAAACCGGAATATCCAGAGTATGAAAAAGATCGGCGCGAAAAAAAGTTTCGGTTTTTAAAATGGACACTGCCTTTATCAATTGAAACTGAAACAATTCGAGAAAGTGAAAAGGTAACTAGAATTTATTCAAATGAGGATGCAATTAGGATGGCAATGATTGCGGCGAGGAACGACCTTAAAAACAGTCTCCCTGAAGATGCAGTCATTAAAGGCGAAAAAATTTTGCACCAATCTATAGAGAATGGTAAAGTAAATTTAGTAATCCACTTTCAAATTATAGAAAACATTGCACAAGGACAACCAATTATCCAAGGAGATTGAGAATGGCAGAAGAGTTGAAAACAATCGATATCCAATTACAAAATCCAAATGAAGCAATTGCTTTGTTTGGGAACTCCGACATGAATCTGAAAATAATTGAACAAGAGCTTGATGTTTCAATTGTAACTCGCGGGGAAACAGTATTTGTTTCGGGTGATACCGAAAAAGTGGAAATGGTTAGCGAGATTCTCGAAAAATTAGTAACCGTTATTCGAAGAGGAATTACCGTTAGTCAAAGAGATGTGATGTATGCTCTGCAATTGGGACAAAGAGGAACACTTGATTATTTTGAAGATTTATATGAAGAAGAAATTACGAAAAATGCAAAAGGAAAGTCGATCCGGGTGAAAACACTCGGTCAAAGTCAATATATTACTGCCATAAGAAAGCATGATTTAGTATTTGGGATTGGTCCTGCCGGAACCGGAAAAACATATTTGGCAGTTGTGATGGCAGTCAATGCACTGAAAAGCGGCAATGTGAAAAGGATTATTCTCACTCGGCCTGCAGTAGAAGCAGGCGAGAATCTTGGATTTTTGCCGGGAGATTTAAAAGAAAAAGTTGATCCATATTTGCGCCCGTTGTATGATGCCCTGCATGATATATTGGGTGTTGAACATACCCTGCGGCTGATTGAAAGGGGAACAATTGAAATCGCTCCGCTTGCCTATATGAGGGGAAGAACGCTGGAAGACGCTTTTGTCATTCTAGACGAAGCGCAAAATACGACTCAAGCGCAAATGAAAATGTTTCTAACTCGATTGGGGTTCGGATCAAAAATGGTCATTACCGGCGATAAATCACAAGTTGATCTGCCAAGAGGCGTAAAATCTGGATTAATTGTTGCTGAAGAAATTTTACAAAATGTGAGAGGAATTGCTTTTATCCATTTGGAACAAAGTGACGTTGTTCGTCATCCCCTCGTTGGAAAAATTATTGAAGCATATGAAAAGTCAGAGAATAAATAGCCGTTCGGAATGCCGGACGGCTATTTTTGAGGATGAAAGTTAGCGAAAAAACTGTTATCATTTTACATAATTAGATTCATACTTTTTTGTTTGCTTATCTGGCAGACAATTTTCTCGCCTTGATAGGAGGGAGAGAGATGCAAAAACTCCAGCAACAGTTGGCAAGAATAAGAAATTTGTTGGATATTACTTTTTTCAGAGTGCTTTTATTTGTTATTTTGGGAATTGTTCTATATGCGTCAATGTACAGCAATGTCAAACCGGAAAAACTTGATATCAAGCTTTTTTCAGTTGCAGAACAAACAATCCGGTCGCCCATAACGATTGAGGACAAAGAAAGCACAGAAAAGAAGCGCAGAGAAGCCAGCGATCAAGTGCAGGATGTTTATACTCTAAAAAAAGAATATGCTGAAAACAGGGTTGATTTAATCTCTTCGATTTTTGATTCTGTATCGGAATTAAACGGGGAAATTAAAGAGGAAATGGACAAGAAGAAAAAAGAATATGAAGAAGCGGTGAAAAAAGGAGAAAAACTGGAGGCCGTTTCGGAGCCGGGCACTTCAGAAAAGTTGGCGAGGTTAAAAGAAAAACTGACCGAAAGTGTTACAAAAGATTTATCAGATCAAGTGTTTATATCGCTATTACAGGCATCGAAAGACGAATTATCCATTGCCAAGGATTTAACAGTAACTGCAATTAATAACGTCATGAGCCAGAGGATACCGGCAGATGAGGTCGAAAATGCAAAAAAACGCTTGGAAGAAGAATTAAAATTTACGAGTCTTTCAGGGAATATTAAAAGTGCAGCCATAGAGCTGGGGAGATATGCCATTATTCAGAACGAGTTTTATGATCCGATTGCCACCGAGGAACTTCGGCGCCAAGCGATCGAAGATATAGAACCTGTAAAGATTCTCCAAGGGCAAATTATAGTTGAAGAAGGGCAATTGATAAATCGGGATATTTACCGGCAACTTGAGCTTGTCGGCATGCTCGATAATGATAAATCGATCCAGCCCTTCCTTGGCCTGGCCATTATTATTACTGTTATTTTGTCTGCGCTCTACTATTATTTTCATGAGCTTGATGTTGAAACTGTTAGAAAACGAACATATCTGCTCATGCTTAGCCTGATTTTTATGTTGTCCATTATTATAATGAAAATCATCAGCTTGTTCCAGGAGTTTGAATATTCGGAAATAGGCTATTTATTTCCTGCAGCGATGGCATCTATGCTTATAAAAATATTAATTGACGAAAGATTGGCCGTGTTTATGACGATTACTATGGCCATTTGCGGAAGTATTATTTTTAATGAGGGAATTACCGGATCACTTCATATTTCCATTGGCATTTATATTTTATGCAGCGGCATTGCAGGAATTCTATTTTTAAGCAAGCATAACCACCGCTCAAAAATCCTGCAAGCCGGGCTGTTTGCAGCTGCGGTAAATATTGTTATTATCTTGTCATTAATGTTTTTAAGAAACGGTCATTATTCAGGACTGGAATTCAGCTTCTACTTTATTGCGGCTCTAGTTTCCGGGATCTCATCTGCTGTATTGACAATAGGACTGATTCCGTTTTTTGAAGCAGGGTTTGGAATATTGTCGACGATGAAATTAATTGAATTGTCGAACCCTAATCATCCGCTGCTTCGAAAAATTTTAACCGAAGCCCCGGGTACGTATCATCATAGTTTGATGGTCGCGAATCTGGCCGAATCGGCATGTGAAGCAATTGGAGCTAACGGTTTGCTTGCCAGAGTTGGTTGCTATTATCATGATATAGGCAAAACGAAACGGCCGCAATTTTTCATTGAGAACCAGATGAATATTGAAAACCCGCATGACCGATTGCCGCCTCATACAAGCAAAAATATTATTATTGCTCATTCCACGGACGGCGCTGAGACATTAAGAAAGCATCGGATACCGAAGGAAATCATAGATATAGCAGAACAGCATCACGGTACAACTTTATTGAAATTTTTTTATCACAAAGCAAAGCAAAATGGTTTAGAAGTGAACGAGGAAGAATTTCGTTACCCTGGTCCAAAAGCCCAGACGAAGGAAGCTGCCGTTATTGGAATTGCTGATAGTGTTGAAGCAGCAGTAAGATCGATGACGCACCCGACAAATGAACAGATCGAGTCCATCGTTCGCAATATCATTTCTGACCGCCTGCAGGATGGTCAGCTGAATGAGTGTGACATTACGTTAAAGGAACTTGAAACAGTAGCACACTCTTTGTGTGAAACATTAAAAGGGATTTTTCACTCCAGGATCGAGTATCCTGAAACGACAAAACAGAAGGTGAAACAAGCATGAGGTTAATTATTGACACTATTGATGAAACAAACAGCATAACAGAACAGGAAATACTTCGTATTGAAGAATTATTGCTTTTTGCTGCAAAAAGTGAACAATTGGAAGAGGACTGTGAACTGTCGGTAACCTTCGTTTCAAATGAACGAATCCAGGAGATAAATCGGGAATATCGGGATAAGGACAGACCGACAGATGTCATCTCTTTTGCCATGGAGGAATTGGGTGAAGGAGAAGTGGAGCTTATTGGAGCAAGTTTACCAAGAGTGCTCGGGGATATCATTATTTCTGTACCAAAGGCAAGAGAGCAGGCAGAGGAATATGGACATTCGTTCATGCGGGAACTCGGTTTTTTATCTGTACACGGATTTCTCCATCTCTTGGGATATGATCATGAAACCGAGGAACAAGAAAAAGAAATGTTTTCTAGGCAAAGGAAAATATTGGATGAGTTTGGGCTCAAACGGTAATCTTAAGTTCTTTTTCAGTAGTCTATTGCGGTCATTTGTCTTTGCTTATGAAGGCATTGTTTCGGCAATAAAGAATGAAAGGAATTTGAAAATCCATCTCGTTATTGCTGTAGGCGTTATCATTGCCGGATTCATTTTTTCACTGTCCGCTCTAGAATGGGTTGCAGTGATTGTGGCGATTGGCGGAATGCTCTCTCTCGAACTTCTTAATACAGCGATCGAACGTATTGTCGATCTTGTAACAGATGATTTTCATCCGTTGGCAAAACAGGCGAAAGATGCAGCGGCCGGCGCTGTCCTAATCTATGCAGTGATGTCAGCAATCATCGGGCTGATCGTGTTTGTGCCAAAAATCTTGAATTTTTTATAAGTTGTATAGAGGCTGGCTCATAAAGGTCTGACACCCTCCGACGGGAGTTGAACCTTTACTTATGAGTCAGCCATTTCTTTACGCAAATTTGAAATCGCTCCTCTGTTTCGATAAAATGTACAGTGCAACAACACTCCATCTTAAAATATATTTAGAAAATTCAAAAAATTTATCGCGATTTTGCTATAAGCAATGAAATAAACGAAAAAATAAGGTAAAATAGTGAGGAGGCAGTCTTCTTTATGGAAAGGAAGAAATTGTTTTGATTATGGAACAATTAATTACAGAAGCAAAAAAAGCAAGAGAAAAAGCATATGTTCCTTACTCTAAATTTGCAGTGGGGGCAGCGTTGTTAACAGATGACGGCAAGGTTTACCATGGCTGCAACATCGAAAATGCAGCATACAGCCTTACAAATTGTGCAGAAAGAACAGCGTTATTTAAAGCTCTTTCAGAAGGAGACAGGAAATTTAAGGCTTTAGCCGTCATTGCGGACACGAAACGTCCGGTGCCGCCGTGCGGAGCATGCCGTCAGGTCATTTCTGAGCTTTGCCCTCAAGATATGAAAGTAGTCTTAACAAATTTAAATGGCGATATAAAAGAACTAACTGTAAAAGAGCTATTACCAGGAGCATTTTCACCGGAGGATTTACATGAATAACAGAGAAGAACGCACAGAGTTTAAATCAGGGTTTATTTCCATTATCGGCAGGCCGAATGTTGGAAAATCAACTTTTCTTAACCGTGTAATCGGCCAAAAAATTGCCATTATGAGCGATAAACCGCAAACAACAAGAAACAAAATACAAGGCGTGCTCACATTACATGATTCACAGCTCATATTTATAGATACACCAGGCATCCATAAACCGAAGCATAAATTAGGCGATTTTATGATGAAGGTTGCAATTAATGCTTTAAAAGAAGTCGATCTCGTCTTATTTATGGTTAATGCTGAAGAAGGTTTCGGACGGGGTGAAGAATTCATCATCGAGAAATTTCAACAAATAAAAACGCCCGTTTTCCTTGTTATCAATAAAATTGACAAGATCCATCCTGATGAGCTGCTGCCTTTAATTGAATCTTACAAAGAAAAGTATACATTCAGCGAAATCATTCCGATATCAGCACTTCAAGGGAATAACGTGGAAGCGCTTTTACAACAGATTAAAAAATATTTGCCTGAAGGGCCTCGGTATTATCCGGCTGATCAGGTAACCGACCATCCGGAAAGATTTATTGTTTCTGAATTGATTCGAGAAAAAGCCCTTCATTTAACCCGAGAAGAAGTGCCTCATTCACTTGCAGTTGTTATTGACAAAATGGAACGACGTGAAGGCAGCGATGTGATCCATGTAATGGCAACAGTGATCGTTGAACGGGATTCCCAAAAAGGAATCATTATCGGCAAACAAGGAAAAATGCTGAAAGAAATCGGCCAAAGAGCCAGGGTGGACATTGAAAACCTGCTTGGCTCAAAAGTATTTCTCGAACTGTGGGTAAAGGTTCAAAAAGATTGGCGCAATAAGATTTCACAGCTTCGCGATTATGGTTTTCGTGAAGATGAGTACTAACCTTTTCCACTTTTTTATCAACCCTAACTAAATTATTAAGGAAATTCTCCGTTTATGCATGATTTGAATTAACAATTTTTTCGTCTCATGATTTTTGGTTGACAGGCTATGATAATTGTAGAGGATTTGGGAGAGAAAAATTGCTCGAAAGGTGGGGTTTTCGATGTTGGATTTTACCTGGAAGATTTTTTCGCAAACAGGTGATATTGACACATATCTTCTCTTTAAAGAACTGGAGAAGGAAAAACAAGAAACACCCGTAAGTATGGAAGACGAGCTAACAGAAGTTGATTTTCCCATCTCATAAGTTTGTCCCGAATAATGGATGGTGACTTGTGATGCTTCAAAAATGTGAGGGCATCGTCTTAAGGACAACAGATTATGGTGAAACGAATAAAGTTGTAACTTTATTTACCCGCGAATGGGGAAAGATTGGTGTGATGGCGAGAGGGGCAAAAAAGACGAACAGCCGCCTTTCTGCCGTCACCCAAATTTTTACATACGGCTACTTTTTAATCCAAAAAGGCAGCGGCCTTGGCAGCTTGCAGCAAGGCGAAATAATTTACTCAATGCGTTCAATTCGAGAGGATATTTTTTTAACCGCGTATGCAAGCTATATTGTGGAACTAACTGATAAAAGCATTGAGGAAAAAAAACTAAATCCTTATCATTTTGAATTGCTGCTTCAAACTTTGCAATTTATGAATGAAGGGTATGATCTTGATATTTTAACGAATATATATGAAATGAAAATGCTCAATTCATTAGGGCTATATCCTGAATTAAATCATTGTACCATTTGCGGCAGCACGGATGGGCATTTTTCTTTTTCAATCCGGGAAGGAGGATTTATTTGCCACCGGTGTCTTGAAAAAGATCCTTATGCGTTTAAAATTTCCGCCGCAACATCTAAGTTACTGAGGCTTTTCTATTATTTTGACCTTTCGAGGCTTGGGAATATATCTGTTAAACCGGAAACAAAAGCCGAGTTGAAAAAAGTGATTTCCGCCTATTATGACGAATACTCAGGTTTGCACTTAAAGACGAAGAAGTTTTTGCATCAAATTGATAAAATGCGCGAGTTGCTGTGATCATATTGACAAGTTAAAATCTATCAGCTAAGATTCAAAGTAAATTAATATGTTGCTGTGATGGAAAGGAGTACTTAACCGCTTCTATAAAAGCGAACCCGGGATGGTGTGAGCCGGGGTATAGAAAGTTAAGGAAGGCGTTCCGGAGCAATGACGGTGCCTACTCGGCACGTAAGGTGGCTGTTTTTACAGCAAATAGGGTGGAACCGCGGGTAACTCTCGTCCCTATGCAAAACGCATAGGAACGGGAGTTTTTTTATTTACGTTAATTTTATGAAAAAAGGAGCGATATTTATGGATGTTTCAATGGATCAAATCGTTTCACATGCAAAGCACAGGGGCTTTATTTTTCCAGGCTCAGAAATTTACGGCGGTCTTGCAAATACGTGGGACTATGGTCCGCTTGGCGTTGAATTGAAAAACAACATAAAGCAGGCTTGGTGGAAAAAATTTGTTCAGCAGTCCCCATATAATGTAGGCCTAGATGCTGCCATCTTGATGAATCCCCGTACGTGGGAAGCTTCAGGACATATCGGCAACTTTAATGATCCGATGATTGACTGCAAAAATTGTAAAGCAAGACATCGGGCTGATAAATTAATCGAAAATGCACTTGATGAGAAAGGAATTGAAATGGTTGTTGACGGACTGCCATTTGAGCAAATGGAGTCTTTGATCAAGGAACATGATATTGCATGTCCTGATTGCGGCAGTAAAGAGTTTACCGGCATCCGCCAATTTAATTTAATGTTTAAAACATTTCAAGGGGTTACAGAATCGAGTGCAAACGAAATTTACCTCCGTCCTGAAACGGCTCAAGGGATTTTCGTGAATTTTAAAAATGTTCAGCGCACAATGAGAAAGAAGCTGCCATTTGGTATTGCTCAAATCGGCAAAAGTTTCAGAAATGAAATTACGCCGGGCAACTTCACTTTCCGTACAAGAGAATTTGAACAAATGGAACTGGAATTTTTCTGCAAGCCGGGTGAAGAGCTGAAATGGTATGAATATTGGAAGGAGTTTGCCGAAAACTGGCTGCTTTCTTTAGGAATGAAAAGAGAAAATATCCGCTTGCGCGATCATTCTGAAGAAGAGTTATCCCATTACAGCAATGCAACGACAGATATTGAATACAAATTCCCATTTGGCTGGGGAGAACTTTGGGGTATTGCTTCAAGAACAGACTACGATTTGAAACAGCATATGGAATATTCCGGTGAAGATTTCCATTATTTAGATCAGGAAACGAATGAAAAATTCATCCCGTATTGTATTGAGCCGTCACTGGGAGCTGACCGGGTAACACTTGCATTCTTGATCGATTCTTACGAAGAGGAAAAGCTTGAAGACGGCACAACAAGAACAGTGATGCATTTACATCCGGCACTTGCACCATATAAAGCGGCTGTTCTTCCGTTGTCTAAAAAGCTTTCTGAGGAAGCTAAACAAATTTTCGAAGAGTTATCAAAGCATTTTCTTGTTGATTACGATGAATCAGGTTCGATCGGCAAGCGCTACCGGCGCCATGATGAAATCGGAACTCCGTTTTGCATTACATACGATTTTGATTCTCAAGACGATAAGATGGTTACCGTCAGAGACAGGGACACAATGGAACAAAAACGCGTGCCGATAGCAGAACTGGCAAGTTTTATACAGGAAAAAATTCAATTTTAACAAAAAGTACGGAGCTTTTCCGTACTTTTTTAAGTTTTTGGAAAAATAATTGGTTCATTGAATCAAGACTCTTTTCAAAAGAAAGAATTAGTATATAATATTATTGTAATAGTATAACCTTTTAAGCATTTTTTCTCTTGAATATCCAGCTGCAGCGCCTAGGCGCTTCAGCTTTTCTATTTGCCCAGCTTCAGCGCCTAGGCCCTCGAGGTCGCTTCGGTCCTGCCAGTGAAGTCAAAAAGCGACTTCCCTGGCAGAATCGCAAGCAGCTGTCGGGCCTAAGCGAGGCGCTTCAGCTTTTCTATTTGTCTAGCCTCAGCGCCTAGGCCCTCGAGGTCGCTTCGGTCCTGCCAGTGAAGTCAAAAAGCGACTTCTCTGTCAGGACCTCCAGCGCTTGTCGGGCCTAAGCGCGGCGCTTCAGCTTTTCTAATAAGGTGGTGAGTACAATCGAACTGAACAAACGCCAGGAACAAATTTTGCAGATTGTAAAAGAAAAAGGCCCGATTACCGGTGAGCAAATAGCAGAGCAGCTAAGTCTTACAAGGGCTACGCTTCGTCCTGATTTGGCAATCTTAACGATGGCCGGTTACCTTGACGCAAGGCCCAGGGTGGGGTATTTTTATACAGGTAAATCTGGAACTCAGCTTCTTACTGAAAATTTGAAAAAAATTTATGTAAAGGATTATCAATCCATTCCCGTAGTGGTACCTGAAAATGTTTCTGTATACGATGCAATTGTGACAATGTTTCTTGAGGATGTCGGAACATTATTTGTCGTCGACAAGTCATCTTTATTAGTTGGCGTTCTGTCGAGGAAAGATTTACTGAGGGCAAGCATCGGAAAACAGGAGTTAACTACTTTGCCGGTCAATATTATTATGACAAGGATGCCGAACATTACTATGTGCCAGAAAGATGATTTGCTTATTGATGTAGCAATAAAGCTGATTGAGAAACAAATTGATGCTATGCCTGTGGTGAAAGAAACAGAAAAAGGATTTGAAGTAATAGGAAGAGTTACAAAAACGAATATAACAGAAGCATTTGTGTCACTTGCAAAAGATGAATAAAGAATAGAATTTCGGTCAGAGGGGATTGTCATGAGTGATGAACAAATTTCCAATTATTTATGTTGTATCTGACTCTGCTGGCGAAACGGCTGAATTGGTTACAAAGGCCGCACTCAGCCAGTTTAACGCTGCAGATGTAACAATCAAAAGGTTTCCTTACATAGAAGATAAAGAAAACATAGATGAAGTCATTGCCCTTGCGAAATTAGACCAAGGAATGATTACTTACTCGCTTGTTAAGCCTGAAATGAGAAGTTATTTAAAAAAAAGGGCTGATGAGGAAGGGCTTTATTCCTGCGATATAATTGGCCCGCTCATGGATCAGCTTCAAATGTTGTACGGAAAAACTCCTCTCTTTGAACCGGGACTTGTCAGAAAACTGGATGAAGATTATTTTAAGAAAATAGAAGCGATTGAGTTTGCTGTTAAATATGACGATGGCCGTGATCCGCGCGGGATACTAAAGGCGGATATTATCCTTATTGGCGTTTCGAGAACATCGAAAACCCCTTTATCTCAATATCTAGCCCATAAACGGCTAAAGGTGGCAAACGTGTCGCTTGTTCCTGAAGTCGATCCACCCGAAGAGCTTTTTCTTGTAAAGCCGGAAAAATGCTTTGGACTTAAAATCAGTCCGGAAACCTTAAACGAAATACGCCGCGAACGATTAAAATCATTAGGGTTAAACGACCAGGCAAACTATGCGAATATCGAACGGATTAAAGAGGAACTTGCGTATTTTGAGAAAGTTGTTGAAAAAATAGGATGTTCAGTTATTGACGTAACAAACAAAGCAGTTGAAGAAACTGCGAATGTGATATTTAACATTTACCAGAAAAAAACACTAGGCAGATAGCACATATCATTTGATACGTGCTCTTTCTTTTTTAGGGAAAAGTAATTCTTTAGATAAAATAATGGAATTATGAACTTTTATATACTATAATAAAAAATTGTGATAAAAATGTATCAGAAAAGGTTTAGATCTTCATCTGAACGAATAAACTATTTATTGTCAGATGTCAAGGAAATGATAGGAAAAAAATTCGACATATCTCAAATTCAAAAAGTTATCCTTTGAAAGAAGGAATATACGGAGGGATGTAGAATTAGTAGTAATAAAATAGGCCTTCCGACAATACTTGTGGATGCGGATTCATGTCCGGTTAAAAATGAAATTGTCGAAATTGCGTCTTTCTATTCAATTAAACCAATCTTTATTGCTTCCTATGATCATTATAAAGCTGATACGGCAGGTTCTTTTTGGGAATATGTAGATTCCGGAAAAGAAGCGGTTGATTTATTCATTATGAATCGGGCGAAGTCCGGTGATATCATCGTTACCCAGGATATTGGATTAGCTTCTGCTCTTTTGGCAAAAGGGGTTTATGCCCTGTCGCCGAGGGGAACCCTTTATGAAGAACATAATATGAATACGGCACTCGATTTGCGATATCTTTCCGCAAAAGCCCGCCGCCGAGGGATCTATTCAAAAGGTCCAAAACCTTTCACACAAAATGACAGATTAAAATTTGTGAAACAATTGACGAAAATTTTGTCGAAATTATGAAGGGTTTTATTAATATGTATAGAATACCATATTGTAAAATGGAGTTGTCCTTATTATGGCAGAACGAATCGCTGAAGAAAAAATAAATGCCATAAGACAATCAATTGATATAGTTGATGTGATTAGTGACTATGTTCAATTGAAAAAGCAGGGACGGAACTATTTTGGCTTATGCCCGTTTCACGGTGAGAATACACCTTCATTTTCTGTTTCACCTGACAAACAACTTTATCACTGTTTTGGATGCGGTGCAGGAGGAAATGTGTTCTCTTTTTTAATGGAAGTGGAAGGATTGTCATTCCTGGAGTCAGCCGTAAAGCTTGCCGAGAGGGCGAATATTGACCTGCAAATAGAAGCATCTGACGTTACCAAAGAAAAATCTATTCCAAAAGAATTTCAACAAATGATGGAAGCTCATGAGCTCTTACGAAAATTTTACCATCATTTGCTTGTAAATACAAAAGACGGCCAGCACGCACTGGAATATCTGTTAAGCAGAGGTTTTACAAGAGAGTCAATAGATAAATTTCAAATCGGTTATTCATTAAATTCCTGGGATTTTGTCTATAAGTTTTTGACAAAAAGAGGATTTTCACCTTCATTATTGGAGAAAGCCGGTTTGATTATCAGACGGGAACATGACGGAAGCTATTTTGACCGCTTTCGTGATCGAATTATGTTTCCAATATTTGATCGGAATGGAAATACGATTGCTTTTTCCGGGAGATCATTGGGGTCTGATGAGCCCAAATATTTAAACAGTCCCGAGACAGCAATCTTTAATAAAAGCAAAATATTATATAATTTTCACTTGGCTCGTCCAAGTATCCGAAAGCAACAGCAAGCCGTTCTTTTTGAAGGGTTTGCTGACGTGATTGCTGCGGATCGTTCAGGGGTGGAAAACGGCATAGCAACGATGGGAACTTCTTTAACAGAAGAGCACGTTGCACTTATCCGCCGTCATGTCCAATCCGTGACCATTTGTTTTGATTCAGATCATGCAGGTATTGAAGCTGCTTACCGGGCGGCTACTATGCTATCTGAAGCAGGCTGCCAGATCAAAGTTGCTCTCATGCCCGAAGGTTTGGACCCTGATGACTACATCAAAACATACGGCGGAGATAAATTTCGTCATGATGTAATAGGGGCAAGCATGACCTTCATGTCATTCAAGCTTCTCTACTACCGAAGAGGGAAAAACCTTCAAATTGAAGGAGAACGGCTCCAATACATCGAAGAAGTATTGAAAGAGATCAGCATGCTTGATAAAGCGGTTGAAAAAGACTATTATCTGAGGCAGCTGGCAGCCGAATTTTCCCTTTCTTTAGAAGCGTTAAAACAGCAGGTTTCTATTACTGAAAAGAGGATTAAACAGGGAAAAAGCAGAAACATGCAAATAATGCATTCCGTTTCCGCTATTCAAAAAGATCAGTTAAGGCCTGCTTATCATACAGCAGAGAGGTGCTTAATAGCACACATGCTTAAAAATAGCGATGTTGCGTACAAAGTTCAGGAGCTGCTTCAAGGACATACCTTTAACATTGATGAACACCAAGCAATCATAACTTATTTATTTGGTTTTTACGAAGATGGACATCCGCCTGATTCAAGCGCCTTCATTAACTATTTAAAAGATGAAAAATTAAAAAGAATCGTTACCGATATCGCCATGATGTCAATTAACGATGAGATCAGTGATCAGGAAATGTCAGATTATATCAAACAGGTGTTGAATTATCAAAAAGTGTTAAAGATAAAAGAAAAAGAACTTGAAGAAAAGGAAGCTGAACGTAAGAAGGATTTTGCCAGAGCAGCAGAAATTGCAATGGAAATTGTCCAATTACGCAAATCGCTATAGATTGAAAGTGATCACCTTGATTTTGGAAGGAGGGGGACATATGGCTGAAAAATCAGCCCGTTCAAAAGAGGTCGAATCAGATATGACCATGGAACAAGTAAAAGAACAATTAACAGAGCAGGGAAAGAAAACAGGTGTCCTTGCTTATGATGATATTGCCGAAAAATTGTCCAATTTTGAGCTTGACTCTGATCAAATGGACGAATTTTATGAATTCCTTGGAGATCAAGGGGTAGAGCTTGTCGGTGATAATGAGGAGTCCGACCCGGATCTCAAAGATTTAGAAATAGAAGAAGATGAAGAATTTGATTTAAACGATTTAAGTGTTCCTCCCGGAGTAAAAATTAACGATCCTGTTCGTATGTACTTAAAGGAAATTGGGCGTGTTGATCTCTTATCGGCAGAAGAAGAAATCGAACTGGCCAAACGAATCGAACAAGGAGACGAAGAAGCGAAACGCCGTCTTGCTGAAGCAAACCTTCGCCTTGTTGTAAGCATTGCAAAACGATACGTCGGCCGCGGAATGCTTTTCCTGGATTTAATTCAAGAAGGAAATATGGGATTGATCAAAGCCGTTGAAAAATTTGATTATCGTAAAGGGTTTAAGTTTAGCACTTATGCAACTTGGTGGATCCGCCAGGCAATTACACGCGCAATTGCTGATCAGGCAAGAACCATCCGAATTCCTGTCCACATGGTGGAAACAATCAACAAATTAATTCGTGTTCAACGGCAGCTCTTGCAGGATCTTGGCCGTGAACCGACACCGGAGGAAATTGCGGAAGATATGGATTTAACTCCGGAAAAGGTGCGCGAGATCTTAAAGATAGCACAAGAACCTGTTTCTTTAGAAACTCCGATCGGTGAAGAAGATGATTCACACCTCGGTGATTTTATTGAAGACCAGGATGCGACATCACCATCTGATCATGCAGCATATGAACTGTTAAAAGAACAGCTGGAAGATGTACTAGATACATTAACGGACCGGGAAGAAAACGTCTTGCGGCTTCGCTTTGGCCTGGATGATGGTCGTACACGAACGTTAGAAGAAGTCGGAAAAGTATTTGGCGTTACAAGAGAACGGATTCGCCAAATCGAAGCGAAAGCACTGCGCAAGCTTAGACACCCTTCCCGCAGTAAACGGTTGAAAGATTTCCTTGAATAAAAAGATTGTCATGAAATAGTTTACTTCTTACAATAGAAGTAAACTATTTTTATTTTCAAAAAAATTTTCAAGCTGCCAATCTATACATAGTGAGTGTGAACGGAATGAATGAAAACCGTAAAAATATCATAGTGAAAGAAATCTTATATTGGAAGGAAAACCGAATGCTTCCCGAACAATACTGTGACTTTTTATTAACGCTATATACCGAAGGGAATCGGCCGAAAGAAAGAGAAAATAGGCATTCAAAAAAAAGAATCCGTTTTCACAATGTCATTTATTTCCTATTTATTCTATTTTCTTTATTTGTCATATATTTTACTGAATTGTCTTTCATTTTGCAAATGGGTTTCGTGGCAATTTTTGTTCTTTTTGGTCTCTCAGGAATTTTTTATTTTTCTGCAAAAAAAATGTCTTATCAATTCCCTTTAATCGCAACAGCTCTTATTTTGTTATTTTCTTCAGTTGAAATCATCTCGGGAGTATACCCTGAAAATCAGCTGCCGCTTGCTGTTGTCGTTATCCTAAACTGCTTTTTTTGGTTTTTAACCGGTTGGAAACTAAAGCTGCCGTACTTTACGATTTCAGGTTATTTAGGGTTAATCATATTAATTATTTTTATTTTATTATAATAAAATAAATTATAAAATTTTAAATGTTATGAACATTTATTCATCCCTAATATAATAATATGAAAGCGATTTCAATAATATGTTTTAGGGGGATGATGATGAACTTTGATTTCACTGCCGAACAGGAAATGATCCGCCGTACAATACGGGAATTTGCTGAAGAAGAAGTAGCGCCTGGTGCACTTGAAAGAGATAGGAAAAAGGAATTTCCTTTGGAAATTTTTAAAAAGCTTGCCGATATGGGAATGATGGGACTGCCTTTTCCTGAAGAATACGGAGGCGGCGGTGCGGATTCCATCAGTTTTGCGATCGTAACAGAAGAGTTAAGCCGTGCTTGTGCATCAACTGGGATAACGTATTCTGCCCATATCTCACTTGGTGGTGCACCTTTACACCTTTTTGGAACTGAAGAGCAAAAACAGAAATTTCTTGTGCCGATCTGTACTGGAGAATCGTTCGGTGCATTTGGACTAACTGAACCAAATGCCGGATCGGACGCAGGAGGTACGAGAACAACTGCGATCGAAGAGAACGGTGAATTTGTGATAAATGGAAACAAATGTTTTATTACAAATGCAAGTTTCGCAAAACATTTAGCATTGACAGCCGTAACAGGTGAAAATGACGGAAATAAAGAAATAAGTGCAATCATTGTTCCAACGAATGCCAAGGGATTTACTGTCATAGATAATTATGAAAAGATGGGCCTGAATGCTTCGAACACAACGGAACTTGTCCTTGAAGACGTGCGCGTTCCAACAGATATGTTGCTCGGAAAAAGAGGGAAAGGATTTAAACAGTTTTTAGTAACATTAGATGGGGGACGGATCGGTATCGGAGCAATGGCCTTAGGGATTGCCCGGGCGGCGTATGAAAAAGCGTTGCAATACGCCAAAGAACGAAAACAATTCGGAAAAACGATTTCTCAATTCCAGGCGATACAATTTAAACTTGCAGATATGGCAATGAAGATTGAACTGGCACGGAATATGGTGTATAAGGCTGCTTGGCTGAAGGATCAGGGCAGGCCGTTTTCGAAGGAGGCCTCAATGTGTAAATTATATGCTTCGGAAATTAGCATGGAAGTAACAGACCAAGCTGTTCAGATCCATGGCGGTTATGGATACATGAAAGATTACCATGTAGAGCGATACATGAGGGATGCAAAGTTGACTGAAATCGGAGAAGGAACTTCTGAAGTACAGCGGATGGTCATTGCCCGTCTGATTGGCTGTTAATGATGATTTACGATTTACGACTCCAATAATGTTTTCGTGAAGAAACTTCATCTTTTTGATGAAGTTTTTGTCTATTTTCTGAACATACTATGACAAAGTTCACATTAGGGCTTTTCCTTGAAAGATTCTTAAGGTACAATATAAATTGTTTGTATTTTATAATTATATTCGTAAATGTTCTTACATAAGGGAGGTTAAATCATGAATCGTAATCCGATCATACCGTTCATTTTGATCATGGTTTTCGGTATCGGTCTCATGTTCCTGCTATCTTTTAAAGGCCTTGGTGATGCTAAGGAAATCGCGAAAGAAGCTGAGGGCGGAGATAAGGAAAAAACAGAGGAAGTTGCAGCTGCAAAACCGGAAGATATTTATAAGAAAAGCTGTGTCGGATGTCACGGCGACCAGTATCAAGGCGGAGTAGGACCTGCACTTAAAGGTGTCGGTGACAAACATTCAAAAGAAGAAATTGCTGATATTGTTGTAAATGGAAAAGGTTCTATGCCTCCGGGGCTGGTGCCTCAAGAGAAAGCAGCTGAAATGGCTGAATGGCTCGCAGGATTAAAATAATAATATGTTTGTTACGAGAAGTCCTTTGCAATTGTAAAGGACTTTTTCTATACTTATGAAAGGAAAACAGAAGGAAATTTATTCCCCTAATTTTAGTTTAACGTTTATTAGACTCTTTGCGTAAAAAAAGAGTTACAGGAACGAACATTATCAAAGTGGTGAAATCATGAATTCAGATCATCTTTCTAAACGTTTACAAACCGTTGTTCGTTTTATCCCTATGGGGTCAAGACTTGCGGATATCGGCTCTGACCATGCCTACCTTCCTTGTTATGCAGTGAAAAAGGGGATCGCTACGTTTGCCATTGCAGGAGAAGTCGCTGAAGGCCCGTATCGGTCGGCATTAAAGCAAGTACAGATAGAAGGTTTGACGAAAAGTATTTCAGTTCGCAAAGGTGATGGACTGGAAGTGGTCGAACCAGGAGAAGTAGATTGTGTGACGATCGCCGGGATGGGCGGAACACTCATTGCTAACATTTTAGAAAGAGGCAAAGAAAAGCTGTCCGATGTTAAAAGACTGATTCTTCAGCCGAATATAGGGGCTATCTCCATACGCAAATGGTTTCTTGAAAATGGATGGATGCTGATTTCTGAAGAAATTCTTGAAGAGGACGGAAAGATCTACGAGGTTTTAGCAGCAGAAAAAGGTGATCCCTATACTGGCTATAATGGGAAATTAGAAAGCGGATTGCTTCTTGGGCCATTGCTGCAAAAAAAGCAAAATGAGATATTCAAAAAGAAATGGACTTTTGAAAAAGCGAACTGGAAACGGATTTTACATCAATTGGAACAAGCGGGCGACAAGCCGGAAAATCGCCAAAAAAAAGAAGAGCTTCTACATAAAATCAGCTTAGTTGAGGAGGCCTTAAGACAAAAATGAAAATAGTAAACGGTTATCAAATCATTGAATTATTTGAACAATTTGCTCCAAAAAACTATGCAATGGAAGGGGACAAAGTCGGCTTACAAATTGGCAATTTAAATAAGCGTGTTGAAAATGTCTTAATTGCCCTTGATGTTCTTGAAGAAGTTGTTGACGAAGCGATTCAAAATAATGTTCAGCTAATTATAGCCCACCATCCATTAATTTACTGGCCTCTCCAAAAAATAACCGGGGAAACATATCAAGGCAGGTTAATTGAAAAATTAATTAAACACGATATTGCCGTATATGCAGCCCATACGAACCTTGATATCGCAAAAGGCGGTGTCAATGATATGCTTGCCGAAGCAATCGGCCTTAAAAATACAGAAATTCTTCATCCGACTTTCGAAACAAAACTGAAAAAACTAGTTGTTTTCGTTCCGGAGGAAAATGCAGACGAACTTAGAGATGCCTTGGGCAGAGCCGGAGCAGGAGCCATTGGAAATTATAGCTTTTGCTCATTTTCCGCAAACGGAACAGGGCGATTTTTGCCGGGAGAAAATACAAATCCTCATATTGGGCAGCAAGGAAAGCTTGAAGCTGTGAATGAAGTCAGAATCGAGACCATTTATCCTGAAAACATTGAGAAAAAACTGTTGAATGCAATGATAAAAGCCCATCCTTACGAGGAAGTTGCATTTGATATTTATCCCTTAGAGAATAAAGGAGAAACTTTGGGACTCGGGAAAATCGGGAATATCGAAGAAATGACGTTAAAAGAATTTGCTGAACACATAAAAAACGTCCTGGAAGTTGATAAAGTCCGGGTTGTCGGGGATTTGAACGAGAAAATCAGAAAGGTCGCCATCGTCGGCGGTGATGGAAACAAATATTTGTCCCACGCTAAATTTAAGGGAGCCGACGTCTATGTAACCGGTGATATGTACTATCACACCGCCCATGATGCCATGATGATGGGTGTAAACATCGTTGACCCCGGCCATAATGTTGAAAAAGTGATGAAAAAGGGCGTTGCGAATATTCTGGCTAAAATGTGCGAACGAAACGGATGGCAAGTTTCGATTATGCCTTCAATGGTTCATACTGATCCTTTTCAATTTATTTAAAAGGGACGGACCCATAAGCAAAGGGTCCGACCCCTCCATTACAATATATAGACAAACTCTGTAAAACAATTCTATAATATTGTCATTGCTGGAGGGTGTCAGACCCTTATGAGTCAGTCCTTTAGCTTTTCGCTTCAGTCTTTTTTACTTTTGGCAATATTTTATGAAGAGGAACTTTCTTTTCTTTTTTCCAAGTAGATGGATCTTCCGGATCAAATTGTTCTAAAAACGCAATGACTTCTTTTGTTATCGGTGTAGGAGTGGAAGCGCCTGCTGTAACGGCAACTGTTGAAGCATTTCTAATCCATTCAATATCCAATTCTGTAATATCAGCAATCCGATAAGCTTTCGTGCCGGCAATTTCCTCTGAAACCTGGGCCAGACGGTTCGAATTGTTGCTCTTTGGATCACCGACGACAATAAGAACATCTGCGTCTTTCGCCTGTTCTGCGACAGCCTCTTGTCTTACTTGGGTAGCAAGACAAATTTCTTTGTGCATTTCGACTTGCGGGTATTTTTCTTTTACTTTTTCCATAATGTCCGCTACATCCCACTGGCTCATCGTCGTCTGGTTTGTAACAATGATTTTTTCGGCTGTAATTGATAAATTTTCAACATCTTTAACCGTTTCGACAAGGTGTACATGCTCTGGTGCAACTCCGACAGCACCTTCTGGTTCGGGATGCCCTTTTTTCCCGATATAAATAATTTGATAACCTTCAGCCGATTTCTGGCGGATTAAATCGTGAGTCTTTGTTACATCAGGACAAGTTGCATCGATCGTAACCAGCCCTTTTTTTGCTGCAATTTCACGAACTTCGGGAGAAATTCCATGAGCAGTAAAAATAACAGTTCCTTTATCCACCTTTTCAATAATCTCTTTTCTGTTATTTCCGTCGAGTGTGATGATGCCTTCTTCCGCAAAAGCATCAGTAACATGCTTATTGTGGACAATCATTCCTAATATATAAATCGGTCTTGGCAAAGATTTATCCAATGCCGCATTTCGTGCGATAACCATTGCATCTACAACACCATAGCAATATCCGCGCGGTGATATTTTTATGACATTCATTTTTTTCCTCCCCTTAAAGGACAAAATAAGGTCCTTTATCTATAGTTTTTATTATATAAGAGATGGGGAGATATTACAAAAATATCAGTGCAAAGATCGCTAAGAATAAAATGAATGCCTTGACAGCATTTGGTTCATTAAATATAAAGTTTGGGAACAGATTCTCTTTTAGGTTGCTCTTTAACTGAAGAAACCGTTTTCTTTTTCGCAGCTGTTTTTTTATTTTTCACATGTTTTTGTGATTTTTTATCCGTACTTTCTTCCAAGTCGTTATTTTCTTTCGATTCGACACTTTCATGATCGGACGTTTCCGTTTCAGCTGTAGCGTTCTTTAAACCTTTATAAAGCTTCCACATTGCCGGCAAATTTCTGACTAAAGGTCCGTATTGCTGAATCATCGGCCCTATAGACTGGGCAGCTTTAAGTACTTGTTGTGTGTTATTCAAGAATCCGTTTATGGCTTCGGGATTGCTCAATGTTTTTAACAAGGATCCTCCGCCCGCAGCCGAAGATCTTGAGGCAGGATTCATTCCTGGAAATCCCCCGGGTTGTAAACCTTGAAACGGGCCATTCCGGTTTCCACGTCCAAATAATTTTTCCAGAAGCCCTCCTCTTCTCATTTGCCGGGCTCTTCCCCCCATCGGGCCAAAAGGGGAAACAGGAGAAGAATGCATATTGCGAGGTCCTATTCCCATCGAAAAAGGTCCTCTTGGTCTTGGTGGCATAAAATCAGCCTCCTTTCTAAACGTCTCTCTTAGTTAACATATGCGCATGTTTAGTTTTGGTTTAAACAGAAGCGGATTATAGATGAAATGAAAAAAATCATTGTTGCGATGAAGAATGATGAAAATAATAATAAAGCACCAGTGGAGATTTGCAAGAATCTTTATTATAATAACAGGATGGACGAGTCCGGAACGTAATGAAACAACAAAAGGAGTACACAAAATGAAAGAAACGAAATTCGAGCGTTTTCATTTTAAACCGTTTATTATAGATGCCATAAAGGACCTTGGATTTTATGAACCTACGGAAATCCAGGAGCGCCTTATTCCCGCAGTATTAAAAGGGGAAAGCGCAGTCGGGCAATCACAAACAGGAACGGGAAAGACCCATGCTTATATTTTGCCGATTCTCGAAAAAATTGATCCGAAGAAAAAGGAAGTCCAAGCTGTTATTTCAGCTCCTACTCGTGAACTGGCAAACCAAATTTACCATGAAATTTTAAAAATAACTGAACATAGCGATGAGAATGAAAGAATATCAGCAAAATGTTTTATTGGCGGAACAGACAAGCAGCGGACAATTGAAAGACTAAAAGCTCAGCCTCATATTGTTGTCGGGACTCCCGGAAGAATCAACGACCTTGTAAATGAGCAGGCATTATTTGTCCATACTGCTGCAGTCCTTGTCATTGATGAAGCAGATCTGATGCTTGATATGGGATTCATTGAAGATGTCGATAAAATTGCTGCAAGAATGCCGAAAGATTTGCAAATGCTTGTATTCTCTGCCACCATTCCCGAGAAATTAAAACCTTTCATCAAAAAATATATGGAAAATCCGAAATTTATTCATATTGAACCAAAACATATTGCTGCGGAAAAAATTGATCATTACCTCATTCCGTCCAGACACAGGCCGAAAATTGATATTGTTTATGAAGCATTAATGTTATTTAATCCTTACTTGGCGATCGTTTTTGCCAATACAAAAAAAATGGCAGATGAAGCAGCGGATGCTTTGATTGAAAAAGGGTTAAAGGTCGGACGAATTCATGGAGACTTAACTCCAAGAGAACGAAAAAAAATGATGAAGCAGATTAGGGACCTTGAATTTCAATACATTGTTGCGACAGACCTTGCGGCAAGAGGAATTGATATTGAAGGAGTAAGCCATGTCATTAATCTTGAATTGCCGGCAGATTTGGATTTTTATATCCACAGGGTTGGCCGCACTGCAAGAGCAGGCTATTCCGGAACCGCTCTGACCGTTTATGATCCATCTGATGAAGATGCGTTAAACCGGCTTGAAAAAATGGGGATTACTTTCAAAAATGTAGATATTCAAAGAGGCGAATTTGTTGAAATTGGGGACCGGAATAAACGAAAGAACCGTCAAAAGCAGGAAAATGAAGCAGAGTTTAAGGCAAAATTACTTGTCCGAAAACCGAAAAAAGTGAAACCAGGCTATAAGAAGAAAATGATGGAAGAAATAGAAAATATAAAGAAACGCCAGAAAAGACTTCAACGAAAAAATAAATAAAGAGGAGAAAAAAGATGTTAAAAATAGGATCACATGTCTCAATGAGCGGAAAAAAGATGCTTCTCGCTGCGAGTGAAGAGGCTGTTTCATACGGTGCCAATACATTTATGATTTATACAGGTGCACCGCAAAATACGAGAAGGAAAAAAATTGAAGATTTAAATATTGAGGCCGGAAGAAAGCATATGGAAGAGCACGGGATTGAGGAAATTATCGTTCATGCTCCGTATATAATCAATATTGGAAATGCTGTCAATCCTGATACATTTGAGCTTGGTGTGAATTTTTTGCGATCTGAAATTGAAAGAACAGAAGCCATTGGTGCAAAACAAATTGTTCTCCATCCGGGTGCTCATGTCGGAGAAGGAGTCGAAGTCGGAATCAAAAAAATTGTTGAAGGCTTAAATGAAGTGTTGACAGGTAAAGAAAATGTACAAATTGCTCTTGAAACGATGGCAGGAAAAGGCTCTGAATGCGGGAAATCGTTTGAGGAGCTGGCGATGATCATTGACGGCGTCACTTATAGCGATAAACTGTCTGTTTGCTTCGATACTTGCCATACGCATGATGCGGGCTATAATATAGTGGACGATTTCGATGGAGTGTTAGAAGAATTTGATAAGATTATCGGGTTAGACCGTTTAAAGGTTTTGCATATTAATGACAGCAAGAATGAAAAGGGAATGAGAAAAGACCGCCATGAAAATATCGGATTTGGACATATTGGATTTAAAGCATTAAATTACATTGTTCATCATCCTCAACTGAAGGAAATACCTAAAATTCTTGAAACTCCTTATGTCGGAGAAGATAAAAATAATAAAAAACCTCCTTACAAGCATGAAATTGAAATGCTCCGCAATCAAGTGTTTGAAGAAAATCTTCTCGATCTTATCATGCGAGGATAACTTGCAAATGGGTCAGACTCTTCCAACACAACAATAAGACCATTCAAAAATATTGCTATTGTTTGGAGGGAGTCAGACCCTTGCCTTCCTATTTTGTAAATTGTACAAAGAGTTTGTTCAGTTCTTTGGCTGTTTCAGGTCCGGCAATTATGGCAATTTCCTTTATGACCATTATTCGATCAGTTCCATTAAAGATATTTATATTTCTTCCTCGTAAGTAATTTGCAATGTCATGAGCCTGCTGCCTCGTGATTTTAATATGAAATTGTTTAGCATACTTAAGTAATTCATCAGTTGTTATCGTATTAATTTTGTGATTAATTATGTTTTCAAAAATTTTCACTTTCATCACCCCTCCATAGTAACTTATGAAGGTGTTTCCGGAATCGTGCCTTTCAATTAGGCTCTGTACATGTTCATTGGAAAAATTATATTAAGCTTCCTTTAATATAGAGATAAAGACACTAGCGTTGCATTAAATAAAATTTAATTTGTCAAGGCTTTTCCCATAAAATTTTTATTGAATAATTTGTAATTAATGGTATTTTTTGTTCAAAAGTGCATAAAAAAACCTTATAATTAGGTGGAAGGTAGGTAGTCCTGTCCAAATCCCAATTATAAGGAGACCTCTATGGACAAGAATACCATAAAAACAGTATTTAAGGAATACATCCAACCAATGGATGAAAAAGTTTTTTTAAAAATGATTGATCAGATGAAGCTTGATAAATATGTGAAAAAGCTGGATAGCCTAACATTTACGAAACTTTTTATATATGCCCAATTGAAGCAGCTTGATAGCCTAAAAAAAATCAGTTTCAAGGTGAAAAACAAAAAGAAATTACAGAAAGAACTTGGCTTAAAAAGTATTAGTAAATCTCAACTTTCTCGCAAACTCTCCGATCTACCCCCGGAGATTTTTGAAGTTATTTTGCATCACTTGGTTGAACAAATCTATCGGGAATTCGGAAAAGAAAAGGGCGATGATTTACTAGGAAAAATCCATCTTATTGATTCAACAACCATCTCCTTATGCCTTAGCCAGTATCGATGGGCTGATTTTCGAAATACAAAAGCTGGAGTTAAAATCCATACTCGAGTAGTATTTCATGAAGGGGAAACTTTCCCAGACAAAATCATGATTACTCCTGCTAGACCAGCAGATGTCACACAGTTAGATGGTTTAATGATAATCGATAAGGATGCGCTCCATGTGTTTGACCGGGGTTACTTTGATTTTAAAAAGTTCGATGAGTACTGCCGTCATAATATTCGATTTTGTACTCGTATCAAGGAAAACACTGTCATCCATGTCATTGAAGAACTTCCCGTTGACCCGTCGTCAAACATTTCTCGGGAAGCAATAGTAAAACTGGGAAGGATGAAATATCCCGTTAGACTGATAGAAACGAAAGATAGTCAAGGAAATACCCTATCTATCATCATCAATGATGCAAAAATGAGTGCACAAGAAATTAGTGAACTTTACCGTAATCGCTGGCAAATTGAACTTTTCTTCAAGTGGATGAAGCAGCATTTAATCATTAAAAGATGTTATGGAAAGAGCGCGAATGCTGTTTTCAACCAAATTTACATAGCCATGATTACTTTTTGTTTAACTTTATTGATGAAGAAAAAAGTAAGTTATCAGGGAACGCTCCTTGAGATGTTTGAATTTATAGAAGAATATTGGTCAAAAAGCTTCTTCGAATTTATAAAAGAACTATTTAAAACACCTGATCGATCATCATATGGACGAAGGCCACTTAACCATGAACAAATTTTCATTGAAACCCTAGCACAGTTTGAAAAAGGAGATGTACAGCATTTAGATGATTTAACATATGACCCTATTTATTTGTAAAAATCTGGATAAGGACTACCTTCAAATAGGTCCCCTTATCCTTTTTTTCTTAAATACTCAGAAATATAAAATCAGAATATTCAAACCATACATTTTTTGGGATATTATTTAAAATAATCCCAATTTTATACTCTTGACTTTTTCTTATGTTTTTTGTGCAACGCTAGTGAGATAAAGAAGAGCCTGCATATATTTTAATTGAAAAGGAGAAGAATATGATCAAGAAAAAACATAAGAAGGAAACGTTCATTCATCTGTTTTATCGTTTAATATGGATCGTTATCGGTGCTTCGCTTGCAGCAACTTCCATTGAACTGTTTTTAATCCCGAATAACATTATTGATGGAGGAATCATTGGTGTTTCATTGATTCTCAATTCCTTGCTATCTGAACGTGTCCCCTTCCTCAACTTTGGAACATTGGTGGTCATTCTTAACCTCCCTTTTATGTATTACGGTTATAAGCAAATAGGGAAAACATTCATGGTTTCGTCATTATTTGGAATCATATGTTTAGCAGTAGTTGAATCGCTTCTTCATCACATCGAGCCATTTACAGATCAGGCTATTTTGGCTGCTGTTTTTGGCGGCTTAATACTCGGCGTGGGGGTAGGGCTTGTGATCAGGCATGGCGGTTCTTTAGACGGAACAGAGATTTTAGGAATATTGCTGACGAAAAATCTCCCTTTTTCCGTTGGTGAATTTATCATGTTCATTAATATCTTTATCTTTGGATGGGCATCATTTGTTTTCGGTATCGAAGAAGCAATGTATTCCGTAATGGCCTACTATATTGCATTTAAAACGATTGACACTGTTATTCAAGGTTTGGATGAAACAAAAGCTGTTATTATTGTTTCTGATTACTATGAAGAAGTATCTGAGGCGATTCTTTACCGTTTAGGAAGAGGAACGACAAAGCTTAAAGGCAAGGGCGGTTTTACTGATAACGAAAAAGACGTGATTTATGCTGTTGTTACTCGCCTTGAAGTGACCAAATTGAAATCGATTGTTGATGATATAGATCCAAACGCTTTTTTAACAATCATGGATACTCATGAAACAAAAGGTGCGAGATTTAAATCAGCTATTCACTAAAAATTCAGGCGATCAACATGAGATCGTCTTTTTTTATGGGTGAAGTCTTGTTTGTTTACAATTAGTCAATTATCATGTATACTTCATTTTGATAAATCGGAATGATTCTTAATTTGAAGGTGATCCAAATGGATACTCTTGAACCAATTGTGAAGATAAAAAATCTTTCCTATCGTTATGAAAAGGAAAATGTTCTCGAAAATATAAATCTTTCAATCCCAAAAGGATCATTTCTTGGGATTGTCGGTCCGAACGGATCAGGAAAATCAACGCTTCTAAAGCTCCTTCTAGGGCTTTTGAAGCCGCAGCATGGTGAAATCACGATTTTTGGAGAGGATATAAGCCGATTTAAAGACTGGCAGAAAATCGGATTTGTCTCTCAAAAGGCTAATTCATTCAACACCGGTTTTCCTGCAACCGTATATGAAGTTGTAGCAAGCGGACTGACAAAGAAGATTGGCATGTTTAAATTTATGAAAAAACAATATAAAAATCAGGTGATTCATGCACTGCAGTCTGTCGGAATGGATTCATTTCTTAAGAAAAACATTGGAGAACTATCAGGCGGGCAGCAACAGCGTGTTTTTATCGCAAGAGCGCTTGTAAGTGAACCAGAACTTCTTGTCTTAGATGAACCGACTGTCGGGGTAGATTCTCAAAATGTTTATTCATTTTATGAGATGCTGGATGAATTAAACAAAAAAATGGGCATTACACTCCTTCTTGTCACCCATGATATCGGGACCATTTCTGATAAAGTAACGCACGTCGCCTGTTTGAACAAGCATCTCCATTTTCATGGCAGAACAAGTGAATTTGAACAGTTGAGACTGAATGACTTTTCCGACTATTACGGTCATGACGTTCATGTTTTGACTCATAATCATGAACAACATCATCACGGGGGAGCATACAATGATCTCGGGAATTTTACAATATGATTTCTTGCAAAATGCCTTTCTTACAGGCATGGTTATTGGTGTAATCGCACCGCTTTTAGGAGTGTTTATCGTTGTCAGGCGCTTGTCTTTAATCGCTGATGCATTAAGCCATGTGACACTTGCCGGAATTGCCGCCAGTTTATTCCTTGAGAAGAAGTTTAATATTTTTTACGGCTTAAACCCTTTGTACATGGGAATGGCCTTTTCTGTAGCCGGCTCCTTATTTATTGAGAAACTGAGGTCTGTTTACAAACACTACCAGGAACTGGCAATCCCGATTATTTTGTCGGGAGGGATTGGGTTAGGAGTCATATTTATTTCCCTTGCTGATGGTTTTAAAACCGACCTTTTCAGCTATTTATTCGGCAGTGTGAGCGCCGTAAGCAAGACGGATCTTTGGATAATTGCAGCCATTAGTATTACTGTATTGTCTGTCATCATTCTTCTTTATAAAGAGTTATTCTTGCTTTCGTTTGATGAAGAATACGCAAAAGCATCAGGAATAGCGGCAAAAAGCGTCCATTTTATTTTTATTATCATGGTTGCACTTGTTATAGCGGTTTCCATGAGAATTGTCGGCATTCTTTTAGTTTCCTCTTTAATGACATTGCCTGTCGCCGCGAGCATTCGGATTGCAAAAGGATTTAAGCAGACGATTCTGTTTTCAGTACTTTTTGGGGAAATATCGGTTCTTGGCGGTTTAATAATTTCGTATTATCTTGATCTCGCTCCGGGAGGAACAATTGTAATAATTGCCGTATTAATATTAATTGTATCGATTTTAATAAAAAAATTTGCCATTGTTCGACCTGTTTTAACGAGGTGAGAGGAATGAATGTAGAACAAGCTTTGCAGCTGTTAAAGGAAAAGGGATATAAATATACGGGAAAAAGAGAAGATATGCTTCAGCTGTTTGCTGAAAGCGATAAATATTTGACTGCAAAAGATGTTTTAGAAGGATTGAAGGACAGATACCCGGGACTTAGCTTTGACACGATCTACCGGAATTTATCTTTGTTTGCCGACCTTGGTATTTTAGAAACGACTGAACTGTCAGGTGAAAAAAATTTTCGATTTACTTGTTCCCGCAATGAACACCACCACCATTTTATTTGCCTCGATTGTGGAAAGACAAAAGAAATTGATATGTGCCCGATGAACAGTTTGAATGAGAATTTAAAAGGATACGATGTATCCGGGCATAAATTCGAAATATATGGACGGTGTCCTGAATGTTTGCAAGTTTGGGGCTGACTTCAATGGGTCAGACCCCGCCCGCATTCAGCCAATTTTCCACCCACGTGTATGCCTCAAACCAATTGGTAACCCGGATAACACCATTCGGGATCGGTTCACGGTTATAAGGAGTATCAAATAAAATAACCGGGATTTTACATTCTTCATGGATCATGACTGCATTGTCATGTTTATCTTCAAAAAATATATCTACTTTGTATTTTTTTGCGGCATCAATTTTATCATGTGAACCAATCAATTCAATATGGTCATAGGTGATTCCTTGTTTTGTAAACCATTGTTCTGTGACATCGAGAAGATGATTTCCCCGTGCACTGATAAAATAAAGTTCATGTTTCCCTTGCCATTTTTCTAAAATCGATTTTGCACCTTCGGCTAAAGGCGATTCGGAATAAATGACAGGCTCCATGGTAAGAAACCATTCTGCAAATTCTTCTTCCGGCAGATTGACGAGAGGTGTAAGATCATACTGTTTAATATCATCAAGCGTGATATTCATGTTAAATGCTTTATTTAAAAAAGGAATCATGGAAGTTGGGTGTGTGACAGTACCGTCAATATCAATACCAAACCGTTTTTTCATTTTGCATATCTCCTTATGAGGGACAGACCCCTATTTCATTACTACTATCTTAACAGATTAGAAAAAATGGCCAAAGTGTTATTTTGATCATATTCCTTTTAGATACAATGATATGAAAAAATTAACATATTGAAACAGAGGTGATTCGCAAACAATATAAATGCTCCACATCTGAAAGCGAGGGATGAACATGGCAGACGAGAAACAAACGACCGATAATCGTTACCGTGATCAAATAGGCGAGGAAAATCGCCTCGGGGATACAGATTATATCGAAGAAACCGCTGCTGAAATTGCTGCACCTGCCACGATAAGACGTGACCGGGATAATGAAGTGCAGAGGGATGAAGAAACTGCAAGCGGGCGGGGAATTGGACTTGCCGCCCTGGCGCTTTCTATCATTTCTTTGTTTGTTTGGCCGGTATTATTCGGAGCAGCAGGGATTATTCTCGGTTTTATTGCACGCAGAAGAGGAGCAGAAAGCTTAGGCAGCTGGGCAATCGGCATCGGTGCTGTCTCAATTATTTTCGGTATTTTTATCAGGCCGTTTTTCTAAGCTTTTCAAAAATAGGAGTATGCAAAAGCCCGGCGATTTACCCGCCGGGCTTTTCAAGTTATTATTACACTTTTTCGACAGTCTGTTCTGCTTGCTTAGCAAAATATTCTTCGGCAATTAGGTCAATTTCTTTCTTTAATTCCTCTACCATTGTTTCTTCAGGTACTTTACGGACTATTTTTCCTTTGCGGAAGAGCAGTCCTTCTCCGCGGGCTCCGGCTATGCCGATATCTGCCTCGCGAGCTTCTCCGGGACCGTTTACGGCGCAGCCAAGCACGGCAACTTTAATCGGAGCTTTTATTTTTTCGATATATTCTTCGACTTCATTTGCAATGCTGATTAAATCAATTTCAATTCGTCCGCATGTTGGACAGGAAATAAGAGTTGCGGCATTTGATGAAAGTCCAAACGCTTTTAACAGCTCTCTTGCGACTTTTACTTCTTGAACAGGATCTGCACTTAAAGAAATTCTAAGAGTATTTCCGATTCCCTTGCTTAATATGGCACCTAACCCTGCAGCGCTTTTCACGGTTCCGGCAAATAATGTTCCCGATTCGGTGATGCCGAGATGAAGCGGATAATCAAAAGTTCTTGCCGCCTTTTCATAAGCCTCTATGGCAAGGTTTACATCAGAGGCTTTCATTGACACGATAATATCATGGAAGTCGAGATCCTCTAAAATTTTGATATGGTGAAGAGCACTTTCAACCATTCCGTCAGCAGTAGGGTAGCCATATTTTTCTAAAATGCGCTTTTCAAGTGAACCGGCATTTACTCCGATACGAATCGGAATTCCCCGTTCTTTCGCTGCTTTTACGACTGCTTCCACTTTTTCTCGTTTTCCGATATTCCCGGGGTTGATCCTGATTTTGTCTGCCCCGCCTTCGATTGCTTTCAGGGCCAATTTATAATCAAAATGAATATCGGCAACAAGCGGAATATTGATCCTCTTTTTAATTTCTGCAATTGCATTTGCAGCTCTTTCGTCCGGGCATGCAACACGGACAATCTGGCATCCGGCGTCTTCAAGGCGTTTTATTTCCGCAACTGTTGCCTCAACATCATGAGTTTTCGTTGTTGTCATGCTCTGGATAACAAGTTCATTATTTCCGCCAATCGTTAAATTTCCAACCTTGATCGGCCGGGTTTTTGTACGATGTATAATTTCACTCAAAGGTGATTCGCTCCTTTATCATTAATGGATTCGAAATAATTTTGAGAGTCCATATAATTATTGTATCAGTGAACAACTTGCATTGACAAGAATCATCGTCTCTTTTGAATAGTTATTACAGGCTGTATTTTTCATAATCCGGAAATCTGTAAGTTTTCCCTATTTGAATATCTTCCGGTCTCATTCCATCATTTAGCAATTGAAAATGTTTAATTACTTTGGAAATAGAAACAGGGAGGGGTCCATTTATTCTTTTTTCAACAATTGATAATACAGTATCTCCAGGCTCAACATGTTTTTCAAAATATGGCATGGATGGCTGTTCTGTATTGGAAGCTTCAATTTTTTGTTCTTTTACAGAGGGTAGAGTTCCATGATTTAAGTCATAATAAATCACATAAATCACTAATACTCCACCCAGTAATCCAATCAAACGCTTCATATTGCAATCCTCCAAAAAGGGGTTTTGCCAATATGTATGCTTGTCCAAGTTATTGTAGACCTTCTTTTCAAATATTGGAGGAAAAATCAATGAAAAAAGAAAGTTTGTTAACTTTTTATATCGGTCTTTTGCCCTTTGTCATGGTACTAGGAAATTCGATGCTTATTCCTATTCTTCCGGAAATTCGGAGAAGTCTCAATCTGTCAGGTTTTGAAACAGGGCTTATTTTAAGTATGTTCAGCATCCCAGCAGCAATTGTTATCCCATTTATCGGATTTCTTTCCGATCGGTGGGGGAGAAGACTTATTATCCTTTTGTCACTGCTTCTCGTAATAGTAGGAAGTTTAATTTGCGGATTAAGCGGGCTGATTCCTTCAAACAGAACAAGTTTTTCAGTGTTGTTAACAGGGAGAATCATTCAAGGATTCGGAGCTGCAGGCACGACACCGCTTGCTATGGCTCTCGTTGGCGATATTTTCATCGAAAATCGCAGCAAAGTACTCGGTGTATTGGAAGTTTATAACGGAGCCGGCAAGGTGATCGCGCCCGTGCTCGGGGCTCTGGCTGCATTGAAGTCATGGTTTCTGGCATTTTATTTGTTTCCTGTTACGGCAGCTGTTTCTTATTGGGGCATAAAAAAATATGTTCCAAAAGCCGAAAGCGGAAAGGATTTCTTTTCGATTAAAGAATATTCAATCAAAATTCTAAAAACTTTTAATAAGAAAAGGAACTTCCTTTTTCCTCTGTATCTTTCGGGAGGGATCAGCATGTTTGTCATGTTCGGTATGCTATATTATCTATCTTTTTTAATTGAAGAAACGTACAATATTGATGGATTTTTTAAAGGAGTCACTTTTTTGTTTCCGCTTGGCGCTATGACTATTGTCTCTTATTGGACAGGGAAACGGCTTAAAACAAACAGAGAAGACTTGAATAGGCTTCTTTTTCTTGGAAACATATTGATGGTTGGTTGTTTTATTGTCTTAATTTTGCTTCACTCATTTTCATTTTTATTATTTTTCATCACATTGGCATTTGGAAGTATGGGGTTTATTTTGCCCTCCATCAATACGGCTGTTACTTCATCGGTCCAGGACTCGGAACGGGGATTTGTGGTCAGCCTGTATGGAACATTTCGATTTCTTGGCGTAGCATTAGGGCCGGTTGTTTTCGAGGGCTGGATGGATGATGCTGAAAGAATTTTTATTTATCCCGCTTTAATCCTCCTGGCAAGTTTTCTCTATTTCGTTTTTTTAAATCGAAAAGACTATTTTTCCATGATACAATTATTACGACAGGGTCAAAGGTAATGTTTTATGAAAATCTCATTGTTTCTTTACAATTTCTTAACATTTTTTTGCGATAATATTTTTGTATATTATGGGAGGGGTGTATTTTTTTGCCTTGGATGAACATTCGGATTAGAAAAGAGAATAGGATTAACAAAATATTAACAAAGATTACTTTACAGGCCCGTTTGTTAATCTTAATTTTAAGCCTACTGCTTCTAACGGTTTCTTCCGTTGCTTACATATCGTTTATGAAATCAAAGCAGACAACAATTTTATTGATGGAACAAAGATTGGAACGAGAAGTTAAGACTGTTTATGCAATTGCTCAAAATTTGATGATGATCTATGTAGGCGACGAAGAGAAGTTTTTCAAAAGGATGAATCAAGTAATAAAGGGGCAGGATTCGGAATTAGCCAAAGATGGATTAAAGGGAGAGTATTTTGTTCTTGACGATAAAGAAATAAAACCTTTTAACATAAATAAAAACACAAAGTTGAAATTCGATGAACCGCTGCTTGAAAAGATCCGAAAAAAACAAAATGGGATTCTCCACGAGAATATAAATGGTGAACTTTATACAATCTCTTTTCAAAAGGTGCAAGAATTAAATGGAATTTATGTCATTGCAATCCCGCAACAGAATTATATGAAAAACATTCTCGAGATGGCAAAATACATATTTATTTTGGTTGTCATAAGCCTTTCGCTGACTTCGCTAGCTATAATCCTTCTTGTTAGAAGTTTAACAAAGCCGCTTTCCGATCTTCGGGAGGTTATGAGAAAAGCAAGGACAGGCAATTTAGATTTACATGTTGATGTCAAAACGACAACTCCTGAAATTACATCACTAGTGAAAAGCTTCCATGCGATGATTGGCCAAATGAAAGAGCTCTTATCCAATATTTCAAATACAACGAAAAATCTCTCAACAACCGGAAAAGAGCTCAGGGAAGTGTCCGATCAGGTTCTTGAAGAAAATGAACAGCTTCTTGAAGCAATCCATGTTGTTAAGATAGGGGCGGAACAAACTGCTGGAAGTTCTGAAGAAAGCATTCAAAGATTTCAAGAAATGAAAGATTCGATTTACACAATATTTAATCACATGGATCAAATTATCGAAAAAACTCGAGTAATGAACGAGTCCGCTGAAAACGGTGAAAAGAGCGTTGGCAAAATGGTAAATATGATTACCGGCTTTGAGAATGATTTTACAGGAGTTAAGGCTGCAGTTGAGGAAGTCAATAATTATTCAGCTTCCATTGCCAATGTGGTGACATTAATTCAGAAAATTGCCGAGCAAACAAAACTTCTTGCCTTAAATGCAACGATTGAAGCAGCAAGAGCAGGAGACGCGGGGAAAGGATTTGCCGTGGTGGCAAACGAAGTCAGGAAACTTGCCGAGCAATCGACCGAAGCTACTGAGCATATTACAAAAACAATTTCAGAAATGGAATCCATTTCATATCATGCAACAAGTGAATTTCAAAAAATGGTAACAAATGTAAAGAGCTATATTGATACAGCAACCACCAGCCAGAAAGCTTTTGATTCTTTAATGTTAGAGATAGAAGCTGTCAGCGGAATGATTATGGGGGTTCAAGAGGAATTGAATGTTTTAAATGAAACTTTGCCGAAAATGGAAAAGACTTCAGAAAATTTTGTCTCTGTCTCTCAAGAAACGCTGGCAAGTGCTGAAGAAATGATGGCCGCATCACATGAACAAATGGAAAAAGTAAAGAAAAGCCATGCTGCAGGCGAGCAATTAACAAAACTGTCGGAGTCACTTGAGAAAATTACAAGACAATTTCATTTTTCGAAACAAAACTAAAACGCGCTTTTGGCGCGTTTTAGTTTTGCTTTCGTTTTGGAACCTCTTTAATCGCAAGGAACAGTACAATCAGTGAGGCAAACCAGTTAATAAGAAATCCATTTAATACGGAAGTTTGCAGTGCTGCCATAATCGTGAAAAAGATCGTCGGCAATGTCACAGAATACGCTGACATTCTCCATAAGTGACCGTACTGCAATTTTTTGCCTGTCATATTTTTAAACAAAAGCCCAAATACAGCGTAAATGGAAATTTCAATAAATTTCATACCGGCTGAAAAAATGTAAATGAAGATTGCCATAATCACGAGCATAATCCAAGTTACCGAGTCAATCGTATCCAAAAATTCTTGAAGATCGGAACTCGTTATTGGAAAAGAAAACATTGAATACGGATATGATTGAATATTTCCGCCTGCTATAAAAATGATTTCATTCTGCAAAAAAGCGATTGCATTTTCTTCCTCGGAAAAATCGTCTTCGTTAATTTCTCCGGTACTATCAAAAATAATCGCAAAATCATCACGATTGATGAAAATAGGTGCATTTTGCCGAGCCCCAAGCTTCCCGCTTTCAATCGTGAATTCTGGAAACTGATCCTTTACTGCAGTTTGGGCTGCTTCTAATCCGTTAATGACAGCAGCTGAGAAATAATAGACATTTGGGATCACTGATAACAAAGTTAATAAGAAAACATAAAGGATCGTTTTTCCAATTCCCTGAAAACGGTAAAGAGCGATATCTTTTGGAGAGTACAGGCTCTTAAACAATTGCTTAAAAAGATTCATAACATGACACGCCTTTACATAAGTTTCACCATTTTATTTTAGCTTTATCGTGGCTATTGTACAAGTTATGCATATTTTGACGGAAGCAGTTATAATGCCATCAAAATATTGCCTAGGTTGTTTTAGTGGAGCAAGATTATGGTAAGATATTTAATAAAAGGGGAAGCTCTACTTGGTTTTCACTATATCAATGAAGGAAGTTATGTATGGAGTACATTTATTGGACAATTATTATTTTTATGTTTGTTGTTGCTTTTATTGGCTTAGTCTATCCTGTCATTCCTAGCGTACTGTTTATCGCGGGCGGTTTTTTGTTGTACGGGATTTTCTTTTCGTTCGAACCGTTCAACTGGCTATTCTGGCTGATACAAGGCCTGTTCGTGGTTCTTCTTTTTATTGCAGATTATATTGCAAATTTAATTGGGGTAAAAAAGTACGGCGGTTCAAAAGCAGGGGTCTGGGGAAGCACAATCGGGATTCTTGTCGGACCATTTATCATTCCGATCTTTGGCATTTTAATCGGCCCGTTTTTGGGAGCGATCATCGCTGAGTGGCTTGTAAATAAAAAAGATTTTAAAGATGCCGTAAAAATCGGTTTTGGGTCTGTTGTCGGTTTTATTAGCAGTGTCTTTGTAAAAGGGATCATCCAAGCAATTATGATTATCTATTTTGTGTTAGCAGTCGTCTAGAAAGATGATTGGAACCGGTACGATTTTGAAAAATGATAGCGATAGAAAAAAACGTTCTGCCTGTATAATTTTTAAGGTGAAGGGAATTGAAAGTTTGTCGTTGTCTCTTCTTTATAAGGAACACAAAAAACATGATTCTTGTATAAGCATTTCATTTGAAACGATTGCCCAACTTTGGTAATCTTAACTTAAAGAGCTTTAGAATCATTATGTTTTTCAGAATTTTACAAATGAAAAATGTTCTAAAGCAAAAAAACTATTTTTTTACATAAGGAGGAAATGAAAAATGGCATTTGAATTACCACAATTACCTTATGCTTATGATGCATTAGAGCCTCATATCGACAAAGAGACAATGAACATCCACCACACAAAACACCACAACACTTATGTAACAAACTTAAACAATGCTTTAGAAGGAAACGAAGAGCTTCTTTCTAAAACTGTCGAAGAAGTTATTTCCAACCTTGATGCAGTACCTGAAGCTGTTCGTACTGCTGTTCGCAACAATGGAGGAGGTCATGCAAACCACTCTTTATTCTGGCAAATTCTATCTCCAAACGGCGGTGGTGAGCCGACTGGTGAATTGGCTGATGCAATTAACAGTAAATTTGGAAGCTTTGAAGGCTTTAAAGAAGAATTCACAAAAGCAGCTACAACTCGTTTCGGTTCAGGTTGGGCATGGCTTGTTGTTAACAATGGCGAACTTGAAGTAACCAGCACTCCAAACCAGGATTCTCCGTTAATGGAAGGTAAAACTCCAATTCTAGGTTTGGATGTATGGGAACATGCTTACTACTTAAAATACCAAAATCGTCGTCCTGAGTATATCAGCGCATTCTTCAATGTGATTAACTGGGATGAAGTTGCTAAGCGTTACAGCGCTGCAAAATAATAACGGCAGAAAAAAGTCAGATAGAATATTGTATTTTGCCAAATGAAAAATGTTCAAAAAGAAAGGCTGTCTCAAAAGCCTAGGGGTCAGACCCTAATGAGACAGCCTCTTTTTCGTTCATGATTTTCTTTATAGACGATTTGTTATAATGACAACTTAAATAATAAATAATATACATTACATACTTTCTTCAATCAGAAGACATTAAAAAACAAGGATGAAAAAAGTGGAAAAGAAATTAGCCATTATTGATATAGGATCCAACACGATTAGATTAGTTATTTACCTGCATAAAGAGGAATACGTTTTAAAGGAAATCGAAAATATAAAAGTTTCAGCCCGTCTTCAAAATTATCTAAATAATGAACAAATATTAACTTCCGAGGGTCTGAGAATTCTGAAAAACACTTTAAAGTTATTTAAAGAGATTGTGTCTTTGCATAAAGGAACATTGATTAAAGTGTTTGCTACAGCTGCGATTAGGCAGGCAAAAAATAAAGAAGAAATTAAGAAATCGATAAGGGATGAAATTGGGCTTTCTGTTGATATTTTATCCGGCGAAAAAGAAGCGTTTTATGGATTCCTTGGTGTTATTCACTCAACTTGGATACAAGATGGAATTACGATTGATATCGGCGGAGGAAGCACAGAAATCACCCAATTTTTAAATCGAAAAATGGTTCATTCTCATAGTTTTCCTTTTGGGGCATTAACATTAAAAAAACAATTTATTAAAGAAAAAGTTCCTACTAGTGATGAGATGAACAATTTGGCAGCATTTTTACAATCCAAATTTCTGGAAATTGATTGGTTGGAAAATTGCCGGCTGCCGATTGTTGGGATTGGCGGGAGTGCCAGAAATTTAGGGAAGATTGACCAGGCAATGAAGAGTTATCCAATTGATTCGATCCATCAATATGAGATAAATTTAAAAGATATTTTAACGGTAAAAGAGAAATTAACATCGTTATCCTTTTCGGAACTCCAAAACGTCGAGGGCCTATCAAAAGAACGAGCAGATATAATTATTCCTGCTATTGAAGTTTTTCTGACAATTTATCAGACTGTGGATGCACCATTTTTTCAATTCAGCCAAAAAGGGATTAGAGAAGGAATTTTATTTAATGAAATAAGAGACGATAATAATTATGAATACAATAATCAGCTCCCGTTAGAAAAAAGTCTGCGTCAATTGGCTGTTGAATATGAAATAGATTTGGAAAAAAGGTCAGCCGTTACAAAAACAGTGATGATGCTTTTGGATTCATTACGTAAAACTGGGATATTTGAAGTTAATGAAAACGATATACATGATTTGCGATGCGCCAGTTATATTTACAATTTAGGAGAGTTTATCGAAAGAGATTCTGCTAGCCAGCATACATTTTATATTTTATCGACGAGAAATATGGATGGAGTTTCCCACCGTGATCGTATAAAAATTGCTTTATTAACTTCTTATCATTCAAAGACTTCTTTTAAACAAAATGTTCAGCCTTTTAAAGAATGGTTTACGAAACAAGAAAGACATAAATTAAGGGTTTTTGGTGCACTATTAAAATTTTCATTTATTCTAAACAGCACCAAAAGAGAAATTGTACAGGGTCTTCGTCTATTAGAAGGAAAAGATCATATTCATTTAGAGCTTTATTGCAATAAGAGCTGGACTGTGGAGCAGCAGGAAGCGGAAAAACAGATCAAGCACTTAGAAAATGCTCTTGGAAAATCGATAATTTTAGACTTTAAATGGCTGAGTTAATTTTTTAAACAAATATAAATCCCAGTGGTGAAAGAAGTGAGATGGAATTTGACAGAGTATAATGATTTCAATCAACCGGCTTACTTTAATAACCGGGAACTTAGCTGGCTGGCTTTTAATAAACGAGTCTTGGAAGAAGCAATTGATGAACGGAATCCTTTACTTGAAAGGCTCAAATTCCTGGCTATTTTTAGTTCAAATTTGGACGAGTTTTTTATGGTTCGAGTGGCTGGTCTTAAAGATCAGATAAAAGCAGGGTTTACAAAACCTGAAAATAAGGCCGGATTAACTCCGAAACAACAAATAACTGAAATTGCGAAAATTACCCATGAATTGGTCCAAACGCAATACGAAACGTTTAAACATCTATTATCCTTGTTGGAAAAAGAAAATATTTACTTTCTTCCAATTAGAGATCTCCCGCAAGAAGCTTTAATTGCCCTGGAACAACATTTTGATCAAGTTATTTTTCCTGTTTTAACACCAATGGCTATTGATGCTTACCGGCCTTTTCCTTTGCTGGCTAACAAAAGTATGAATCTTGCAGTGGTTTTATCCGATGAGAGGGAAGAATCAACTCTCCAAAAAAAATTGGCAATTGTACAAATACCAAGAGGATTTGAACGATTCGTAGAAGTTCCAAATAAAATCGAAAGTGATAAAAAAATTTTTGTCTTAATTGAGGATCTCATTATCCACTTTGTCCATAAATTGTTTCGCGGGCTGCACGTTGAATCCGTGACGCAATTTCGCATTACGAGGAATGCAGATTTAGAAATACATGAAGAGGGTGCGAGAGACCTATTAAAAGAAATCGAAGAAGAGTTAAAAAAGAGAAATTGGGGAGCAACTGTCCGGTTGGAAATATCAAATCATTTCATTGATCAGGAAATTCTTGCTTACTTATTAAGTGAATTGGAAATATACGAGAAGGATACATATTTTTTAAACGGTCCTCTTGACTTAACGTTTTTATTTAGTTTTTATAAACAAATTGCTCCATTAAAGGAACATCTGACTTTTGAAACATTAATTCCCCAGCCATCAAAGGATCTGATCAATGAAATAAGCGGGAAGAAACAGAATATTTTTGATGTTGCAGCTGAAAAAGATATCCTGCTTCATCATCCTTATGAATCTTTTGAACCTGTTATTGATTTTATACGGTGTGCTGCTGAGGATCCTAATGTTATGGCCATTAAACAAACTCTTTACCGAGTCAGTGAAAATTCTCCTATCATTGAAAATCTAAAAAAGGCAGCAGAAAGAGGAAAGCAAGTACTTGTCCTTGTTGAACTGAAAGCACGATTTGATGAAGAACATAATGTACATTGGGCAAAAGAGCTTGAAAAATCAGGCTGCCATGTTATATACGGGAAGATATTATTAAAGACTCATAGCAAAATCACGCTCATCGTTCGCAAAATGAATGGTAATATTCAACGTTTTGTTCATTTGGGAACTGGCAATTATAATGAAGAAACAGCAAAAGTCTATACCGATTTAGGATTCATTACCTCAAATCCAGAATTCGGAATCGATGCAACCAATTTTTTTAATTATTTAAGCGGTTACATGGAAAAGCCAGACTTTCACCATTTTTCTGTATCCCCTTTCGATATTCGAGATGAATTCATCCGGCTGATTGACAAAGAAATTGAGTTTCATAAACAATTTGGGAATGGCAGGATCATAGCGAAAATGAATTCTTTAACAGATAAGCAATTAATATTGAAGTTTTATGAAGCTTCACAGGCTGGTGTAAAGATTGACCTTATCGTTCGGGGAATATGTTGTCTTCGTCCGGGTATTGAAGGGGCCAGCGAGAATATCCGAGTCCGCAGCATTGTTGGACGTTTTTTAGAGCATAGCCGTATTTATTATTTTCATCATAACGGTGATGAAAAAATCCTTCTTTCCTCAGCTGATTTAATGACACGAAATATGGAAAAACGAGTTGAAATTGCATTCCCCGTTTATCATCAAGAACTTAAGGAGAGGCTTAAACAAATATTAACCGTACTTTTAAGTGATAATGTAAAAGCCCGGGAACAAGACCAATATGGATGTTATTCTTATGTAAAGAAAAATCCAGATGACGAAGAGATAGACAGCCAAATGATTTTTTTTGGATGGGCATACGAAGTAGCTGATGATGAAGAATAGTGAGTTGAATAAAAATGATCAAAAGGAATGATTTTCTTTAAATATTTTCAACCGCTGACATAATTTTAGATTTTTTGGACAAATTATACAGTGAAAGGAGGATGGTTCATGTTTAAAGGGGTTTCACTTTGGGCTGGAATAATTTCAGGAGGAATGGCACAATTACAGGACACTCAAGCCGTTGCTTCCGGCAAAATGGATAAAAAAGAGTATGCCATTCAAACTTCCAAAAATGTTACAGGGAGTTTAGGCATTATGGCTGGTTTTGAATATGGAGCGATTCTTGGATCCGCCGTTTTGCCGGGTGCAGGAACGATCATAGGATCTATTATCGGAAGCATAATTGGAAACCGGATTGGGAATTATGCTGGTTATCAGGCAGGTAATATTCTTTTTAACAATCAAATGTTGAATAGCAGCCGTCTGCTGCAAAATGAAAGGCCTAAGTTATCTGAAAACGAACCTTCTACTAATTTATACTAAAAATTTATCAATTGACTCAAACGAAAACGGTTGTTTTTAAGGATGCTTCTCTTATTTCTGTTGATGGAACCGTTCGTAAAGAGTGCATTCCGCTATTAACACTCTTAAAAGGCAGAAAAGTTGCATTTGTAAACAATGAATCGAACGTTGATCTGGATATACTTAATCAACACTTAAACGATTATGGGGTTCAACTGATCTCCCATAATGACCTTAAGATCAATCGACGTGAAGATGTACTCGTCGTGATAAAAGATCCTGTTAGTGAAAAAAATAAAGTAGTTTCTTTTTATCCGTACTGTACGTTTAAACAGATACCTGGCATCGCAAAGACGATGCAAGTTGGCAATGACTTAAAGAAGATAGTAAAACAGAATACTAACATAACTAAAATGTGGAATTTGACAGGCTCTATGATTGCAATGCCACTTATCATTAGTGCACCTCTTGTTAATCTGATCGGGGATGCTTTATCATTGACGTTTATGTCCAGAGCAAAAATATGGACAGAACAGAGGTTTAAAATTGCTAACAGGAATCACGAGAATGATGCGAATGCCGCTAATATTCCATGGCATTCAAAGAATGCAGATGAAGTTTTAAAATATTTTAATATTGATAAAAATAACGGCCTTAACACCGAGCAGGTAAATAAGGCTTTTCATTTATATGGCAAAAATCAGCTTGTTTCGAAAACACGCCCACATTGGCTGAAAACATATGTCGGCCAATTCAAGGAATTTACAACACAAGTTCTCGCAGCCACAGCACTTCTTAGTGCTTTTACAGGTCATTTGTTTGATGGATTAATCATGGGTTCGATTCTTTTGATAAATGCAGGGATTGGTACAATCCAGGAAAGAAAAGCAGACAAGGCAGTGGAAACAATGAGCCAATTTGTCCCTCCTAACTGCAGTGTCGTCCGTGATGGCGCTGTGAACGAAATTGCAGCCCATGACTTAGTTCCGGGAGATATTGTTGAACTTGAAGCTGGTGATCGCGTGCCGGCTGATCTCCGGATCATTCAATCATGGAACTTGGAAGTGAACGAATCCGCGTTAACGGGCGAATCGCTCCCCGTTGAAAAGAAGGAAATGAACATAAACGAGGACGTGCCAGTTACAGACCGAACCAACATGCTTTATATGGGCACACACATAACCCGAGGAAAATGCAAGGCAGTGGTTGTGCAAATAGGCAAATATACTGAAATGGGGCACCTTCTATCTCTATTAACAGAAGATGAAGATCATACAACCCCGCTTCAAAAACAAGTTACAGCCATCAGCAAAAAATTTATGAAAGGTGCTCTTGCCGTTGGTGCCATTGTCTTTATTACAGGTCTATTAAGAGGAATGCCTATAACGGAAATGGTGGCAACATCTGTTGCTTTAACAGCTTCGGCCATTCCGGAAGGGCTGCCTATAACCATTACTTTTGCCCTTACAGCGGGTATATTCCGCATGGCTAAGAAAAAGGCACTGGTACGAAAGCTGTCCGCTTTAGAGATTCTAGGAAGAGCGACAGTTATTTGTTCTGATAAAACCGGCACCTTAACTAAAAATGAAATGACGGTTAAACGAATTTCAACAGTAGACATGGAATATGAAGTAACTGGTGATGGTTATAATCCAGAAGGAACAATTATAGGAATGGATCAGTCTGAAACATCTTCGAAAGATGTAGATCAAATATTAAGAATCGGACTGCTTTGCAATAATTCACAGCTGTTTCATGAAGAGGGACGGTGGAATGTAAAAGGTGATCCTACTGAAGGAGCTCTTCTTTCACTTGCAGCTAAACGAGGCTTGTTAGCAGAAAACCATAACCACTGGAAGCGTGTTGAAGAAATACCTTTTGACTCAAACAGCGGAAAGATGAGTGTCGTTTGCCATGAAAATAATCAAGAAGAACAATGTTTTGTCATGTCAAAGGGATCTGTTGAGAAACTGTTGAACAATTGCTCACACTATCAGAAAAACGGAAAGATCTATCCGTTAAATGAAAAGGTACGCACACAGATTATGGAACAAAATGACGCATTTGCCAGGCAGGCTCTGCGAGTATTAGGTTTTGCTTACCGGAAATTAGACAAGCACGTCAATAATGACTGCTTACAGGATATAGATAGCAAGCTTATATATGTAGGTATGGCAGGTATGATGGATCCACCAAAACCAGAAGTGGAAAAAAGCATTCGTGAAGCAGTTAAATTGGGGATTAAACCGGTTATGATTACCGGAGATCATCCGCTTACTGCTTTGGCCATTGCAAAGAAAATCGGAATTTACGATGATCGAATGAAAGTAGTAACAGGCCAAGAGCTTGATCTGATTTCGGATCAAGAGTTGAAAACGATTATTGAAGATATTGTCATCTATGCAAGAGTAACTCCGGAGCACAAACTTCGAATCGTAACGGTTCTTCAGCAAAAAGGGCATATCGTTGCGATGACAGGTGATGGAGTTAATGATTCTCCGGCAATTAAAAAGGCAGATATCGGAATTGCTATGGGCCAAACAGGCACCCAAGTAACAAAAGAAACCGCCGATATGGTTTTGAAAGAAGATCATTTTGGATCAATTGTTGACGGAGTGAAAGAAGGAAGAACCATTATTGGAAATATAAGAAAAGCAATTGGATGCTTGTTGAGCGGAAACCTTTCTGAAATTCTTGTCACTTCTTTGGCTGTAATGGCGGGTCTGCCGCTTCCGGTCGTGCCAGTTCAAATCTTATTAATGAACATGCTGACTGACGCTTTACCTGCTATGATCCTTGCTGTAAATCCCGGCAATAAAACAAAAGAAACAAAACGACAGGAAATTGTTGATGGCACTTTATACAAACAAGTCGTAACCCGCGGAACCATTTTAGGATTGGGATCGCTCGGTCTCTTTATTTGGGGTCTGGGAGCCGGAATGTCATTGGCTGCAGCCCAAACAGTTGCATTTTCAACGTTGGTAGCAGGACAGCTGATACAGACGTTCTCATGGAGACAAGCAGATTCTGAGGAAACAATAAAAGATGTGACAAAAGACCGCTTCCTGATAGGTGCCCTTGGAATTTCATGGCTGGCACTGCTAAGCGTTATTTATATCCCGCCATTAGCAGCAATTTTTAAAACAGCTCCTCTGCCTCTTTGGAACTGGGGTCCTATTCTTTTAGTTGCAGTAGCTTCAGCCCGACTCGCAAAACCGTTATCAAATTTATGGATAAACAAACCGATATATCCTTTAATTGGTAAAGTTAATCGAGCAACGGCATAACAAGGGTATAAAAACAGAAAAAAATGATCAAAAAATAAATAACTTTACTAAGGAGGTCTATTTATGCTTGAACGAAATTTACAGCGCATTGTTGTAGGCTCGGCACTTGCCATCGCAACCACAGCCTTAGTTCCTGTAGTTAGAAACACTCTGCGCCCTATCATCTGGGATCTTTCGAGGCAAATGAAATACTTAATCGTTACGGCTAAAGAAGGAATTGAAGATATTGCAGCAGAGGTTAAATTTGAACGGATTAGAAAAAGCCTGGATAAAGATATATTTATTGATGGTGAAGTGCATAAGGCGGAAAATCAAAATCGCGTTTATCATTAGAAAAGAAGAGATGTTCGTTAATAGAGGAGGGGTAGAGTGGAGAATAAGCAAGACAACGAGGTGATTATCCATCTAAAACAGGCGCTTTCGCATTTGGATGAGGCTTTGCATGCGACCATTCGTTTGATTCGTGATGATCCTGCTTCCAAAAACACAATTGGATTCCTTTGGGAACAGTTTCTTGGAACTTTTTTTGGACGAGTAAGAACGATAGGTAAAGAAAATAGGATAAATCTGTTAAACCTAATCTCTTTTGCAAGGCTGAAAAAATTTTAAGAACTTTTATAAAATGGAACTGCCCCTTAAAGTACGTTGTGGAGCAGTTCCCTCAAAAATGGTAAAGAATATAAATATTTAGTTTTACGAAAAGTGCATATGTATTTTCGTTTTGTTAGAAACTACCCTTTAGAGTAAAAAGGGGAGTTTTTTTATGAGTAAGTTAAAATTGTTGATTGGAGATGTTGAACTCAATAGGGATTTGACATTGCTATTATTAATCGGTGGATTATACTCTTTAAGCATATCGCTTTCCAACACGTTTGTTAATATTTATCTATGGAAACAATCGGGACAATTTTCCGATATAGGACTGTATAACCTTGCCATCGTTGTATTACAACCGATTACCTTTATCATTGCAGGCGGTTGGGCAAAAAAAGTGGACCGCGTAATTGTTCTTAGAATAGGAGTTATTTTTTTAGCTCTATTTTATATTTTTGTTTTAGTTATTGGGCCCAATGCCTCGGATTTTATTTTATTGCTCGGAGGGCTCTTAGGGATCGGGTATGGATTTTACTGGCTTGCATTTAACGTCTTGACATTTGAAATTACAGAACCGGAAACGAGGGATTTTTTTAATGGTTTTCTCGGAATTCTAACTTCTGCTGGCGGTATGATCGGACCTATGCTTGCGGGTTACGTTATTTCCCGTCTAAAAAATTTTACAGGTTATTCAGTAGTGTTTGGACTTTCGTTAACATTGTTTTCTGCGGCAGTAGTATTGAGTTTTTTTTTAGAACGAAGACCTTCGAAGGGGCGTTATTGGTTTCAACGCATACTTTCCGAGAGAAAATACAATAAGAATTGGCGCCTAATCACGAATGCACATTTTTTTCAAGGTTTAAGAGAGGGAACGTTCGTATTTGTTATATCTATGTTTGTTTTTATTTCGACGGGGAGCGAACTTGCACTTGGAACATTCGGCCTTATTAATTCAGGAATTGCGTTTCTTGGATATTACACTGCTTCAAGAGTTATAAAAAAAGAACATCGGAAAAAAGCAATCTTATTGGGCGGAATCCTTCTTTATGCATCCATATTCTTAATTGCTTTTAATGTTACGTATCCGAAGCTTTTGTTTTATGCAGCCACGATTGCTATCGCTTATCCGATTTTGCTTGTTCCGTACATGTCTCTTACCTATGATGTGATCGGTAAAGGATGGAAAGCAGCTGAAATGAGAATTGAATATATTGTTGTAAGGGAAATTTTTCTAAACGCGGGGAGAATTGTTTCTATTCTACTATTTTTGCTGGCAATTACTTTTTTTAACGAAGAGAAGAGCATTCCGGTACTGTTAATGCTGCTGGGTGCGGGGCATTCATGTATTTATTTGTTTGTCCGAAACATCAATTTCTCCCGCATTAACGGGTAGAAAGACCCATGCTGTGCGGAGTTTTAATTGAATTTCTATTTGAGCGGGAGTATCCATTCTCCCGTTTTTTCTTTCTATTTTTTCAGCAACCGGATTGTGAAAAATTTCCGTAATAGAAAATTACTCTTAATTTATATACAATAAATGTCGAGAGCAAGCATTAACATAAGGAAGTGTGGGATAAATTGAATAAAAAGAAAAAAAAGAAGACACATGTTCCGTTTCGGTTAAATATGTTGTTTTTTGCTGTATTTCTTTTATTTTCAATGCTAATTTTAAGGCTTGGAGTTGTTCAAATCGTATATGGCGATGATTTTAAACGCGAAATTGAACGAACCGAAGATATTACAGTAAACAATCCGGTGCCGCGCGGCAAAATATTCGACCGCAATGGGAAAGTGGTCGTTGACAACATTCCTCTCAATGCAATCACTTATACAAAGAGTCAAGGAACAAGCCAAAAAGAGATGCTGAAAGTGGCAGAGAAGCTTGCCAAGTATATTCACAAGGATTATTCCAAAGTACAAGAGCTGGATAAAAAGGATTTTTGGATTTTGAAGAATCCTGAAAAAGCGAAAGCAAAAATTACGGATAAAGAATGGAAACTGTTTGAAGAAAAAAAGCTTGACGATAAAGACATATATAAACTTCAACTAGAACGGATCACAGACGAAGAACTAAACCAATTATCAAAAGATGATTTAGAAGTTCTTGCCATCTACAGTGAATTTAATAGCGGTTATGCATTGACTCCGCAGATTGTGAAAAATAAAGATGTGTCACCTGAAGAATTTGCGGTCGTCAGTGAAAACCTTGAAAAGCTGCCGGGTGTGGATACAACGACAGACTGGGACCGTTATTATGCTTTTGGTAAAACATTGAGATCCGTTCTCGGTGATGTGTCTACATCGGACGAAGGGCTTCCAAAGGAGCAATTGGATTACTATTTATCAAAAGACTATAACCGCAATGACCGTGTAGGGAAGAGCTATATTGAAATGCAGTATGAAGATGTTCTTCACGGACAAAAAGCAAAAGTGAAGAAAATAACGGATAAAGCCGGCAATGTATTAAAAACAGAAGTAATTTCCGAGGGGCAAAGGGGAAAAGATCTCGTTTTAACGATCGATATGGACCTTCAGCTTGCTGTTGAAAAAATTATTGAAGAAGAATTATGGAAGGCAAAAAGCTATCCGGGAACTTCACTGCTTGACAGGGCTTATGTAGTATTGATGGACCCGAATACCGGTGAAATCCTGACAATGGCCGGAAAACGCATTGTAAAAGATGAAAAAACCGGAAAAAGAGAATTGCAGGATGATGCCCTTGGAAATATTACAACTTCTTACAATGTTGGCTCTGCCGTGAAAGGGGCAACTGTATTAACAGGATACAAAACAGGTGCGATTCAGCCGGGTGAATATCTTTTAGATACACCAATGAAAATCAAGGGAACACCAGTAAAAAAATCATGGCAAACGATGGGGCTTATTAATGATCTTTATGCATTAAGAAGATCTTCAAACGTTTATATGTTTAGAATTGCCGTGGAAATCGGGGATGGGCGGTATGAATATGATCAGCCGCTGCCTCTGAAAGAAGAAGCTTTTGATACGATTCGCCAATCCTTCAGCCAATTTGGCCTCGGAGTAAGAACAGGAATTGATTTGCCAAATGAAATGGTAGGTTTTAAAGGAGCGGACAAAAAACCAGGTTTCCTTCTTGACTTAGTCATCGGTCAGTATGATACTTATACGAATATGCAGCTGGCTCAATACGTATCAACGATTGCCAACAACGGCTACCGCCTTCAGCCGCATATTGTAAAAGAAATTAGAGAACCCGTCATGAAAAATGACGAACTCGGTCCAATTATTGAAGAGATTGAACCAAAAGTTTTGAACCGGATTGACATGAAAACAGAATGGATTGAGCGTGTCCAAGAAGGGTTCAGGCAAGTCATGCAGGAGCCTAAGGGTACTGCAGTGGGGTACTTTGGCGGTAAAAATTATTCTCCTGCAGGTAAAACCGGTACCGCAGAAGCGTTTTATGACGGACCGGACCGAAAAAAATTTGGAAAAGAACCGCCTGAAGTAATGAATTTGAGCTTAGTCGGATATGCACCATCCAATAACCCCGAAATTGCCATGGCTGTTTTAGTGCCATGGGCTTTTCAAGGAAATTATGACCATAAGGCTAACTTGAAAATTGGCGAAAGAGTCATGGATGCATATTTTGATCTAAAGAAAAAACGCCAAGAAGAAAATAAAAATGCTGAAAACACGGTTCAAAAAGTAGAAAACATTGAAGATGTCCAAGAAGGACAAGAAGTGATCCGCAAAGAAAATGAATAAGGGGAATAGTTATTTACAATAAAAACTGTCTCAAATCTTGAGGCAGTTTTTTAAATTTGGATATATAAATCATAAATTTCTTCTAAAGAAATAAGTAGTAATATATTCATAAAAATTCTTCATCATATTTTTCGACACAATTTTCCAGTATTCAACCCTAATTTACAAAACCTTTACAATTTGTTAAAACCGAATTAATAGTTGAACATTATGCTAGTACATGTAGGACAAAACAACGAAATCTCTTAGGGGGAATAAAGGAATGAAAAGCTTTAAGTTCTTAGCACTTTCAGCGATGATAAGCGGAGTGCTAGCATTCACAGCAGCTTGTGGAAATGCTGACCAAAACCAAAACAATGGAAACGGCGGCACAAAAGAAGAACAAGCTGGTGAAGAAAATAAGCAGCTTCAAGGTGAAATTAAAATCGACGGTTCATCTACAGTATATCCAATTATGGAAGCTGTTGTTGAAGAATATCAAATGGAACAGCCTGGAGTTAAAGTTTCTGTTGGATCCTCCGGTACAGGCGGCGGTTTTGAAGCTTTTATCGCAGGTGAAACACAACTAAGCAATGCTTCCCGCCCAATTAAAGATGAAGAAAAAGCGCATCTTGAAGAAAAAGGAATTGACTACACTGAATTTAAATTAGCATATGACGGTCTTTCTGTAGTTGTTAACAAAGATAATGACTGGGTAGACCACTTAACGCTTGATGAATTAAAGAAAATGTGGACTGGCCAAGCTACAAAATGGTCAGATGTTCGCCAAGGCTGGCCTGATGAGGAAATCAAATTCTATTCTCCTGGTACTGACTCCGGTACTTACGATTACTTCGATGAAGTAGTTCTTGGTGGTGCGCCTATCGTTAAAGGTGCTACACTATCTGAAGATGACAACGTATTAGTACAAGGCGTTACAGGCGACAAGAATGCAATCGGATATTTCGGTTATGCCTACTATGTAGAAAATAAAGATAAGTTAAAAGTTGTTCCGATTGATGGCGGAAACGGTCCTGTAGAACCAACAAACGAAACAATTGAGAGTGGAGAATATTCACCGCTTTCTCGTCCGCTTTTCACTTATGTAAAAAATTCAGCAGTGAAAGAACAGCCGGAAGTTTATGATTTCGTGAAATTTACGCTTGAAAATGCCGCACAATTCTCTGAAGATGTTGGCTACGTAAAATTACCGGATGAAGAGTATAAAAAAGGTCTTGAAACACTAGAAGGTCTAAAGTAAGATAAACAATTGACAGATGGGAAGCTCATTTTAGCTTCTCATCTTGTTGTGTGGATGAAAGGGGTTTTTATTTTGGCCTACCAATCAACAAATAAATCCATTTCCGTACAAGAAATGATTGAGGCTAAGAAAAGAAAGAAAAGTGCAAATAGGGTTGCTGATAAAGTTGTACCTTTTCTTTTGTTGCTGACTGCAATAGTTTCCATTTTGACAACGCTCGGTATTGTATTTACATTAATCTTTGAAACGTTTACATTCTTTAACCGAGTTTCAATTGTTGAGTTTTTTACAGCGAAAACATGGTATCCATTTTCTGAAACTCAAGGATCATATGGAATAATGCCGCTAATTTCCGGAACTCTAAAAGTTACGATCATCGCAGTGTTGGTTGCTGTTCCGGTTGGATTGTCTTCAGCCATCTATTTGAGTGAATATGCTTCTGATCGAGTCAGACGGATTATCAAGCCGATACTTGAGGTGTTAGCGGGAATCCCGACGATCGTTTACGGATTCTTTGCTTTGACATTTGTCACACCGATTTTAAGAGATCTTATTCCTTCCTTGGAAGTCTTTAATGCGCTGAGCCCGGGAATTGTCATCGGAATTATGATCACGCCTATGATTGCATCATTATCAGAAGATGCGATGTCTTCCGTTCCGAATTCGATGCGTGAAGGTGCGCTTGCATTAGGTTCAACAAAGTTTGAAGTTTCAATGAAAGTCGTTCTTCCGGCCGCTATTTCCGGGATCATTGCTTCTATTGTTTTAGCAACTTCCAGAGCAATTGGGGAGACAATGATTGTAACAGTAGCGGGTGGTTCAACACCGAACTTAGACTGGAACATAACAAGTTCGATTCAAACAATGACAGCATATATTGTTCAAGTCAGTCAGGGCGATGCCGGCTACGGCACTACTATTTATTACAGTATATATGCTGTCGGTACAACATTGTTTGTATTTACCCTTGCAATGAACCTGCTTGCACAATTTATCTCTCGCCGTTTTAGGGAGGAATATTAATGAAATTAATTGATCATTCTAGAGTCATAAATCGGATGAAACCAAGACTGGTTTCGAATCAAATTTTTAGGGCACTGTTTTTTGCAGCCACAATGTTTGCTTTGCTCGTCCTTGGCATTTTATTGTATCGGATATTCACTCAAGGATTTGGTTATTTGGATCTTCAATTTTTACAAAGCTTGCCTTCACGAAAGCCAGAACAGGCAGGGGTCTACACTGCATTAATAGGATCGATTTGGCTCATGGCTGTTGTAGCCCCGGTATCTCTCATTCTCGGTGTGGGAACTGCTTTATACTTAGAGGAATACGCAAAGAAAAACTTTTTTACTGATTTAATCCGGGTGAACATATCGAATCTTGCCGGAGTTCCTTCGATTGTATTTGGACTATTGGGATTAACGGTGTTCGTACGTGCACTTGCGCTAGGAAGAAGCGTACTTGCTGCAGGATTGACAATGAGCCTGCTTATCTTGCCGATTATTATCGTCGCCTCTCAGGAAGCAATCAGGTCAGTGCCAAAAGAATTAAGGGAAGCTTCGTACGCAATGGGAGCAACGAAATGGCAGACAATTGTCAAAGTTGTTCTTCCGGCTGCCATTCCGGGAATTTTAACCGGAGGGATTTTGGCTTTATCCCGTGCAATAGGAGAAACAGCTCCCCTTGTCGTTCTCGGGCTGCCGCTTTTCTTGGCCTTTTTGCCAAAAACGGTTTTTGACATGTTTACAGTCCTTCCGATGCAAATTTATAACTGGACCAGCCGCCCGCAGGAAGAGTTTCATGCATTGGCGGCCGCAGGGATCATCGTATTGCTTGCATTATTGATCTTAATGAATTCTGTTGCGGTATTGATTCGCAATAAGTTTCAAAAAAGATTTTAGAGACGGCATTTTTGCTTTTCATAATGAAGGAGGCTTCCAAAATGAACATAACTATTGAAAAAGAAAAAATGACAATTCGCAAGGAAGAGTCAGTAAACATGCCAAAAAAGGAAAAAATGGCTGTTTATCAAACAAAACAACTAAACTTATGGTACGGTGACAATCACGCATTAAAGAATATTGATCTTGATATATACGAAAATGAAGTAACAGCTATTATCGGTCCGTCTGGTTGCGGAAAATCGACGTATATTAAGACATTAAACCGAATGATTGAACTCGTGCCCGGGGTGAGAACTTCCGGAGAAATTTCTTACCGCGGCCGAAATATATTTGATAGCGATTATCGTGTAGAAGAGCTTCGTACGAAAGTAGGAATGGTATTCCAGAAACCAAATCCGTTTCCTAAGTCAATTTACGAAAATGTTGCTTATGGCCCAAAGATTCATGGAATCCGCGACAAAAAGATTCTTGATCAAATCGTTGAAAAGAGTCTTAGAGGAGCTGCGATTTGGGATGAGGTAAAGGACCGACTTCATACAAATGCATACGATTTATCTGGCGGCCAGCAGCAGCGCCTTTGCATTGCACGCTGTCTCGCGATTGAGCCGGATGTTATTTTAATGGATGAACCTACCTCTGCTTTAGACCCAATCTCAACTTTAAAGGTGGAGGAGCTTGTCCAAGAATTGAAAAAAGATTTCAGCATCATTATCGTTACACACAACATGCAGCAGGCTGCCCGAATTTCCGATAAGACTGCATTCTTCTTAAATGGTGAAGTAGTTGAATATTCTGATACAAATAAAATTTTCTCTAACCCTTCTGATAAGCGTACGGAAGATTATATTACAGGTCGTTTTGGCTAATTATCGGATCAATCGTGCGAAATTTCACGTTTCGCACGATTTTTCTTCAATATCAAGAGGACGAAGGGAGTTTTTAACATGGTAGTTAGGGAACGATTTGAATATGATTTAAAAGAAATGCAAAACAAACTTATTGAATTAGGAGAATTTGCAAATAAAGCGTTGGCGCGAGCAGTTAAGGCTTTGGAAGAAAAGAACATTGAATTAGCAATCAAAGTAATGGAAGATGATACAGAAGCCGATATTTTGGATGAAGAAATCAATGACTTGGCCATACTGCTCATTGCAAAACAACAGCCTGTTGCCATCGATTTAAGGCGCATTATTGTAGCAATCAAAATTGCAACTGATATTGAAAGAATAGCTGATTACGCGGTCAACATCGCAAAATCAGCCATTCGAATCGGAAACGAGCCGTTAGTGAAGCCAATTGAACATATCAAGAGAATGCATGAAATTACTACTGAAATGTTAAGGATGTCGCTGGAAGCTTTTAATGAGGAGGACGTTGTGAAAGCAAAAAAGGTGGCTGAAATGGATGATGAAGTAGATGATTTATATGGTCAAACAATTCGAGATTTATTACAGTTAAACCAGCAAAAGCCTGAATTTCTCCCGCAAATAACCCAGTTATCTTTTATATCCCGGTATTTGGAAAGGTCGGCAGACCATATCACCAATATTGCTGAAAGTATTTTTTACCTTGTAAAAGGCAGACGCTTTGACTTAAATAATTAAATGAAAAGGCTGTCTTATAAGGGTCTGACACCATCCATCAATGACAATATTGGATGGGTCTGACCCTGTTAACTTTTTGTCAGAATCTTGGCAATTTGGCTGTAATCCATTTCATTTGTTAAAAGAAAAGTTCCAAGTTGTATTCTCGTGCTGTAGCCGTTTTTACTTAAATATTCCTCAAAATCTTCGGCATCTTCGATAATCCGAACATTTGCCAGAATGGTAGCGATTTGTTCGGTATTCATCCCGTCCGTTATTTTTAACTCGTAAGAAATTATTTTATTTTCCTCAGCAACTGATGAAGCTTGTACATGATCATTATTTGTATGTATACTTTTCTCAGCATTTTCGGCGGTTTCCTGATATTGTTCCGCTTCGCTTTTTCGATGTGAATGTTTCTGTAATTTTGTAAATTCAGATTGTGACAGCACAATAAATCCTTTATCTTCAAGTGTTTGCTTTGCTTTACTTATCGACCCATTTTCATTTTGAAAAAAATAATAATACGTTCCAATCAGACTTACAGAAAAAAGTATTCCTAAGGCAAACGCTCTGACCGTTCTTTTATTCATCGTTTTCTCCCCGGTTTTTAAAAAAATCGTGCAAGATTCTGTTTACATCATCAATGGTTAACGAAGATTGCTTTGCGATTTGTTCTACAGAAAGACCTTGTTGTGCCAATAGAAGAACTTGATTGCGAATGATGGCATGTATCTCTTTCTTTTTTTTAGGAAATTTAGGTCTTGTAAATGTCTTTTTGATATCTTCGTCGCTGATCAGCAATTCCTCTTCTAAAATTTTTAATTTCTTTTTGATTTGATAAAGCTCTTTCATTTGATGCATGGAAAGCTCATCGATCTCTTCACGGACCTTTTCATATGGATCACTGATAAAGAATGATATGAATAAGAGAAGAACTGAAAATGTCAGGAGTCCTGCAAAAATCCACTCCATGAATTACACCTCGAAATAATAGACGTAGCAACTGCAATATTATTTTACCATACATGTGACAAATTTCGAGGATTTTTGATTAAAGGAAATGGTCGTAAAAAATCAGATTTTCATAAAATGATACTGTCGAAATATGAAAAGATTGCTCTATTATTGTTGAAATCAAATTATTTTCTTCCATTACACTTGTCAGAACAGATATAAACAAATTCCGACAAAATGCGTTCATTGTTTAGCCATTCGGTCAATGCTAACATAAATATAAAGAATCTTAACGGTTTATTTTCATATAAAATATAGTTTATAGAAATGAGGTGCCTGTATAGATGATTGAAGAAATTGTTAAGCTTCGCAGAAAAGGCCTGTCATTTCGAAAAATCGCTGCCCGGCTGAATACGACTGTCGGAAAAGTTCAATATCAATGGAAGAAATATATGAAAAAGAAATCTGAACCTTTACGCCATGACACTGGCTCTCGAATAAATAAAAAGGAAGAGAAACCATTGTCTATTGCAAACAAATATAAACATGTCCATCAAGAGGATCACCTCTGTATTTGGCTCATTTCCCCAAATAAACTTTACAGTTTTTGGCGCTTGTCAGAAGAACAGAAAAAACTGATTTCTCATTATTATCAGAGGCCGTTCGCTGATTTTCAGCTTGTGCTTAGATTATATGACGTGACTTGCATTCTGTTTAATGGGAGCAATGCACACGATGTATTTGAAATTTTCTTGCCGGATAATAAAAAAAGCTGGTTTATTAAAGGATTAAAGCCAAACAGATGTTATTGCGCCGAATTAGGCATTAAATTATCGGATCATCATTTTTTACCGCTTCTGCGGTCAAATGCAATTCATGTACCTAGATCAGATGTTGAACAGGCGGGGGAATTGGCAAAAGAACTTGAATGGTTTCAAAGCAGCCGGAGAAATGCTCCTAAGTGGGTTGAACATGTAAGCACTTACAGCTTTTATGAAACGAAAGAAGGCATGGTGGACTAAAATGATGAAACCTTTCTTTTTGCCCATTGTATATATGGATATACCGACAATAAGCATAAAAATCAACTCGAATGTACGAAATGAGTTATTTGTTTTTACAGCAAAATTAATAGAAATATTGTCTAAACTTGAAAATGGACCGCAAAACGTAAAAATATATTTGGCGATCCCTCCTATTTATTATGAAGTTGCCGGACAAGCAATATTTCAAGATAAAATGACGGAATTTTTAGAAAAAGAAACAGATCAGTTTCCAGGTTTAATTGATATTTGGAAAAAATGGGATCAAAGTGTTATCAAAAGTGTGAGTAATATGATCAATCTAGAAAAAATTGATCTTCTTGCAGTGCCTGTAACAGGGGCAATCTTGCCGTTTATCGCAACTTCTGCCGGCATTCAAGCCCATATTCACGAAGGATTATCCATATTGGAAAGTTGTTTCTCGGTTCGTCCGCAAGGATTTTGGTTTCCTAAAGGAGCATTTGAGCCTGGGCTTGACCTATTTCTTATGAATGAGGGAATTCAATACAGTTTTATCAATGAAGATACGATTAAATTTGCCGACCCGACACCCTCCGGAAATGGAAAAAAACCGATACGCTCTCCGCACGGTCTAATATTTTTTCCGATACAGAAAGAGGTAAAGCAAGGAGGAATTTCAGTCGGACTATGTGACAATGAATTTCTTAATAATAAGTCAAGTCAAGTGTTTGTGGTAGCCGAAAACCTATTATCTGATGAAATAGAAAACTTTTTTGATTTCGCAAAAAATATGGCGATCAACTCATCCGTTTCGATGGAAGTTTCAAAATTTTTAACAGAATTCGGGAAAACAGCGGAAAATGTTCATATTTGTTCGTCTTTTTCAATAACTGAAAGCTGTTCACCGCTCATTTCGGAAGAATCAACAATTTTGGAAGAAAGCTTTTTGATCGAAACAGAAATTAAAAAGATGGGAAGGTTGATTGAGAATTCTTTTGAAAAAAGAATATTGAAACAGATGCTTAAACGTTGGCTTTTGTTATCAGGTTCAGCAGCAAGCAGCGAGAAAACACAAGATGCGGCAAAAGAGCATATATTATCAATTTATAAATTAAAAGAAATGTTGACTGGCAAAAGGCAGGCTGATGAACTGGATGAAATGGAAAAATCACTTTCGATCTTAGAAAACCTTTCGTTAAAAGGATGGATCAAAGAAGCTAAAAGCAATTTATCAATGGAATCGAAAAGTCAAGGCATGAAAATATTAATGCTGACATGGGAGTTTCCTCCGAACATTGTTGGAGGACTTGCCAGACATGTACACGGGCTTTCGGAAAGCCTTGCAAAATTAGGTTATGAAATCCATGTGATCACCGCACAAACTTCGGATCTTCCTTCTTTTGAAAAGCGAAAAGGGGTTTTCATCCACAGGGTTGCCCCATTGAACGAAAAGGATCATGACTTTCTAGCATGGGTGGCAGGGCTTAATTTAGCGATGGCAAACAAAGCAAAGGAGCTTGCAGCTGTTCATGATTTTAAAGTTATTCATGCCCATGACTGGCTCGTTGGTTCTGCTGCAATTTCTTTAAAAACTTTTTTGAATATTACGTTAATTACAACAATGCATGCTACCGAACACGGAAGAAATAATGGTATCTATACAGACATGCAGCACTTTATTCATAAGAAAGAAGAACTTCTCCTTCAAGCGTCCGATCAAATCATTGTTTGCAGTGAACATATGAAGGATGAATTGAAGAATGTATTTAATACTTGTGAAGAAAAGATTGCGATTATTCCTAATGGTGTATTCAAACAAGAAGACCAATTAAATTTTCATGGATTATTGGATGGCCTGCCGGTTTTTCATGAAAGAAAAATGATATTTTCTATTGGAAGAATGGTAAGAGAAAAAGGATTTGATACACTTATTGAAACCGCAATAAAGATGAAAGCAAGAAGTGATGAACTATATTTTGTGATTGCCGGAAAAGGTCCTATGCTTGAAGAATACCGGCAAAAGGTAAAAGATAACAATGTGGAAAATTTTGTTTATTTTATTGGGTTTATCCGGGATGAACAGAGGGATGCACTTTTAACGCAATGTGAAGCAGCTGTTTTTCCAAGTCTTTATGAACCATTTGGCATTGTAGCCCTTGAGGCCATGAGTTTTGGCAAACCAACCATTGTTTCAGAAACCGGCGGATTAAGAGGCATTATTCAGCCGTATAAAACAGGTCTATTTATGGATCCGGGCAATTCGTTAAGTTTAATACAACAACTTGAATTTGTACTTGAAGACCGGAATAGAGCGAAAGAAATCGGTGAAAACGGACGAAAAGTTGTTGAAAGTCTATTCAGCTGGACGAGAATTGCGGAAGAAACGAAAAGAACATACGAGGATGTTTTGTTAAATATGAAGATATGAGATATAGAGTGATTTAAGAAAATCCAACGGAGAATTCTTTCAGAAAGAAAACTGACTACAAAAATACGGGGGAGAAAAGGATGAAAGGGTTAATCATATCAGGGGATAAAGGAGAGAGATTAAAACTTAGAATGATTCCAGGTTTATGGATAGAAGGAAGAACATATTGGGCGCAGCATGATTTTGGAATATTTATCCAAGAAAAAGATGTATCGTTTGAAATAAAGAGAACAGACCTTCAATCAGAAATTTGTTTATATGATATCATGATCACGAATCATTCTTTAGATGTAAAGGAAGTAAAGCTGCTAATGGTGTATAGCAATGAAAGTATATCGGATGATCAACTTGCATTTGTTTCTCCGTCAGAAAAAGTCATCTTTCATCATGTCGATAAAAGAATGTATTTAATTAACGGCAAAACAAACGGAAATGGAACCGAATCAACTACCGTTCATCCAATTAGGACTGTTCCAGCTGAAAACATATGGAGCTGTGAGAAAAAAGGCATTCTTCGCTATATGCCTTTAGCGAAAGGATCGGTCGCAAGCATATTTTCTCTCAACTTGATTTTGCAAGGACATGAAACACAATATGGGAGTTCATGGGTTATTTGCGGCAAGGAAAGGAAAAAGCTTATTAACTTGAACAATGCACTTTTAAAAACACACTAGCAATTCCTTTTAAAAAGTGGTATTATAGAAAAGTCGTATGAACGAACTAGTTTTCACAGGTTGGAGGGAGTAAAACATGCGTGTGAACATTACGTTAGCTTGCACTGAATGTGGAGATCGCAACTATATTTCTACAAAAAATAAACGCAATAATCCTGATCGTCTTGAGCTAAAAAAATATTGCCCAAGAGAAAAACGCTCTACATTACATCGTGAAACAAAATAAGCAGCGGGGATACCTGCTGCTTTTTTGTTGCTAACTCGGGAGAGATGATAATGGAAACGAAGCAAATGATCCGAAAAGCAGTAAAAGAGAAGCTCGCAAATATGCAAAAACCTGAATACGAAGATAAGTCTTACCAAATTGCACAAAGGTTATTTTCCGATCCGTATTGGAAAGATGCAAAAACAATTGCCATTACTGTGTCAAATCCGCCCGAAGCAGATACACTGCAAATTATCAGAAAAGGATGGGAACTCGGAAAAAAGATCGCTGTTCCAAAATGCATTTCCGAAAGCAAGCAGATGGTTTTTCGTACTTTAACACGTTTTTCCGAACTTGAATCAAGTTTTTTCAATTTATATGAGCCGATAGCAGACCAAACAGAAGCTGTCAACGCCAATGAAATTGACCTTATGATTGTTCCTGGTGTCGCATTTACGTACGATTGTTATAGGATTGGACACGGAGGGGGGTATTATGACCGTTATTTAACAAATTTCAACGGAAAAACGGTTTCTCTCGCATTTGAAGAGCAGTTGATTGATCACTTTCAAGTTGAAGAACATGATATTCCTGTCATGAAGCTAATTACGGATAAAAAGGTTATTGAGATTAATGGAGGAAAAAGGTGCTAATCAGTATACAGGATAAAAACCTCCCTTCTTTCTTAAAATAAGAACGGAGGGATGAAAAGTGATACGAATGCTTACATCTATATTAATGATAGGAACTGCGGTGTATTTTGTTTACCAAAACCGATATCGGTTGATTAATCTGCTTTTTGGAAACTCTTTTATTCGCCGTCTCTTATTAAGGATATTTATGAATGTTCCAGGCGTACGAAATAAAATCATTCAATCAGTTTTTCCAAGTCATGGAAAGAATTAAAAAGGCCGAACAGGTCTTTTTATTTTTTAGAAAAGTCTAATTAAAGTTATTGCATTTTTTCGTTTATAATAATTTTAATAAGGAAAAAATGCATGAAAGCAAATTTTCACGATCGCATTTGCAAAACATAATTCTTAGGCATAAGAGATGAAATGCAGAAAGTAGGGGGAAAGTTGAGTCTTAGAGAGGATTATCTTTTTTGGAGGTTGGCACACTTCCTCATTTCGAAAAAACAGTATAGGATCATTCAATTATCCGCTGACCAAAATGAGCTTTGGCTTGAAAAACTGGAGAATAAACAAGCTCAAATCATAAGATTGTTAAGATATGATATTGATTGGAGCAATTGGATCCAGAGAGATATCGAATTAACTGCAATGAACGGTGAGAGAATGAGAAAACAGCTCGGTATGAGACATCTTTCTGTTGTCAATGTGTATGTAACCCCTTATCCGCCTGTAGACGATTACCTGTTCCGGATCGAAAAACCTTTTACAAGTCCGCATAGTGATCGAACAAATGTTACGACATTCTTAATTGAAAAAAATAATACCGAAAGTTCTTTACAAAATCTTGAGCATTATTTTCACGATTCATTAATTTTTGATTTAAAGGATGACTATACGGAAAGCGAAATTGAAGCAGTGAAAGCATCTGCATTAGAGGCAGCAAAAGCAAATGCGAAAGCTGAAAAAGATGTTTTCAATATCGGGAAGCCATTCTTTACATATATTTTTATGCTTTTGCAAATTGCTGTATTTTTGTTATTGACGCTAAACGGAGGAAGTACAAATACATCAACGCTCATTCGATTTGGGGCAAAATTTAATCCGTTGATCATTGAAGGAGAATGGTGGCGCTTTTTTACTCCTATTTTTCTTCATATTGGAATTCTACATTTAGTGATGAATACGCTCTCTTTATACTACCTGGGAACAGTTGTCGAGAGAATATATGGAAGTGTCCGGTTTTTGCTTATTTATTTGTTTGCCGGGTTTGCTGGTTCGCTTGCCAGCTTTGTATTCAGTCCAAGCTTATCAGCAGGCGCCAGCGGGGCCATTTTTGGCTGTTTTGGAGCTTTGCTTTATTTTGGAGTTATTCATCCCGGTCTATTTTTCCGGACAATGGGCATGAATATTCTCGTTGTACTTGGGATTAACTTGGCATTAGGGTTTACGCTTCCAGGGATTGATAATGCCGGCCACATCGGGGGTCTGATTGGCGGTTTTTTGGCTGCCGGAATTGTTCATTTTCCTGGAAAAAAGAAAATACTTTTTCAAGGATTATTTCTTGTACTTGCTTTTTTTGCTGCAACCGGTTTATTAAAGTATGGATATGAAGATGCGACCCAAAACATTGATGAGCAGTCTGTTCTCGTCCTTGCCCAAGAGTACATCCTATCAGAAAACTATAATAAAGCTTTTGAGCTGTTAAATAATTATGCAAATGAAAACAGACCGACGGAAAATCTTTATTTTCTTTTGTCATATACGGAGATAAAGTTAGGAAATTTCAATGATGCCAAGGAACATTTGCAAAAGGCCATTAAAATGAAACCGGATTTTCATGAAGCGCATTTCAATCTTGCGTTAATTTATTATGATGAAAATAATATCGAAGCTGCACGTAATCATGCCGAAAATGCCGCAAGGATAAAACCTGATCAAAAAGAGTATAAAGACTTATTGAGAAAAATCAACGGCTCCGGGGAATCTGCTGGCGAAGCATAATCGGTTCCCCGTCACGAGTTTCCGTTACGGTGAGTAAATGGGATTTATTCTTTGCCAGCAAAATAAGAGGGACGATGCTGTCTTCCGGTTCAACGACTGTGCCGTCTCTTTTTTTAATTCCTAGGAAATAATTTTTATACAATCCTTCCCACAGGTTGCCAAGGATTCGCTCTGACTCATGTTTCGTAAATCCCGGCAAGGGACGGTTATTGTAATCGATTAAATTTGTCAACGGAATCATAATATATTGATCACGCCTTATCGAAAAATTTTCGATTGCATTTGTCCAGCTTGAATCCAGCCCTTGATTTGTCATTTTGTCAATCGTGGTTTTCCATTCCGTTTCTTCTTTTGTTTCCGGAGTACGAAAAGACTGCAATGGACTGAATGATGAATGAATGACATACAAATGGTCCGCAGACATCGTTTGGGCGCTAAAAATTTGTTTGTTATCATAATGGATTTCGGCATGATGAAATGAAACTGCTTCTAAATGGCTGCTATCTTTATCATAAATCGTTTGTTGTTGAGAAAGATGTGCTGTATTTTGTTTCCACTTTCCCATTTTCCCCTTTAATCGACCGTTAGCATATAAGAAGCCAATATCCTGCCGTAAATAAGCTTCCCGTTCAAGTGTTGACCCAATCTTCCAATCGACAGAATACTGATCCGGTTTTTTTTCATCCAATAAATTCAATTTTGTAAAAGCGTTCAAAAAGACGACATTTGGATCAATCGGAAAAAAGGTAATGCTCTCTTTTACCGGCTGTCCGCGATTTAGGAGAAAAGTTGATGTAGCGATAACAAATATCGTAATGAAAAGAAATAGATGTTTCCTCATGATAAAACCCTCTTTAAAAACAGAATTGAAGCAAGGTTTGTCCCTGATAATGAATATATGTGACAGGCCTGCCGCAATATGTTTACTTGAGCCATCTTTTTGTTTGGATTATACTTTATTCGTGAAGAAATTGTTTTAATTTGAGATTTAGAGGTATTCAGAATGAAATCAATCTACGATATCCAACAGTTGTTAATGAAATACGGCTCGCTGATTTATATTGGGGATAGGCTGGCTGATTTGGAATTAATGGAAACCGAATTAAAAGAACTTTACCAGTCGCAGCTTATTGAGACAAAAGAGTTCCAATCAGCACTTTTGCTATTAAGAAATGAAATCGAAAGAGAAAAAGACAAAAAGCTGAAAAGAAAAAAGGGTGAGGAACATGGCTGAAAAGTGGATTGTCGGGGTGGATCTTGGTGGAACGACGACAAAAATTGCATTTATTTCAATGAATGGTGAAATTCTTTACAAATGGGAAATCCCGACTGACAAATCTGACAGCGGAAAAAAAATTACTACGAATATTGCAAAAGCGATTGATCAAAAGCTGGAAGAACTCGGTCACCCAAAAAGCAAGCTGATTGGAATCGGAATGGGAGCACCAGGGCCTGTTAATTTAACAACAGGAATCGTATACGAAGCTATAAATCTTGGCTGGGAAAATGATTATCCTTTAAAAGATTTATTGGAAACGGAAACATTCCTGCCGGCGGTGATTGATAATGATGCTAATTGCGCTGCGCTAGGAGAAATGTGGAAAGGGGCCGGTAACGGAGCAAAAGACTTAGTTTGCGTAACACTTGGAACCGGTGTTGGAGGAGGCGTTATCGCCAACGGAGACATCGTTCACGGTATCAGCGGCGCTGCCGGTGAAATAGGACATATTACTTCAAAACCAGTAGGCGGAGTTCCGTGTAATTGCGGAAAAACGGGTTGTCTTGAAACAATTGCTTCGGCAACTGGCATTGTCCGTATTGCAAATGAAAAGCTTGCCGAGAAAGAAAATATAGGGAAATTGGCAGAAAGAAGAGCGCAAAATGGTACGATTACTGCAAAGGATGTTTTTGATTGTGCGCGCAATCACGATCCGCTTGCCAATGAAATCATCGATGAGGTAGCTTATCACCTCGGTTTAGCGCTTGCCAGTGCAGCAAATACCCTTAATCCTGAAAAGATCGTTTTAGGCGGCGGTGTTTCGAAAGCCGGTGAAGTCCTATTAAAACCGGTCAAAGAATATTTTAAGAAGTTTGCTTTTCCAAGAGTGGCTGTATCCACCGAAATTTTGCTTGCAACACTTGGTAATGATGCAGGTGTTATTGGAGCAGCCTGGCTCGTTAAAAATAAAATTGACCAAATGTAAATGGTGCTGATTCATAAAGGGTCTGACTCCCTCCGACAATGACAATATATAGAATGGTTTTTGTGTTTGTCTATATGTTGCATCGGAGGGATCTGGCCCTTATTTGTTAACTGCAAAATTCTTCAAAGGATTTTGACGGATGCAAAAAATGGACGAACATGAAACTTTTTTCGATTTCAAACGTCTATTTATTTGGGTATGAGAATACGGCTAATATATAATTCTATAATCATTGTCTTAAGAATGAATTGATTTTTTGTAAAAAAAGTATTAAGATATTGTATAATTGTTTGCCAAGAAATTGAAAATATATAAAAAATGAGATCCACATCTGTCCATGTAACAGGGAGGGTAAAAATAATGCGTAAACTAAAGTGGTCAAAGGTATCGTTGATTGCGATTGCAACAGTTCTCCTTTGGCTAAAAACGTACATTGTCTATAAAACTAGCTTTGAAATAAAAATTGAAAACTGGAAGCAGGAATTTATTCTCTTTATTAATCCATTAAGCTTCCTGTTATTTATTTTTGGCCTAAGTTTATTTTTAAAAGAAAAAAACCAAAATCGCTATATCTTGATTACTAGCTTTCTAGTTTCTGCCGTTTTGTTTGCAAACGTTGTGTTTTACCGGTTTTTTAATGATTTTCTGACCATTCCGGTCTTGTTTCAAACAAGCAATATGAGTGATCTTGGAAGCAGTGTAAATGAATTATTGAATTTAAGCGATTTATTGTATTTCTCTGACTTTTTTATTCTCGCTTTAATTGTCAAATTCAAACCAAATTTTGTTGGAAGCCGCCAGTATTCAAAGGTGGACAGACGCGCATATTTTTTAATCTCAATTGCTATCGCTTTCTTTAATCTGGGCCTTGCAGAAACTGAACGCCCTCAGCTTTTGACACGGACATTTGACCGTGAAATGCTTATAAAAAATATCGGAACTTACAATTACCATATTTATGATGCTTTTCTTCAGTCAAAATCGTCTGCTCAGCGCGCATTTGCTGACGGAAGTGAATTAGCGGATATCGACAACTATGTTCGTGCTAATTATAAGCAGCCAAACGATGACATGTTCGGTATTGCGAAAGGAAAAAATGTCATCTTAGTATCGATGGAATCAACCCAAAGCTTTGTGATCAATCGAACAGTGAATGGCCAGGAAATTACGCCGTTTTTAAATGATTTTATTAAGGAAAGCTATTACTTTGAAAATTTCTATCATCAAACAGGCCAAGGGAAAACATCGGATTCCGAGTTTATTGTGGAGAACTCACTTTATCCATTAAGCCGCGGTGCTGTATTCTTTACCCACTCGGGAAATGAATATACAGCAACTCCGGAAATACTGAATAAGAACGGTTATTTTACTGCATCATTGCATGCGAACAACAAAAGTTTCTGGAACAGAGATATTATGTATAAATCACTTGGCTATCAGCGTTTCTATGATATGAACGACTATGAAATCAATGAGGAAAATACAGTTGGCTGGGGCTTAAAGGACATGGAATTCTTCGAACAGTCCGTACAGCATCTAAAAGAAATGCCAAAGCCTTTTTATGCAAAATTGATTACATTAACGAATCACTTCCCTTTTGAATTAGAAAAAGAAGATATGTTAATTGAACCGTATACTTCAAATGATAAGACGGTAAATAATTATTTTACAACGGTACGTTACCAAGATGAAGCATTGAAGCACTTTATCCAAAAATTGAAAGATGAAGGGCTTTATGAAGACTCGATTATTATTCTTTATGGAGATCATTACGGCATTTCAGAAAACCATAATAAGGCGATGAGTGAATACCTTGGACAGGAGGTAACTCCATTTGTCAGCACACAGCTGCAAAGGGTTCCGCTCATTATTCATATTCCTGGACATAAAGGCAAAACGATTTCAACTGTTTCAGGGCAAATCGACCTAAAGCCGACAATTCTGCATTTGCTTGGAATTGATACGAAACAAGACATTCAATTCGGTTCAGATTTATTCTCTAAAAACAAAATGGATTTTACGGTTTTAAGAGATGGTAGCTTTATTACGAAAGACTATGTGTATACGCGTGAAACATGCTATGATAAGGCAACAGGTGAACCTGCAGCAAATCAAAACGCATGTGAACCGTATATGGAAAAAGCAAAAAATGAACTCGAATACTCTGATAAAATTATTTATGGAGACTTATTGCGGTTCTATGAAAAGACAGAGTACCGAAATAAAGATAACGACAAAATAAAAATATCGAATAGTTAAAGTTGAAGGGGCTGACCCAAAAGTAAAATAACTTTTGGGTCAGCCCCTTTTTTTGATTTCCAAAGCACTATTTGCAGTAATTAATTATTTGAACGAAAAAAGAAAAGAAGGTAATTTTTTTCATTTATCATCATAAATTTCTTAATGATGGAAGGAGGGGGAACATGAAAGTTCGAGTTCGTTCCGGTGATTCTTTCTGGTATTATAGCCAGCTATTTCAAATTCCACTAAATTTAATTACAGATTCAAATCCTGATCTGAATCCTGCAAATTTGCAAGTTGGGCAGGAAATACAAATTCCGGGATATATTGATAAATTCTATTCAATCAAACGAGGAGATACTTTTTGGAAGCTTTCAGCAATCGGCAACATGTCCGTTGATGCCTTGATGCTCTTAAATCAAAATGTCAATCCTAATCAGTTAAAGGCGGGAGAAAACATTCTTTTGCCGGTCAGGGTCACTTCTCCCATTGTAAACGGAAAGAGAGAATATGATTATCATGTTTTACAGGATGATTTAAACCAATTAAAGAAAATATATCCATTTATTAATATAAATTCGGTAGGAAAAAGCGTGCTTGGATTGCCTATCCAAGAAATAAGGCTCGGGAATGGACCGAAAAAGGTTCAGATGAATGCTTCATTCCATGCGAATGAATGGATCACGACTTCGATTTTAATGAGTTATTTAAACACTTACCTCCTTTCTTTAACAAATTCATCCTTGATTAGAGGGATTTCTACCCTTCCTCTTTATAATAGTGTAGAATTAACGCTGATTCCTATGGTTAATCCGGATGGGGTCAATTTAGTTTTAAACGGTCCTCCGGGAGAATTCAGAGAGAGTGTCATCAAAATGAATAATGGCAGCACTGATTTTAACGATTGGAAGGCAAATATACGCGGCATAGACCTTAATAATCAATATTTGGCAAAATGGGAAATTGAAAAAGAGAGAAAGAAACCAAAAGCTCCTTCACCAAGAGATTATCCTGGTGATGCCCCGCTTACCGAACCGGAGGCCATCGCAATGGAAAATCTGGCCCGAAGCCTTCCATTTGACAGAATGCTTGCTTTCCATACGCAAGGGAAAGAATTTTATTGGGGATATGAAGGTTTTGAACCTCCTGAATCGAAAAGATTGGCAGATGAATTCGAAAGGGTCAGTGGATATAAAGCGGTTTGCTACATTGACAGCCATGCGGGTTATAGAGATTGGTTTATCCAGGAATTTCGCCGCCCCGGTTTTACGATTGAATTAGGAAAGGGTGTGAACCCATTACCTCTATCACAATTCGATGAAATTTATGAGGATGTTTTGGGAATTTTTCTTGCATCTTTATACATGTAGGCTTGTTTTTCTTCAAATAACTTAATAAAATGAATTAGCATTGCAAAAATCATCTGACGGTTTTAAAACATCAAATAAGGGTCTGACTCCCTCAAGCAAGACAATATGACAATATATAGAATGGTTTTATTAAAGTTTGTCTATATATTTGTATTGGGGAGGGTCTGACCCTATTTTTATTCAAATGTAACTGAAACATTTTAAAGAAGATTACGTACAGATAAATAGTTCTAATAAAGGTGATGTGGAAATGAAAAGTTTGCAAAGGAAGACAATAAGATATCGAAGTGTTTTATTGCTTATCGTATTCATTTCCATATTAACGCTTTTTGGATGCTCATCCGAAAAAAAAGAGAATAAGCAAAACGCTGTAAAACCGAGCAACAATTTGCCTAAAGAAACACGGGAAGGAGGCTTTGATATCATTCCTCTTGAAATTCCTGAAGGTGAATTTGATAGAGCAATCGGTTGGCTGGACAATAAAACAATTGTCTACATTTCAAATATACAGCAAGGGTCAAATGTTTATAAATATCATCTCCCTACCGGGCGCAGCACTTTATTATATAAGAGCAAATCACCGATTGTGGCAGTATATATCAGTTCTTCACGTGAACGAATATTAATCCATTCTTCCCGTTCTTCATACGAGGGAATGATTACAATCCTGACAGATAAAGGCGAGGAATTAGCCTCTGAAAACATCGAATCTTATGAGCTCGCTTTTGAATGGAACCCATATAATGAAAATATCCTTTTTGTGTCATCGTTTACGGAGGAGTGGGATTTTCATACTTACATTTTAGACATAAAAGACAATGAGTTATCCGAGATTCAGCTTGCAGAGCCATTTGCCAGCTGGCTGACAGAAGACGAATTAATCTATTTGGATTGGAACGAAGATCAACCTTCCCTTTTAGCTCCCCTAAAAAAGGTTCGATATCAAAGAGGGGAAATCGATACAATCTTAACAGATCTCTTTTTGGCTAAAGCTTTTAAAGAATATATAATGACAATTGGCCTCTCACAAGATTCAGATGATAAAGGCGTTTATGCTTTTTATTCTAACAATTTGAAATTAAAATCGAGTGCAACTGTTCCATTGTTGTCTAGATATTCCGATTGGCTTGTTCCATACTTCGATTTAAGTCCTGAACTTAAGCGTTTCTATACTTTCCGTCCGTTATCAGGCGGTGAGGCAGACACGTATTCAGGAACATTTCAATTCGTATCTATTGACATCGAAACAGGCAAAGAAACAATCATCTTGGAAAACGGGGAAAATGAACCGGTCAGCTGTTCGGCTGATGGGAAATTGTGTTTGTATGGCAATCATCTCGAAAAAATCATCGATGTAAGAAAGAAAATTGTTTTTTCGCTTTTAAAGAACGGCGGTTAACATGTCGTACAGTAAAAAAGACTGCCCGGCAAAGGCAGTCTTTTTCAAAATTAATTCTTAGTGTGCAACAGGAATACCATGATGGATTGCAGTCATGATTGTAAACCAGCCAATTACAGCAAAAGTACCCCCTGCAAAAATGAATCCAAGGAAATTTTTGTTTCGTAGTGTGCTATAAGTTGCATAACCGGCAAGCAATGTTACTAAACCAAAAATAATAACAAGTCCCATTATAAGAAGCCCCCTTTACTGTATTGTCATCAGGTAAATGCCATAAAATTTTTGTTATAACGTTTTTGGAACTTATATGTATACATCAAGTGTACAATTCGATTATATTTTATCTTTTTTTTGCTAATTTGTCGAGGTCTAAAAATGACGCTTCTATGTCATATGCTTGACAAATTCGTTCAACAAGTTCATCGTGTTGTCTGTCGGTAAAATAAATCTCCCCTTCTTTTGTTTTCGTTTTAAAAACGAGATGCTCATCTAATTGATAGTTTGCCATTTCAATCATCTTTTCATCCTTGGAACAGATTGAAAAAGCACAGAGTAAATCCTTAAATAAGAATTTCTCGTTTTTATCTGAGATAAAACCATAATCAAAAAAGCTTTCTCCTTCCTGTCCTTCGGAAAAAACGATTAAATCGTGCCATTCTTCAAAAATCTCCCCTTCTTTCAGTATTTCTCTTGCTAACTCAGCTTCGATAAGGTTGTCAAAAATAAAAATAAGTTCATAAACATCCACGATTTTCGTCTCTGACATCAACAGACTTCGAAAACCATGTATTTCATCAATTAATGCACTAGCTTCGATCCCGATCATAAATTTCATTTTAGTGCGTTCCTTTCTTTCATTATCTTATGAATAGTGTAAAATAGAGATTGTATTCCAGCAATTGGAGGTGCTCTAATGGAATGGTTTCAACTTTCTCTTGGACCCTTGCAGACAAACTGCTATATTGTTTACAATGAGAAAAAAAATTGTTTGATTTTTGATCCGGGAGAAGAAGCCGAAAAACTAATAAAGTTTATTAAAGAGAAAGGCCTTAAGCCGCAAGCGATTATGATTACTCATGCTCATTTTGACCATATCGGGGCTCTTGATGACATAAGAGATGAATTTCAGGTTCCAGCGTATATTCACGAAAAAGAGGCGAAGTGGCTAATTGATCCGGCACTCAACGGTTCACAAATCTTTATGTTAGGAAAGTTGGTCAGAATGAAACCGGCAGACCATGTTCTGACAAGTGAAGGGAAGATGAGTGTAGGAGATTTTTCTTTTCATGTTTATGAAACTCCGGGGCATTCTCCTGGTAGTGTTTCCTTTTATTTTGCAGATGCGGGTTTTGTCGTTTCTGGCGATGCACTATTTAATGGCAGTATTGGAAGAACGGATTTGCCTGGCGGAAACTATGAACAATTATTGAAAAGCATTCATGATAAATTGTTAACTCTGCCGGAAGAAACCATTGTATTGCCTGGGCATGGGCCTGATACTGATATCGGAAGTGAAATGGATTCGAATCCATATTTGCATGGCTTTTGATCAACTGTATTTTCCATTTGCCTGTATTTTCAAGGAAGAAAAATCGATATGATTCTTTAATCAAGCCAATCAAAATAGAAAAACCCTTCTCACCGGAGAAGGGTTTTTCTGGGGGATGTTCTATTCTTATAATGGGAGGGGATATAGTTAAGCTACTATCCTAACAATATGATAAAGTAAACACTATGTCAATAGTGAAAATTAAAAAGGAGCCAGTATGTTTCATTATCTTAAGAAGCTGATTCAAAGCAAGCCTGAAAAAATGATTTCCTATGCACAATATATTGCTGAGGCGCTTTATCATCATAAACATGGTTATTATATGAGAGAAGACGAAAAAATCGGACGAAAAGGAGATTACATAACAACAAGCAATATTTCCGATATATATGGAAGAGCGATTGCTAAATGGTATAAAAAACTAGTTCAAAAATATGATTTGCCAGCTTCTGTCTGCGAGATTGGTGCCGGAAACGGCAGATTTGCTATGGCATTTTTGGAAGAATGGCACCGGGAGCATCAGTTGCCTCTTCAATATTTTATCGCAGAAGCAAGCCCGTATCATTTAAAGAAACAAAGAGACTTGCTAACAAATTTTCCACATGTAAAACAAATTTCCAACTTGGAGGAAATAAAACCTTTTAAGGGCATGGTATTTTCCAATGAGTTATTTGACGCTCTTCCTGTGCATGTGATCGAAAGAAATAACGGACAGTTATATGAAATAATGGTTGCAGCTGAACACAATGAATTGATAGAGAAAAAAGTACCGCTCGAAAATGAACAAATCCATCGATTTCTCAAAAAAAATCAACTTGTTCTGAACGAAAATCAACGAATCGAAATCCCCCTTGAAATGGAACGAATGTTAGCCGGTATTTCAAATATGATGGAACTAGGATTAGTCGTAACTGCAGATTATGGGTATACAACCGACGAATGGATGGAGCCATACAGAAGGAATGGAAGTTTAAGGGGATATTACGATCATAAGATGTTTTACAATGTGCTCGAGAATCCCGGAGAAATGGATATTACCAGCCATGTTCACTTTGATGCTCTTATAAGAGAAGGAGAGGAATTAGGCTTACATTTACTTATAAAACAAAGGCAGGATGAATTTCTTCTGTCGATTGGATTATTAATGGAGCTTGAAGAAAGTTATGATCCCAACCCTTTCTCCGAAACGAGCAAACGAAACCGAGCAATTCGAAGTCTGATTTTACCGGATGGGATGAGCGGGTCCTTTCATATCATTATTCAACAAAAGAATCTTCATTTATTACCCGAACAGCTTTTTCCATTCAACAAAAAAAGCAATGGATAACCTCCATTGCTTTTTTTCTGTCCAGCTTCTCTTGATTAATGGCCGCCAGCGCCGGGCACCATCATAAAAGTTGTCCAATAGGTGAACCCTGCAAAGAAAATAGTCAGGTATGCACCAAAAATATACATATACGTACGCTCGGACAGTTTTAAGTAGCTTAACAATAAGAAAAATCCTGTTTGACCGAAGAAAATCAGAGACGTTGTATACATGTCTCCTAAATAGAACATAACTGCGAAGATTCCAGTCCAAAATCCCAGAACTCTGTACATACGGTCCATATGTATCCCTCCTTTAACCAAACAAGTCCATCAATACAATATTATAAATGAACTGTAAATGAAAAGTAAATAACCGTTTCCATTTAGTTTGTGATAAGTGCCTGATATGAGCATGACTGGCAACCGTTGAACATATTTTCTTTTTCAACGAATTCAACTGAATCAAACAATGTTTCAAACATTCCCTTCAAAAATTCATAATGCATGCTGCACACGATCTCAGTGTTATTAACCGCTATTTCTTTGAATGGACAATTAAAAATTTGAAAATAAATTTTCTTTTTTTCTTCATTCACTTCAAACTCAGGAATAAAGCCAGCTACTGTTGCTGCATTTTTAAGTATATTCAGCTTTTGTTCAAAATCCAGGCTTGCTCCGCTTTGGGAAGCCTTTGCAATTTCCTGTTCAATCAATTCTGTTCCAAATTTTTTTCCGGTCATATAAAGTGCTTTCTTCCCTTCTTCGCCGAGAGAAAGCATTGTTTGTATTGCCACTTTCGCTAAAAGCTGATAATCACGATATGGGAAATGCAATTGAATAACATTGTCGGATATACGGTAATATCTGCTCGGCCTGCCTCCCTTACCTGTTTTTTTTGTTTCGGAAACAAGCATGTTAACATCTTCAAGCTTGGATAAGTGAAGCCTTGCAACGTTTGGATGAATATTAAAGCCATCCGCAATTTCTTGAACGGTTACTTCTTGATGCTGTTTTGTAATGTATTGATAAATGTAATATCGTGTTGGATCAGATAAAACATTTGTAATGCGCAATGTTTGTTCCACGTTTGTTCACCTCGGGACCAATATTGTTACTTTCATTATAATAAAGCCATAAAAACATTGGAATGAGGTTAACACTGTTAACACTATAAGTTTAGAAAATGTTCACAAATTAATGTCTAAACATTGAACAAGTACTGGGCTAGCTGGATTCGAACCAGCGCATCACGGAGTCAAAGTCCGTTGCCTTACCGCTTGGCTATAGCCCAATCATATTATTATTCTTCGTTTTTCCCAAGGTGCAGTTATTATTATTTGAAAAAGGGTATTATTTATTCAAAAAAATTTGCCGATTGAGAAGGAATTGCGGGGAAACTTGTCGAAGTACAAATCAACTAATTAAAAAGGTGGTGCATTACATTGTGAGTTCAATAAAACGTCTGGCTGACAGAATCATAAGAGATGCTGTCCGAAATCAAGCAACAGACATTCACATCATCCCGAGAAAAAAAGATACCCTCATTCAGCTGCGAATGGGTAACCGGCTAGTTCCAAGACTTTACCTTCCGAAAGAAGAATGTGACAGACTCATATCTCATTTTAAGTTTACGGCTTTAATGGATATCGGAGAAAGAAGGCGTCCCCAGAGCGGAGCTTTTTCCTTCATAGTTGATGATGAAACAATCGGCCTTCGTTTATCCACCCTCCCTGCAAACAGCAGTGAAAGTCTTGTCATCCGTATACTTCCCCAGCAAAAGCAAATTCCTTTTTATCAATTATCCTTATTTCCGAGTATTACACGAAAACTATTGGCGCTTCTTAAACATGCTCATGGCTTGATTATTTTCACCGGACCAACCGGAAGCGGCAAGACAACCACCCTTTATTCGCTCCTGAATGAAACTTCCCATTTATTTAATCGAAATGTAATTACGTTAGAGGATCCTATTGAAAAAGATGCTGAATCCGTATTGCAAGTGCAAGTAAATGAAAAAGCGGGAGTATCTTATGCTGCAGGGTTAAAAGCGATATTGCGGCATGACCCTGACATTATCATGGTAGGAGAAATAAGAGATGCGGAAACAGCAAAAATTGCCGTACGGGCTTCCTTAACGGGACATCTTGTCTTGAGCACAATGCACACAAGGGATGCGAAGGGAGCGATATATAGGCTGATGGAATTTGGTGTAAATTGGCAAGAAGTAGAACAAACGCTCGTAGCGGTTACCGCCCAGCGTCTTGTCGAATTAACCTGTCCATTTTGCGAGGGAGAGTGTTCTCCTTACTGCTTTTCATACGGAAGGTGGAAAAGAGCCAGTGTTTTCGAAATTTTGCACGGCAGGGCTCTATCTTCTGTTATGAGAAGAGCAAATGGAGAAGAATGTGAAATTTCGTACCGTACGTTAAAGGAGGTTATCAGAAAAGGAATTGCTCTTGGCTATATTAAGGAATCAGAATATGAGAAATGGGTGTATGATGATGAACCGCTCTAAATGGAAGGTTGAAGAACAAGCTTTGTTCTTAAAACGGATCGGTGAACTTCTCGCAAGAGGCTATCCGTTATCAGAGGCAATAGAATCAATGTCTTTTTATCTACAAGGAAATAAAAAAGAACAAATAGAGAAATGCCTTATGGATTTAAAGGAAGGCTATCCTCTATATGAAATTCTTTCAAAGCTGAATTTCAATAAAAACTTAATAGGGTATGTTTATTTTGCCGAGCAGCATGGCGGGTTGTCGGAAGCTTTTCTTGACGGAAGTAAGATGGTCTTAAAAAGAGAAAAAGATCTTAAACGGCTTATTAGGCTCTTGTATTATCCTCTTTTGTTAATGCTAGTTACTCTGTTTCTGTTCATTTTTGTCGAACGAATACTGCTCCCTAAGTTTACTTCTCTTTTTCAAACAATGCAGCTGAAAACGAATTTTTTTACAAGAATTGTATACTTTTTAGGCGATGCCGGCCCGATTGTTTTTCTCGTTTTCTTCAGTCTTCTTCTCCTAGCCTTTTTTTACTATTATTCGTATTTCCGCAAAAAAAATCAGCTTGTACAAAAACGATCGATTGTTCGTCTTCCACTTGTCGGCCCCGTATTTAGACTTCTTTATACTCACTATTTTTCCGTTCAATTCAGTTATTTGTTAACCGGAGGCATTTCTGTTTTTGAAGCATTAAACCTATTTGAAAATAATATGAGACAGCCGTTCTATAAAGAAGTCGGCACTGAAATTAAAAAAAGGCTTACAACAGGAGAGAGGCTTGAAACGATCTTGGCTTCTTTGCCGTTTTTTGAGCATGAACTATCGAGAATTGCGAAACACGGCCAGGATAACGGCAAACTCGGGCAGGAACTTTACTTTTTTAGTCAATATTGCTTGACAAAATTAGAGTCATTAACAGAAAGATGGATGAAAATTATTCAGCCTTTGCTTTACAGCCTCATTGGACTGATGATTGTGTCAATGTATTTGGCTGTCTTATTGCCAATGTTTCATTTATTAGATGGATTTTAGAAAGGAGAAATACAAAGTGAAAAATGAAAAAGGTTTTACGCTAATAGAAATGTTGATTGTCTTGCTCGTCATTTCGATTTTGCTGCTTATTACGATCCCAAATATTACAAAACACAATGACAATATTAACAATAAAGGCTGTGAAGCATTTGTAAAAATGGTCCAGTCCCAAGTCCAGGCATACGAAATTGAACATAAAGCTTATCCGCAAACTGTAAATGACCTAATTTCAAAAGGTTATCTGAATCCAAAAGAAGATAAATGTCCGAACGGGAAAGATATTACAATTACGAACGGTGTTGTAGCTGTGAAGGATGGCTCTTCATGAGAATAGACGAAAAAGGTTTTACCTTGGCAGAAATATTGCTCGTATTGTCTATTTTTCTCATTGTTTCGTCCATCGCCGTATTCTCGGTAAAACCCCATTATCACTTTATCGAAAAAACACTTTTTTTCACCCGCTTAAAAGCTGATCTTTATTATGCTCAGCAATATGCGATTTCCCAACAGCGACAAGTTCAAGTACATTTTTTGGCTGATGAGCATCGTTATTTTGTTCACGATTATTTAAATGGAAAGATCATCATTGATAGATCCTATTCAAAACTAATTAAAGTTCGGGAGGGGTCGTTAAAACTGTCTTTCAAATTCACATACGACGGGAGAATTGACCGTTTTGGATCCATTTATATCACAATCGGGAAAGAAATATACCGTATGACTTTTTTGCTTGGCGAGGGGCGATTTTATGTTGCGAAAGATACGAAAGAGTGAAGGTTTTTTTCTTGGAGAGCTTTTTTTATCTTTATCGATATGGCTTCTTGCAATTGGTTTTTTGCTCCCGTTTATCATGAAGCTTACGAACCAATCTATGAAAGTAAGGATGGAAACGGGAGCTGTCCATCTTCTTTATGAAGAAGTTCAGGCTAAAATAGCAGATGGATCCGTTCCGGGAAATAAAACCGTTAACAGATATGGATATAAATACGAAATTATTTGGAAGAATGATAGAGAGGTGTGTATAAATTTTGAGGAAAGGTTTCAGCATCCGGTCGAAAAATGCGAGGCGATTGAATAACAAAGGATATACGATGCTAGAGATGCTGTTCGCTTTTTCGATATTTTGCCTCATTGTTTCGTTCGTACCAATTTTTTTCAAGATTGTCATTCATGAAGAAAGCTTGAATAGGCGTTTGGCTATGATGGAATGGGAGGTTTTTGTCAGCCAAGTAAAAAAAGAAATAAGAATGAGCGATCGTCTTCAAATTAGCGGAAGCAAACTTTTTTTGGAAAAGGACGGAAAACTCATTTTATATGAAATGTATGGAGAGAACTTGAGAAGAAGGGTTGATTTTTTAGGTCATGAAATTTTGCTTCAACAGGTTCAATCTATTCATTTTCAAAAGCTCCAAAATGGAGTGCAAATTACTGTTACGGATAAAGGAGGAACAGAGAAAACAACGGCAATTCTCTCGTTTATCGAAATGGAGGTTGCAGAATGATCAAAAATGAGCATGGTTTTACATTTCCGTTGTCATATAGCTTATTTCTTGTATTGTCTGTTTTTTTACTCGTTCATGCGGAACAATATCTTTCTGAGAAAAAACTTTTGCGAGAAACAGAAAGCATTTTAAAGCAAGAATATTACATGATGAGTTCGGTGAAAAAAATGGAAGCGATGCTGCAAGAAAATACTGATCTTCATACAGAGGGAGTCTTTCAATATACGCATGGAAAAGTGTATTATAAAGTAAACCATGTAACGAGCAGTATCATTCAAGCGGCTTTCCAATTAAAACTGGATTCAGGGGAAGAGTTTCATGGATTTGGTTTTTATGACAAGGACCTTATGAAAATGATAAAATGGGTAGAAAAAAACTGACAGGGGTTATAGAATGAAATCTATTTATTTAATCGGTTTTATGGGTTCAGGGAAAACGACGGTTGGAAAATCGATTGGTGTTAAATGGAATTGGCCTGTTTTTGATACGGATGAGGAAATTGTAAAAAAAGTTAAAAAGAGCATTAATCAGATTTTCGAAGAAAATGGCGAGGATTTTTTCCGCCTTCTTGAGACAGAGATATTGAAACAGCTGCCAGTAAATCGTTCGATCATTACAACCGGTGGAGGCATTGTACTAAAGGATGAAAACCGCAGGTGGATGAAGGAAAATGGGGCTGTCGTGTTTTTGTACGCCGAACCTGAGGAAATTTTTAAACGGATCGAAAATGATGATTCCAGGCCATTGCTAAAGACGAATAAAAAAGCTGCAATAGAAAAGCTTTTTCGAGCGCGCCTCCCGCTTTATATGGAAGCAGCCGATTTTACAATTGATACAACCGGAAAGGACATCAACGAGATTATAAAAGATATAGAAAAAGGTTTAACATAAGAATGATTGGACATACTTGTTAACGACAGAGTGAAGGCAGGTGTGTTCGATGAAAACGAATGATTATGTGAAATACATTACGCAAACAGTAGTCAAATATATTGACCAGCCAAAAGAAGACCGGAAACGAATTCGTGCGGAAAAGAAAGAAAAGAAAGAAACGTTCTTATATCGCTGGTTCGGTATCTTGCCATACCTCTTTGCGTCAATAATCAGAAAAAGGTAAAAAGGAAGCAGCCTACACGACCTGCTTCCTTTTTTTAACTCTGTTAAATCAGAAAAGCATCTTTAGATTAGATACGCGTGAGGATTTTATTAAAAAAAGAAGGTATGTTTAAATTGATTATCGTCTGTGATTGGCGAAGTAAATTTTTGATTAAAGGAAAATTCAAAGGATTCTTTTACTCGTGTGTAGACGATATCTTGGAAAATTTCATTTTTCGTATGAAGGAATACAGGTTGCTGAATAAAAGGATCTAACAAATGTAATACTTTTTCGCATTTACCAATATCTATTGGTCGTCCCTCGTATGCATGGTATAAATGAAAACCATCTTCTTCAAATGATGCTTCGATATAAGGAAATCCGCCGTTAACAAGGTCTCTTAGGAGTTGATTTTTAATCTTCTCTGCATCCATAGTTGTAATGATTCCATCGTGATAATCGGAATCATATAAATACATATTACATCTTTCTGCCACTGTTGCATCAAAATATTGACGAATAAAGGATACGTCGTGGCATTCGCTTCTCACCTCAAATAACTTTTCTATGCCATATAATTCTTCAATGCGTTGGAACATCTTGTAGCCTAAAAGATAAGGATTTAATGATGTTGGATTCGCTTTGACTACTCCTGCATGCATTTTGGTGTAATCTAAGATTTCCTTGGCATCAATATTTAGTTCTCGCATGATTCTTGTATGCCAATAGGTTGCCCACCCTTCGTTGATAATTTTTGTACGTTTTTGAGGAAAAAAGTATTGTATTTACAATTTGACAATTTTAAAAATATCCCGTTGCCAATCATCCATATGGGGGCTATCTTTAATAAGTGTCTCTAATATAGGAATATGTTCTTCGATGGAAAGAGCGGCATCTAATGTTTTTTCTACGATTTCTTCTCCATATTCTTTTTCATATTCTTGAATGATTTCTGCATGACGTTTCATGATGTGTATCATATGTTTATCCGTTGATTGGAATGTAAAATTATTTTTAAAAAAATCGGAGTGTGCCAAGACATGGGCGATAATTAATTTATTTTCTAATAAGCTATTGTCTTCTAACAAATAAGCATAACATGGGTTTGTATTGAAGACTAATTCGTAAATTTTCATCAAACCTAACTTTCTCATTTTTTGTTGTCTGTCAAATTTTTTTCCAAAACTCCAATGTGAAAAACGATAAGGCATTCCGTAGGAGCTAATCGCATACATGATATCGCTTGGTACAATTTCGTAAATCATCTCATAATAATCCAAACCGAAATCATCTGCCAATTGATGAATTTCGTATTTGGATGTTTCCAATTCACTCAATGAATAATTCATTTTTAGATTCCCCTTTGTTTGTTCTTGGAAAAAATTGTTTCAACACTTGATATATATCTTGTTTTTTTTCTACGATTTGAACTTGTTGTAAATTATCCAGCGACTTCAGCTCTTTATAAACATTGTTAAGCGATGAGGGTCGTTGGTTAGGGTTTATTTCTACATATCCAAACATAACGATGTCTTTGCAAAGTTTTTCAATCAGTCTTTTACAGTCAGCATTATCGGTGGATAAGTTGTCTCCATCGCTTACATGAAATCCAAATATATTATAGGATTCAGGAGGGTACTTTTCTTGAATGATTTCATTCATTAATCGGTAAGCGCTTGAACAAACGGTTCCTCCTGATTCTCCTTTGGAAAAAAATTGTTCTTCCGTTAATACTTTCGCTTCTGAGTGATGTCCAATGTAGATGATTTCTACCTGTTTATATTTGGTTTCTAAAAAACGTTTAACCCAAAAATAGAAATTTCGAGCTACGCTTTTTTCAAAAACCCCCATACTTCCAGGAATATCCATTAACGCAAAAATTACAGCGTTTCCTAGTTCTTTTACATTTTCCACCCATGATTTATATACGATATCTTCCTTTGTTATTTGTCCGAATACAGGATTTCCTTTCATGGCATTTCGTTTTAAATTGCGCAGTAATGTTCGCTTTTTATCAATGTTATTTTGTAGCCCGTGAGAACGCACATCTTTGAATTCGTAAGACTTGGTTAAGATTTGATGTACCAGTTCTTTTTTTCAATAAGAGGCAATTCCAATTCGTCAAATAAACTTTCTTCGATTTCTTCAAAATTCATTTCGATTTCATACCAATCAATTCCTGATTTATCGCTTGCTCCTGAACCTGAACCTGCATGATTGTTTTCGTTTATTGAAAATGAATCTCTAACTTTGGCATTTCCGTTGCCCATTCCGATTTGATTTTTCGTATCAAAAGCATATTGGATTTTTGGTTGCTGAATGTATTTAATCGGAATTTTTTTAATGCTCTTTTCTCCTGAAATCAAAATTGATTCCTCTCCGATCATGTCGGAGAGGTTTTCTTGAATGGCTTTTTTTATTTTACGTTCGTGTTTTATTTGGTCGAAATAGGGATTTTGATAATGACTCCAACTTTTTTTACTAATCATTTCCCTCACCTTTTTTTAAATTAATCAACGCATTCCGGTCATGGTAAAAAAACGATTCAATAGGTTCGCTGCCATATCTAATGAACAGTTATTTTCTTTGCTGTATTTTTCAGCAATATCATACAGTTTGTTGGAATCAGTAGATAGAAATTTCATGGTTTGTTCCAATACTAATTTCTCAACGCCTGATTTAATAGGGCTTAGTAATTATAATACGCCATATCGTTATTTCCTTGTTTTTTCATGTTTTCAGTTTTTTGATAAATTTCTTCGCGAAATTCTCTTCTTTCTACATTAGAAATGCCGATGATATCTTCGATTTCTTTTAAAATTATTTCATCGCCTTCACCATTTTCAATAAATTTAACGAGTTCTTTGAAATAATTGGTTGCAAAAGTTTGAGCAAAGTCTTCGTTGTAAGAAAAGATAAAGTTAGTAAAAGATTCTTTTAATTTCTCTTCATATTTTTTAATGGTGTTTTGTGCCGATTTTTCGTAGAATTCTTTTTCGTCCTTTTTTAAACCAGGTAATTCGTATAATCCATCCAAAATGGATTCTAACAGATGAAATTCATCGACAATACCATTATGGCGAATGATGCTGCTAGAAATACGATTGATGATATAACGAGGGTCGATGCCAAGCATTCCATCTCTAAGATATTGTCTTTGGATATCTTTAAATGTTGTTATTTTATTTTCTTCATGATTGTATACTTGTAGACGGACATCCGTGGGAATCGTTTCGTTTTTTTGTTCCAACCGTGTTGAAATGCTGAAACTAGAAACGGCTTCTAATGCATTTGGCGAAAACTCTACATTTAAATTAGGATGTTTAATCGCTTTAAGATAAATGCGTTGTTCTTCGTTTATGGATAGGTTGTATGGGACTTTCACAACAATCATACGAGAGATGAGAGCTTCATTTTTTTGTTTTCAATGAACGAACGATATTCTGTTTCGTTAGTATGTGCGATGATTAATTCATCAGCATGAATAAGAGAAAAACGTCCGGCTTTGAAGTTTCCTTCTTGTGTCAAGGACAATAAATGCCATAAAAATTTTTCATCGCATTTTAAAATTTCTTGAAACTCCATCAACCCACGATTGGAGATATTCAATTCTCCATCAAAACGATATGCTCTTGGGTCTGATTCTGACCCAAATGTAGTGACGGTTGAAAAGTCAATGCTGCCAATTAACTCGGAAATATCTTGTGACTTAGGGTCAGAAGGGGAGAAAGTGCCAATCCCCACTCGTTCTTGCTCAGAGAAGAAAATTCGTTCGACTTCTACATCTAAGATATTTCCGTTGTATTTTTCTTTTACCATTGCTAGGGTATATGGATTTAGTTCTCCTTCGATTTTCATATTCATTTCTTGTTCGAATTCTTTGCGTAAATGATGAGGTAATAGTAAAAGAGGTTCTTGATTCATTGGACAACCTTTAATCGCATAGACAGCACCTTCTTCTGTTCGTGTATAGGCTTCTAATCCTCTTTTCAATAATGTTACAATGCTGCTTTTTCCGCCGCTGACAGGCCCCATTAATAATAGAAGGCGTTTTTTTACATCTAAACCGAATGCGGCGGGTTTGAAATAATCTTCAACCAAGCGTTCAAAAACATGTTCTAATCCATAAATTTCATCATTGAAGAATTTGTATATTTTTTGACCTTTGCTGTTTTCTGATACTCCGCTTGATATAATCATGTTATAAATGCGGGAGTGAGCGTTTTGAGCGATGTAAGGGCGTTCTTTGACTAACTCCAAATATTCAGCAAATGTACCATTCCATTTCAACTCATCATTATTTTCTTGATACTTCTTTACTTTATTTATTAAATACATGTTTTTCCAACTCCTTAATTATTAATCAGAAAATCGCAAATCCTTATTTTGCCGTAAAATTTTTTGTTATTTAAAATTTTCAAGAAATGATAAAATCCACCGATATTCGATAGAACTGAAAACTAGAAAACACAACGAACATTCTCGTTGTGTTAAGAATCCAGATGTTAGGGTTATGATGTTTGAAAAAAGAACAGTTCGTTTGTAAGTTCAACAAAATATTAAAAAAGAGAATATCAACAAAATTTTCTTAAAAAGTGCTTGCTATAGATGTCGATTTTTGATAAAATAAAAAAATAAGGTTTAAATTTTTAAATGCTTTGGCATCATTATCTTCTTTTACTAATAATTATTGCCAACTATATCTTTTTATAAAACAATTCATTTCCAATTTTAATCATATTCGCATAAAAGGCATAAGATTTTTCAATTGTTTATAATCGTTTTTATATAGAAAACACCATTGGTATGAGTAAAACCAATGGTGTTTTTGTTTTTGGTTATATGATTTTACAATATATAGACAGTCTATTTTATTAAATGGCTTGATCCGTAAGGTAAAATAACCCGCCGTTAATTATAGATATTTTTATTTTCGGTTCATATTGTTCTTGCAAAGATTTTTTTTCGATTTCATAACTTTCTCTTTCTTCTTCGCCTTCATAAAAATGATCTAATAAATCCAAATCCTTTTGCCAACGCTGTCTTGCCTCGACTGCCCATGCATGGTCTTCCTGCCCGAGATTGTATCTTATATAGTTTTCTATTCTTTTTATTCCGCTTTTTGGCATGACGAGCGGGGAAAGGGTAAATGAATAATCCGGTATTTTTGGAGTTAATGGAATTTTCAATAGTTTGTCATGAAAATCTTCTATCAATTGTCCGTTAATTAACTGCAAACCGATTGATTTGAAAATATCTCGTTTCCGGTCGCACTGATATGATATTTTTACATTTATGCCAAGCCACGGAAGCAAAGGTGTTTGCTGCTGATGTTTCATGCTTCGGTTTTCGTAAAGCCTGATATATCCGGCAAGATTTTTCGTTGACTTGAAAATTTGATGAAGCCGGGGTGAGCCGAAATAAATGTTTTCTCCTTTAAATTGTTCGGGAACTACTTGCGGATTTGTAATCAGCGTAAGCTTCATCGGGTTTGGAACTCCGCCGGTCTTTTCAAGATAATGCCAGTAAAAAGGTCTGTTCATTAGTTCTTTATCAAGTTCAATTGTTAATTGAACGGTCATGTGCCCTGGGCCGTTTTCTGTTATTTCACATCCATTGGCATGAAAATATCGTTCAAGAAATTGATGAATTTCCTGTTGCTGCACGAAGCTCACCCTCTTTTATTTCTTCTGCTAATTGAATCATCGAAGAAAGGTTTTCCATTTTTATTCTCATTTCCCCTTCAGAAGCTGATCGTCCGAATATTTCTACTAAATGATCTTCGATATTTCCAAACTCAAGCTTCGTCAATATATCATCGAGCTCACCAATCACTTTTTCAAACAAATGAATTTTTTCATATAGCAGTTTTAATATATGTTCTTCAACCGTATCTTTTGTAGCAAAGTTGTATATGATCACATCTTTTTCCTGGCCAAGCCTGTGAATCCGCCCAATCCGCTGCTCTAATCTCATCGGATTCCACGGAAGATCAAAGTTAATGATGTGATTGCAAAACTGAAGATTAATACCTTCGCCGCCTGCTTCCGTCGCTATTAACACTTGGGCTTGATTTTGGAATAACTCTCTCATCCAGTCTTTTTTGCCGCGTTTAAAGCCTCCCCTAAATGGAACAGAGGTGATGCCGTGTTGTTTTAGAAACCATTGCAAATACAATTGGGTGGCTCTGTACTCCGTGAAAATAATGACTTTGTCATTTATTTTTTGAATAAGTTCAAGAGCTTTTCCTGCTTTCGAGTTCGTTTTTACAGCTTCGACTTTTGAGACTAAATATTGTATTTGCTCTTGAAAAGCTTTTGAAGGAGATTCTTGCTTTTCAAGCATATTTCTTAATGTATGAAAGACAGCTTCCCTGCTGCTGCAAGCCTCCCGCTGCAGGGTCATAACTGAAAATTGGCTTGAGTTGACCCAGTTTCCTTCACTCTTCAATTCTGTTACTGCTTCATAAAGCTCCCGTTCTTCTTTTGTAAACTCGATCGGTATTGTTTCTACATGCCGTTTTGTCCATTCAATTCCTGTGTCGGCTCTCCGATTTCGAATCATAACTTTATTTACAAGCTCACGAAGGTGTTCATCATCATTAAGAGACCGTGAGTTCCGTTTGTACTTTTCAAAGAATGCTGATTCATTGCCAAGATGACCCGGTTTTAATAAAGAAACTAAATGAAAGATTTCTTCAATCCGGTTTTGAATGGGTGTAGCTGTTAATAGCAGGCAAAATTTCTTTTTTAATTTTTGAACAAACTCGTAGTTTTTTGTTTTATTATTTTTGAGCTTGTGAGCTTCGTCGATAATAATCAAATCATAATCCTGCTCGTAAATCATTTCCCTATGTGGACTTCTTTTGGCTGTATCGATCGAAGATACAACAACATCACATTGGTCCCATACATAGCTTTTTCGCTGGGTGATGGCCGGGATAAAGAATTTTGAATTCAGCTCACTCGCCCATTGGGTTACAAGTGAAGCCGGAACAAGAATAAGCACTTTTTTCACAAGTCCCCGAATCATATATTCCTTCAGTATCAGTCCCGCTTCAATTGTTTTTCCCAGACCTACTTCATCAGCCAAAATGGCTTTGCCATGCATGTTTTCAACAACTTGTCTGGCCACTTCAAGCTGATGGGGAAGTGGAGTTAAATTCGGCAGGTGCTTCGGAGCTTGCAGACCTTCGAATTCAGGGATGACAGTATGTTTTTCCACTTCAACGGCCAGCTTAAATAGCTCCCAGTTTCCCCAGGGGCCGTCATCAGTAATTCGTTGCAAAAATTCATCCTGCCACGAGGAATCGAATTCAATCTGCACCGTCATGACAAATTGCTCCTTTACTAAAAATTTTATTGCTCAATCAAGCTCTTTAATGGTAGGATAAGATTAGCTTTGAAAGTTTAGAAATTTGCATATTAACAATCATTTTAAAATGTAACATCTAAAAGCTATCCGTAAAGTGTAGTATGGCCATAATGGAAAATTTTATAAATGCGAATGACGACAAGGGGAGAGACTACATTTGTAGCGCCGAAGGAGCAAGCAAAGCTGATTTGTGAATCTCTCAGGCAAAAGAACTCTTGTTTGACGCTGCTCTGGAGAGTGCTCCGCCATTAATGGAGCCACCAAAGAGGAAAGCCGCTATGGTAAACTTTCAGGTGCAAGGACAGAGACCTTCTCATGTTTTGAGGGGGTTTTCTGTCCTTTTTTGTTTGTCTAGTACCTTCGCTCATCGGGGTTGACTAAGACGCTTGCATTTTTCTTAATTGAATCAAATTCTGGGTAAACTAACATTAATTTGTTGGATGAAGGGGGATTATGATGTCTGAGCTTAAGCGCACACCGTTATTTGAGTCGTACAAGGAATACGGTGCCAAGACCATTGATTTTGGCGGTTGGGAATTGCCTGTCCAATTTTCAAGCATTAAAGAAGAACACGAAGCCGTCCGGACAAAGGCAGGATTATTTGATGTTTCTCACATGGGAGAAATTGAAGTAAAAGGGACTGGAAGTCTTGGGTATTTACAAAAAATGTTAACGAATGATGTTTCCAAAATAAAGACCGGAGGTGCCCAGTATTCGGCGATGTGCTATGAAAACGGCGGCACTGTTGACGACCTTCTCGTTTATAAGCTGGATGAAGATCGCTATTTGCTTGTTGTCAATGCTGCGAATATTGAAAAGGATTTCGAGTGGCTCAAAGACCATTTAGATGAAAATGTTGAAATTAATAATTTGTCTGAACAAACAGCTCAATTGGCTTTGCAAGGTCCGCTTGCAGAAGAAGTCCTTCAAAAGCTGACACCGGAAACAACTCTAAGCAATATCGGCTTTTTTGAATTTCAGCAGGATGTGAACATTAACGGTAAAAAAGCGCTTGTCTCAAGAACCGGATATACCGGTGAAGACGGATTTGAAATTTATTGTGATGCAATCGATGCACCTGCTCTTTGGAAGGAGATCCTGGAGGCCGGAAAGGAATTCGGCGTAATGCCATGCGGATTGGGAGCACGTGATACGCTGCGCTTTGAAGCAAGCCTTGCACTATACGGGCAGGAGCTTTCCCCTGAGATAAGCCCGCTTGAAGCAGGCATCGGATTTGCCGTGAAGCTTAATAAAGAAGCTGATTTTATTGGCAAACAAGCATTAAAACAGCAAAAAGAAAACGGGGTGCCGAGAAAGCTTGCCGGAGTAGAAATGATCGACAGAGGGATTCCGCGCCACGGTTATCAGGTATATAAAGGAAACGAAAATATTGGGGAAGTAACAAGCGGTACACAATCCCCAACATTGAAGAAAAATATCGGCCTTGTTTTAGTAAAAGCGGAGGAAGCAGAACTTGGTAATCAAGTCGAAGTTGAAATCCGCGGCAAGCGCCTAAAAGCAGTTATCGTGTCAACACCATTTTATAAAAGGGAAAAGAAGTAACAGGGAGGAAAGCAAACGATGAAGCATCGCTATTTACCGATGACAGAACAGGACAAAAAGGCAATGTTGGAAACAATCGGCGTATCTTCTATTGATGATCTGTTCAGCGATATTCCAGAACGCGTCCGCTTTAAGGGCGACTATAACATTAAACCGGCAAAATCAGAATCATCCCTAATGAAGGAATTAGCTCTTTTAGCAGAGAAAAATGCAGATTTAAAGAAGAATACTTCTTTTCTCGGAGCAGGTGTCTATGATCATTACATGCCGGTCATTGTAGATCATGTTATTTCCCGTTCAGAATTTTATACAGCGTATACTCCGTATCAGCCGGAAATTTCTCAGGGTGAACTTCAGGCTATTTTTGAATTCCAAACAATGATTTGCGAGTTAACCGGAATGGAAGTAGCCAATTCATCCATGTATGACGGCGCAACAGCTCTTGCGGAAGCCGCTATGTTAAGCGCTGGCCAGACAAGAAGAAAGAAAGTAGTTATTTCCTCAGCAGTTCATCCAGAAGCAAAAGAAGTCGTAAAGACATATGCGAAAGGACAATATATTGAGGTAGTCGAAGTTCCCTATAAAGACGGGATCACAGATATTGAGCAACTGAAAAATATGGTGACAGATGAGGTGGCGGCTGTCATTGTACAGTATCCAAATTTCTTCGGCCGCATAGAACCTTTAAAAGAGATTGAGGAAATCACTCATGGCCAAAAAGCGATGTTTGTCGTATCGAGCAATCCGTTGGCACTCGGTGTATTAACGCCTCCTGGAAAGTTCGGTGCCGATATCGTTGTCGGTGATGCCCAGCCGTTTGGCATACCAACAGCATTTGGCGGTCCACATTGCGGCTACTTCGCCGTTACAAGCAAACTGATGAGAAAATTGCCCGGGCGTCTTGTCGGCCAAACAGTGGATGAGGAAGGGCGCCGAGGTTTTGTTCTGACTTTGCAAGCACGCGAACAGCACATCCGCCGCGATAAAGCGACTTCCAACATTTGTTCGAACCAAGCCCTTAATGCACTTGCAGCCTCTGTTGCGATGACGGCTTTAGGAAAAAAAGGCGTAAAAGAGATGGCTTTAGCGAATATGCAAAAAGCGTATTATGCGAAAGAGGCATTTAAAGAAAATGGTTTTGAGGTCGTCTTTGAAGGTCCTGCTTTCAATGAGTTTATCGTGAAGCTGAATAAGCCTGTAAAAGAGGTAAACAAGGCTCTTTTACAGAAGGGAATTATTGGCGGATATGATCTCGGCCGTGATTTTTCAGATCTGGAAAATCACATGTTAATCGCTGTAACGGAATTAAGAACAAAAGAAGAGATTGATACTTTCGTGAAAGAATTGGGGGATTTCCATGCATAAACAAGATCAACCGCTGATTTTTGAAATTAGCACGCCGGGCCGCATTGGATACAGCCTTCCTGAAATGGATGTTCCGGAAATTGATGTAAACAACCTTCTGCCGGACGGGTATTTGCGTGAAGAAGAGCCTGATCTGCCGGAAGTTTCCGAGTTGGATATTATGCGCCATTATACAGCTTTATCAAAGCGCAATCACGGGGTGGATTCCGGTTTTTATCCGCTTGGATCTTGTACCATGAAATACAATCCGAAAATCAATGAAAACGTTGCCCGCTTCAATGGTTTTGCACACATTCACCCGCTTCAGGACGAAAGTTCCGTCCAGGGTGCGCTGGAATTAATGTACGACCTCCAGCAGCATTTAAAGGAGATTACCGGCATGGATGAAGTGACGCTTCAGCCGGCCGCAGGCGCTCATGGGGAATGGACAGGACTGATGATGATCCGGGCATACCATAAAGCAAACGGGGATACAAAGCGGACGAAAGTCATTGTTCCTGACTCCGCTCATGGAACGAATCCCGCATCTGCTACTGTTGCCGGGTTTGAAACGATTACCGTTAAATCGAATGAAAACGGACTTGTCGATTTGGACGATTTAAGACGCGTAGTTGGCGAAGATACAGCTGCTCTTATGTTAACAAATCCAAATACACTCGGTTTATTTGAAGAGAATATTTTAGAAATGGCGGAAATTGTCCATAACGCAGGCGGAAAGTTATACTACGACGGTGCGAACTTGAATGCCGTTTTAGCGAAAGCTCGTCCCGGAGACATGGGATTTGATGTTGTTCATTTAAACCTTCATAAAACTTTTACAGGCCCGCACGGAGGAGGCGGTCCGGGTTCAGGACCGGTAGGGGTAAAAGCGGATTTGATTCCGTTTCTTCCAAAACCTGTAGTAATGAAGCGCGGCGAGGAATATGTTCTTGATTATGACCGTCCGCATTCGATTGGCCGCGTCAAACCGTTTTATGGGAATTTCGGAATCAACGTTCGCGCTTACACATATATCCGTTCAATGGGGCCGGACGGCTTAAAAGCTGTCAGTGAATATGCCGTGCTAAACGCGAACTATATGATGAGAAGACTCGCAGAATATTATGATTTGCCGTTTAATAGACATTGCAAGCATGAATTCGTATTGAGCGGGAAGCGCCAAAAGAAACTTGGAGTGCGTACGCTTGACATTGCAAAGCGCCTGCTTGATTTCGGCTATCATCCGCCGACCATTTACTTCCCGTTAAATGTGGAAGAGTGCATCATGATTGAACCGACTGAAACAGAATCGAAAGAAACGCTCGATGCGTTTATTGATGCGATGATTCAAATCGCAAAAGAAGCGGAAGAAAATCCGGAAATCGTACAAGAAGCGCCGCATACAACAGTAGTCGGCCGGTTAGATGAAGCATTGGCTGCCCGAAAACCTATTCTTCGATATGTAAAACAATCATAACACTCAAAATTAGGCATGGTGCCACGCGCCATGCCTAATTTTTTGAGGCTGAATTGTGGAGTTTACTCTCGTTCAAGGTGCATTTACTCTCGTTCAGTGGAGTTTACTTCCGTTCAAAGTGGTATTCATAATTTTCACAACTTGAACAACGCCAATTCCTTAAAACTTTTATCATTCCAAGATTGCCACAAAATTCACATGCAACTCCAGTACGGATGTCGCTGCGTGGGATATGATACGTTTCGCAAATGGGTGGGGGAATATAGTTTCGATGGCTGCTCATGATTTCAGTGGATAACCAGTTGAACGAATCTTTTTTCAATTTACTAGGTTTATCATAGAGGCTTTTAATATATGAAGGAATTAATTTCGGGAATAAAACTTTTGTTTTCACAGGGGCTAATTCAACGATCTGCTTTGGATAAGCAAAGACAACGACTCCATATACAGGAAGATGGATACCGCGGATATGAATCCATTCCTCCAATAATTCAACGTTGCGCTCTACTTGTGCCGCCGGACTATCAAAGCCATCTATCTGTCCGTCAGCACTAGTACGGATTAATTGTGGAGGGGTTTCAATAAACTTCAAGCTTCCTGCAATATTTTTCACTTCAAAAACAACTGCGAAAGAGGGAGTTAGAAACAAGGTGTCAATTTCCAGAATGGATTTAACCAAAAAGACCGGGCAAAGCCCGGTTTCCTTTAACTCAATTATTTTGTTTTAATCTTGCCGGTCCATTTTTTGAATCCGCCTTCAAGATGGTATAAATCTCTATAGCCTTTACGATACAAAATTTGTGCAGCACGACCGCTGCGGATGGCGTTCTGGCAATATAAATAAACAGGCTTGTCCGGACGGATTTCCTTCAGTCTCATTTTCAGCTGAGAAAGCGGAATATTTCTTGCACCGAGAATATGTCCGGCCTCAAACTCATTCGGTTCACGTACATCAATAAGCTGTGCCTTGCGATACCCTTGGCGAAACTCTTCTTCTGTTAATGTTTTAACTATTTTTCGCTGATAAAGCCATGTAATAACTGAGTAAACAATGATAGCACCAGCGATGATTAAAATAAAATATAGCGTATCCAATCCATCTTGCTCCTTTCACTATGCTAAGCCATTCTTAATTATATAAGCCACGGCTCTATTGAGTAAAGAAAATCGGCGAAAAATCTTTGCGTACTCAAAATAGGCAAGTGTGACTTGCTTTGTTTAAAGAGAGAATTTTGATAGACTTAAAAGGTAGTAATAATAATACAAAGAGGGTTACATATGAGTAAAGAAGTATGGCGTTTTATTGATACAGGCAACGGATCACCGGCTTTTAATATGGCCTTGGACGAGGCGCTTCTTGATTGGCACAGTGAAGGAAAGATTCCTCCGGTGATCAGATTTTACGGCTGGAATCCTCCGACATTGTCAATCGGTTATTTTCAAAAGGTTGAAAAAGAGATTGATTTAGATGCGGTTAAAAGGCACAATCTTGGCTTTGTCCGCAGGCCTACCGGCGGCAGAGGAGTTCTTCATGAGCATGAGTTAACCTACAGTGTGATCGTTTCTGAAGATCATCCGAAAATGCCGAAAACGGTCACTGAAGCTTATCGGGTCATTTCCGAAGGAATTTTAAAAGGGTTCCATCATTTAGGGCTTGAAGCTTATTTTGCTGTTCCAAAAACGGCAGAAGAGAAAGAATCATTAAAAAATCCGAGATCTTCGGTTTGCTTTGATGCACCAAGCTGGTATGAGCTTGTGGTCGAAGGAAGAAAAGTAGCCGGAAGTGCGCAGACAAGGCAAAAAGGCGTTATTCTGCAGCATGGTTCGATTTTGCTGGATCTTGATGAGGATAAGCTGTTCAGTTTATTTAAGTATCCGAATGAACGGGTAAAAGAAAGAATGCAAAAAGCGTTTAAAGACAAAGCTGTTGCCATTAACGACATAAGCAGCCGGAAAATTACGCTTGAAGAAGCAAAAGAAGCATTCCGAAAAGGGTTTAGTGAGGGGCTTAACATTGAGTTAGAGCCATATGAACTGACAGATGAAGAGCTTGAATATGTACAAAAAATCGCAAAAGAGCGGTACGAGAATGATGAATGGAATTTTAGAAGATGAAAAAAGCGGCTTCGGCTGCTTTTATTTATTTTTCCAAATAACTTTCTAACTGTTAGCCGAAAGTGCAACCTCCGAAATTTGTTAAAATGAATCATTTAATGACGAAAATCGTTTATTAACTCTCTTAATCTCGTTTTTCTAGTTATTTTTATTTTTGACAAAATGAGAATTATTTGACCAAAACACAATATATAGTGGCATTAAAAATATTTTTCATACTATATATTGATTTTTTGTGATTGAAGTGGTAACTTAAGGGTAATTCGATAAAACAACTAGAATCAAATCAGCATTCTATTAGCAAAGAAAAACAAAAAAAGAAGTCTAGAAATTAGTTTGAAGGAGTTGTGATCATGTCTGTTGCGTTAGGACAAAAAATGAATATTAACATTGAGCGATTAAACAAGGACATTGGACTTTTTCCTCAAGTGCACCCAATTACCCCTGATATGAAAATCACTCACAAAGGGGTCTCTCGTTTAGTCATGCTTGATCGTTATACTTTCAAGGATACGGAGAAAATCACGTTGACGAACGGAGACTTCGTCGTACTTACCATCAAAGAAGATCCAAAATTTCCAGCCCGTGGATTAGGATTCATTCTTGAAATCGATTGGGAGAACAAATCAGCTAAGGTGTTAGTGGAAGAAGAATTCAGAGGTGTTCTAGATGATCCTGAAGAAGCAAGGACAGGAATTATTATCAGATCTTTGGATGTAATTGAGAAACCGCTTGAAATTTTCTATGAACAAATTGCGAAACGCAACGCAACAGGCTTAGCGGCTGTAGAAAAAACGGAAGAAAAGCGCAAGGAATGGTTTGAAAAGTTTTACCATGAGCTTGTGAATTTAAACTTTATCCCGGCTGGCCGTGTTTTATACGGTGCCGGCTCCGGTACAGATGTCACGTATTTCAACTGCTATGTAATGCCGTTTGTTCAGGACTCTCGTGAAGGAATTTCTGAACACCGCAAGCAGGTCATGGAAATCATGAGCCGCGGCGGCGGAGTCGGCACGAATGGATCAACGCTGAGGCCGCGTAACACTCTGGCAAGAGGTGTAAACGGAAAATCGTCAGGTTCCGTTTCCTGGCTAGATGACATTGCGAAATTAACACACCTTGTAGAGCAAGGTGGGTCCAGAAGGGGCGCGCAAATGATCATGCTAGCGGACTGGCATCCTGACATTATTGAATTTATTATTTCGAAAATGCAAAACCCACGCATTTTACGGTATTTAATTGAAAACACAAATGATGAAACGATTAAGAAACTTGCAAAGGACAAGCTGAAATTTACGCCTTTAACGGAGCAAGAAAAACAAATGTACCAGGGAATTGTTAATTACAAACACATTCCTGGTTATGGCGGATTCAGCGAGAAAATTATCAAAGAAGCAGAAGAAAAATTGAGAACAGGCGGAACCTATACTGTTCATAACCCTGAATTTTTAACAGGGGCAAACATCTCCGTTTGTTTAACAAAAGAATTTATGGAAGCCGTTGAAAAAGACGGCGAATATGAACTTCGCTTCCCGGATGTTGAAAGCTATGATGCTGAAGAAATGAAAATTTATAACGAAGAGTGGCACAAAGTTGGAGACGTGCGCGAATGGGAAAAGATGGGCCATAGAGTGCGCACTTACAAGAAAATTAAAGCGAGAGAGCTCTGGAATTTAATTAACATATGTGCAACATACTCTGCAGAACCAGGAATCTTCTTTATTGACAACGCGAACGAAATGACTAATGCTAAAGCGTACGGTCAGAAGGTTGTAGCAACAAATCCATGCGGCGAGCAGCCTCTTGCACCATACAGTGTCTGCAACCTTGCTGCCGTAAACCTTGCAGAAATGGCTGACAAAGAGAATAAAACCGTTAACTTTGAAAAATTAAAACGCACAGTTGAAATTGGCGTCCGCATGCAGGATAACGTTATTGATGCGACTCCATATTTCCTTGAAGAAAATAAAAAGCAAGCTTTGGGAGAACGTCGTATTGGCCTTGGCGTAATGGGTCTTCACGATCTCTTGATTTACTGCGAAACCGAATACGGATCAGAAGAAGGCAACAAGCTAATTGACAAAGTATTTGAAACGATCGCGACAACGGCTTACCGCGCTTCTATAGAACTTGCGAAAGAAAAAGGAAGCTTCCCTTATTTAGTAGGTGAAACAGAAGAAGAAACAAATCGTTTACGCGAAGCTTTCATCAATACAGGATATATGAAAAAAATGCCTGAAGATATACGACAAGCGATTTTGGAAAACGGAATCCGGAATTCACATTTATTGACCGTTGCTCCCACTGGATCCACTGGTACAATGGTTGGGGTATCTACCGGACTTGAACCATATTTCTCCTTTTCCTACTACCGAAGCGGACGCCTCGGCAAATTTATTGAAGTGAAAGCGGAAATCGTTCAAGAATACTTAGAAAAACATCCGGAAGCAGATGAAAACAATCTGCCGCACTGGTTTGTAACAGCGATGGAGCTATCACCTGAAGCACACGCTGATGTACAATGTGTCATTCAGCGCTGGGTTGACAGCTCGATCAGTAAAACAGTTAATGCGCCGAAAGGCTACACTGTCGAGCAGGTTGAAAAAGTTTATGAGCGTCTGTACCGCGGAGGTGCAAAAGGCGGTACTGTCTATGTAGACGGTTCCCGCGATTCACAGGTGCTGACGTTAAAAGCTGAAGAAAATACCTTTGAAGAATCAGTGGAACAAAAAGAAGAAAAGCAAAAGCAGCACGTTGTTCTAGTTGAAACCATCAACGAACTTCGCTCGACCGATGTAACAATCGGCTCTGAAGTCGGCAATATATGTCCTGTCTGCCGCAAAGGAACCGTTAAAGAAATCGGCGGCTGCAATACTTGCACAAATTGCAATGCCCAATTAAAGTGCGGGTTATAATTAATACGTGAATGAGGATGGAAAAATATTTCCGTCCTCTTTTTTGTATTCGCCCGGGTTTTTTATTGGAATCGAGTGTTTGGAGATAACTGTTTGCCTGGTACACAGGGATAGTCTAATCTCATAAAAAGAGAAATTATGAAATGATTTACTATTTTTAACCAATACAGTACAATAATGTTAATAGTTTGCAAAGGAGGAAACTTAAAATGAAAAAATACCTAATGGTCATATGTCTAGTTTTTAGTCTAACTAGTATGACCGAACTAGTAAATGCAGCTAAAGTAGAACAGAGTCCTGCATTAGAAAAATCTCAGATTACTATTGATAATTTAGTAGGTGCCGATTTTTTAAATATTTATGGATTAGATAAGGGAGATATCGTTAAGGTTTATGATTCGAAAAACAAGCTTTTATTAAAATCAAAGCCTGTAGAGGGTAAAAGTAGGGAACATTGGAGTATTAAGCAGGTAGGAACTAAAGCTGGAACTATTTTTGTTACAGTTACTAAAAAAGGCATGTCTGAAAGTAAAAAAACAAGCATCCAATTTAAAGCAGAACCAAAATTGTCGGGAATTGCTGCTAAAGTGCAAGATATTTTCATTAAAGAAGGTGTAACCATCAATGGTCATAAATATGGTTTTGGTGCAGCCAGCGGTGAAAAGGGTGTATTTATCACTTATGATGCAAATAGAAAAGTAATGCTTTTAGGACGCAATGACAATAGTTACAAGTTAGGTGCTAAAGCATTGGCTCGTTTAGGCCACGGTGATTATGAAACAATTTATAAAATGTTGAAAAATTTCAAAGGAGGATACGATGTTAAGGTGGGTAAATTCTATCTTAGAGGTGGAAGAGAATTAGGTGTAAGATGGAATTAAATATAAAAAAGTCAGCATTTTTTGTTGGCTTTTTTGGATTGCACAGCAAGACGATACTGATACTATGAAATTATCTTTTTTAAAATGGAGACCAAAAAAATTGGTTGCTTTATGTAAGGAAAATTGGTTTTCTCATTCATTTATTTAAGAAGAAAATATTATTTTGGAGGATATATGATTAAGAGACTTTTTCGAAAAAAATCTAGTGAAAAAGAGTTTTGGATGTGGTTCGAGAAGCATTCGGAAGAATATTTTCAATTGGATGAAAGAAAATATGAATTATTATTTAATAATCTTGAGTTACAATTATCGAAGATTAACCATGATCTAACTTTTGAGTTCAGCGCCGATATCAATAAAGGAAAAAGAGAATTTATTATTAGTGCTAATGGAATCGTTTCAGCATTTCCAGATGTCATTAACCTCGTAAAATCAGCACCTAAGTTGGATAAATTTGAAATTATTGCTTTTAGACAACGACAGAGTGGGGAACATGAAATTCGATATAATGAAACCGTGTTAAAAACTGAAAACGTTTTTTTCACCTATATAAGGGACAAGAAAGAAAACTATCTGGATATTATCCTTTATATTAAAGATTACACGGACGAAAATGAAGATTTAGTTGGTGCTGCATTTATAATGCTTGATAGTCTTATTGGGGAATTTGATGTAGGCACTAAATTAGGTGAAATTGATTTTAGACCATATCAAGGCGAACGAAATGTTAGACCAATTATGGAACTACCTAATATAGTTGACAGTTTATGAAAAAGTCCAATTACTTGGATTCAAAAAAATTCCGTTTGATAAGATCCAAATAGTTAAAATGGATAGGAATCGAACTTTTTAACCTGTCCGCCGTACTATTTTCACGTTCACTTGCTTAAAGATGTATCAAGTGACTACATCGACAGGAGTGGCGCAAATGTATATAGACGGCGTTTTTTCCGGAGGGGGCATCAAAGGATTTGCCTTGATTGGTGCAATTGAAGAAGTCGAAAGAAGAGGGTTTCGATTTAAACGCGTTGCAGGAACAAGTGCCGGATCGATTATCGCCGCCTTAGTCATCGCAGGATATACAGGTGAAGAGATTTACCAATTGATCGAAGAACTTGATTTAGAAACTTTCATGGATCCGCGGACGTTCCTCATACCATTTCCAATTGCAAAATGGCTGTTTTTTTATTGGCGCCTTGGCTTATATAAGGGAAATGCTCTTGAAACATGGCTGCAGGAGAAATTAGCAGCAAAAGGATTAAGAACATTTGCTGATTTGCCGCCACAATCTTTACGGGTTATTGCTTCAGATTTATCGAACGGCCGGTTGCTCGTTCTCCCTGATGATTTACAAAAATATGGAATCCATCAAGATACATTCCCGATTGCCAAGGCAATAAGAATGAGCTGCAGCCTTCCGTTCTTCTTTGAACCGGTTAAGCTCAGAACAAAGTCCGGGACGAACATAATCGTTGACGGAGGAGTCTTAAGCAACTTTCCAATGTGGCTGTTTGATAAAGAGCATGTAAAGAAAGTTAGACCAGTTCTTGGAATTAAGCTCAGCCGTAATACGTATGACCTTCCACAGCATAAAATTACGAATGCTTTGCAATTATTTGAAGCGCTTTTTGAAACGATGAAAGATGCTCACGATGCACGATATATCTCAAGAAAACACGAAAAAAATATTATATTCATTCCTACCGAAAGATTCATGACTACCGAATTTTCATTAACAGAAGAAAACAAACAAGCATTGCTGTCTCTTGGACGTAAATCGGCAAAGCAATTTTTTACAAAGTGGAGTTATTAGAAATAATAAAAACGGCAGCTGCTTGTATAGCCAAACATAGAGGCTTCCTGCAGGAAATCCTCAAAATACATCGAACAGAAAAAAATCGACCCTCAAAATGAGGCTCGATTTTTCTTTTTTCCCTTCTTACCTTCAATAACAGTTAGATGGACAGGGGACTTTTTCTTGCTTCTGCTTTGTTTCTTAAACGATGAAAGAGAGCCAACATTTGAACGACGGTTTGATTGCTTGCCATTCTTTTGTGTGAATCTCTTCTTAGACTTTTTTGCGGCTTTAACAAATGCTCGCTGCTCTTGCTTCTCAGGGGTCGATAGGTAAAAGCGTCGGACGAGAAAAAAAACAATACCACCGATCAAAATAATGACAGCTATTCTCTGTAAAAAACCGGCTGGATTTGCAAGCATTCTTTCAACAATTCCTATACTTGCAAGGATAATGAGACCTGTAACAACCAAATTTGCAGTCCGATTTTTCAAGAAAGCCACCTCCCTAAGAGCATGATGAGCATTTTTTCCCTATTTTAAACTTCAGTCCGATACTTTTACACAATTTCCTCCGATTTTAATTGTTCATTTGTTTCTTTTTCCATTCTTAAGAGCTCTTTAAACGAAAGAATTGCAACTTCCACTTGCTCGTCTTTCGGTTCTTTCGTTGTCAACAGTTGAAGCCATAACCCGGGGAGACCGAGATACTTTAATACCGGAATGTTACGGAGCTTATTTGTCAGCTGCAGCACTTCAAAAGAAATACCGAGTACGACAGGGATTAATGCTAATCGATTGATTACCCTTACCCATAAAGGCTCTGTTGGAACGAGCATATAAACAAAAACGCCGATAATCACTGTAAATAAAATAAAACTGCTTCCGCAACGATAATGAAGACGAGAATGGGCTTGCACATTTTCAACTGTAAGCTCTTTTCCGTTTTCATAGGTATTAATTACTTTATGCTCTGCACCATGATATTGAAACACCCTTTTAATAATTGGTGTTAAAGACACAAAATAAATATAAGCCAGAAGCAGCAAAAGCTTAAAAAAACCTTCAACGAGAATTTGGGCGAAATCGCTTGAAAAAATCGGCCTTGTGAGCTCAGCTAAAAAAACCGGAATTAGTGTAAACAGAAATTTTCCGAACAAAAAGGAAATTACTCCGATAGCGGCGACTCCAAGAATCATCGTTAGTTTAGATGTCTTTTGTTCTTTAATTAGATCGTCGTTTTTCGGGTCTAAGTCATATCTTTCCGTTGAAAAATTTAAATGCTTTGATCCGTTGGCACTTGCTTCAATAATCGCAACTATCCCGCGGATAAACGGAATTTTTTTCAAAAATGTAAGAGCTCGATTTGATTTTCGGGGCAGTCGGAAATATTCGATTGATTGATCTTTTCTTCTAATTGCAGTTACGTAATGATGTTTACCCCCAAACATCACTCCTTCGACAACTGCTTGTCCGCCGTAAAGCGGCTTCTGTTTTTGAGACATTTATGTCAACACCAACCTCTACGCGATAAACTTGAACAAAACAGCAAACAATATTTATAAAGCTGTATGTACTTATTTTTATTCTACTAAAAAATGACTAAAATCTCTAGAATGGACAGATATTCTAATGGTTTTTCATTCACGGTGCAAGGAACTTTTTCCTCGGGACATAATAAAAATGGAGGTGTTCTTTATGGCAGACAATCAAAATAAATCCGGGCATGATCAGCGGGAAAAACCGATGTCTTTCATTGCAATGGTTGTTTGGACAGGGCTAATTGGCGGGATATTAATGAGCTCGATCGCCTATCTTGCTTACGTTTTTAATTTTACAGAAATTCACCCAAACGTTATTTTGGAACCTTGGGTTAACGGCAATTGGAAAGAGGAATGGCTCGGAACGGTGATTTCCATTATTTTGATCGGAATTGTATCAATCGGTGCAGCTCTCATATACTATGCTGCATTAAGAAAATTCAAAAGCATCTGGATCGGGGCCGCCTATGGCATTATACTATTTTTGCTTGTGTTCTTTGTTTTAAATCCGATATTCCCCGGAATCAGTCCATTTGGTGACCTAAAACGCGATACGGTTATTACTTCGGTTTGTTTTTACATTCTTTTTGGAGTATTTGTCGGTTATTCAATATCATATGAAGAAAATGAAATACAAAACCGGAGGGGAGAACATGCCGAAACTTCCTCTTAATTGTTCTATCTAGTTAAATGCGAAAAATCTGTGATAGAATATTTTTATTGAACATTACGATATGTGCAGGAGCTGAAAAATGAAGAAAATTTTGTTGCTAAATGGACCAAATCTAAATTTGTTGGGAAAAAGGGAACCTGGGATTTACGGTGAACAAACATTGAGAGATCTTGAAACACGCATGAAGAAAATAGGGGAACAGCATGGAGTAGAAATTTCTTGTTTTCAATCAAACCATGAAGGAAATCTGATTGACAGACTTCATCAAGCGAACGAGGAAAACTATGATGGAATTATTTTTAACCCAGGTGCATATACACATTACAGCTATGCAATTCGCGATGCAATTGCAGGGATATCAGTGCCGGTTATTGAAGTACATATTTCTAACATTCATGCGCGTGAGTCGTTTCGTCATGTATCGGTTACAGCCCCTGTGACAAAGGGACAGATCGTGGGGCTGGGATTAAAGGGCTATGAATTGGCTTTTGAAGCTCTTTTGGAATTAGCGAAGGAGAGAGGATCATATGAAAAAAATTGAAAAATTGCGCTCGGCCTTTGAAAAGCTTGGAATTGATGGGATACTCATTACAAGCCCATATAATCGCCGGTACATGACAAATTTTACAGGGAGTGCCGGAGTTGTTTTAATCGGTAGTGGAAATGCACAATTGATTACAGATTTCCGTTACATTGAACAAGCAACAAAACAGTGTGAAGGCTATGAAATTATTCAACATAAAGGATCCATCCCTGACGAAGTGGCAGAACAAGTAAAGAAATTGGGGATTAAAAAACTTGGATTCGAACAGGACCACTTATCCTATTCATCATATAAAGCATATGAAAAAGCCGTTGGAGCGGAGCTTGTACCTGTATCCGGTGTTGTTGAAAAGTTGCGCTTGATTAAGACGGAATCAGAGATTAAGATATTAAAGGAAGCAGCGGACATTGCTGATGCCGCTTTTAAACATATATTAGAGTTTATTCGTCCAGGGGTTACTGAATTGGAGGTTTCGAATGAGCTCGAGTTCTTTATGAGAAAAGCCGGCGCAACATCATCATCCTTTGATATTATCGTCGCATCGGGTTACCGTTCTGCACTGCCACATGGGGTAGCTAGTGAAAAAATCATTGAAACCGGTGATTTTGTTACACTTGATTTTGGAGCATATTATAAAGGATATGTTTCTGATATCACCCGGACTGTTGCTGTCGGAAAACCTGATGATAAACTGAAAGAAATTTACGATATTGTTTTGGAGGCCCAATTACGGGGAATGGAAGGAATAAAGCCAGGCATGACCGGAAAAGAAGCGGATGCTTTAACAAGAAACTTTATTGCCGAAAAAGGTTATGGAGAAAACTTTGGGCATTCGACAGGCCACGGCATTGGGTTGGAAGTTCATGAAGGCCCTGCATTATCCATCAAGTCCGATATTGTATTAGAACCGGGAATGGTCGTAACCGTTGAACCGGGAATATACATACCTGGCCTCGGCGGTGTCCGTATTGAAGACGATACATTAATAACAAAGGATCATAATGAAACGCTGACTCACTCAACAAAAGAGCTGATTATTCTTTAAACGTATGTATGTAGGAGGAAACTTAACATGATTTCTGTGAACGATTTTCGTACAGGATTAACAATTGAAGTAGACGGGGGAATTTGGCGTGTTCTTGAATTCCAACACGTAAAACCGGGAAAAGGCGCTGCATTTGTACGTTCCAAACTTCGCAACCTTCGAACTGGTGCGATTCAGGAAAAAACGTTCCGTGCCGGTGAAAAAGTGGAGCGGGCACAGATCGATAACCGCAAAATGCAATACCTCTATGCAAACGGCGACCAGCATGTGTTCATGGATAACGAAACTTATGAGCAAATTGAATTGCCTGCTTCTTCAATTGAACATGAATTAAAGTTTTTGAAAGAAAATATGGAAGTATATATTATGATGTTCCAGGGAGAGACACTCGGAATTGAATTGCCGAACACAGTTGAACTTGAAGTAATAGCAACAGAGCCTGGCATTAAAGGTGACACAGCTTCAGGCGGATCAAAACCAGCAACTCTTGAAACAGGTTTAGTTGTTCAAGTTCCGTTCTTTGTGAACCAAGGCGACCGTCTTATCATCAACACAGAAGATGGCTCTTACGTTTCCCGGGCTTAGTAAAATTAAGAAATTTCGGGAAGTGAAAGGATTTAAAACCAATTTTTATCACTTGCAAATCTGCAAGTGATTCTGTAGAATAGTAAATACTTAAGGCTGAGTTGTTCGTTAGTGTATGAAGTTTCAACCTTTGACTTATTAAAGGGAGTCCTACATCAAAACCGGAACGGCATGCCTCCCACCTTGGCTTGAGGACGCTGCGAACGTTTTTGCGGACACCCACCTGGTGGAGCAGGTTTTGAAACTCCATATTGATCGGCGGCAACAGCGGCTTTATATTTTTTAGATGACAACCGGTTCATTCATATGAACCGGTTATTTTATTGCAGAAAAAATCTTCTCTCATCTTAAAAGGTCCATTCAATAGAAGTACTGATATTCAGCACGAACAACAGCAGAGATCGTTAACTTGCCTGCTTCAATTGGAACAGTTGAGACACCTTTTACCATAGCTGTTGTAAAAAAGGGAATCGGTTTTGGCGCTTGGCTTTCCTCAATTACTTGCCTGGGAGTTTTGATAAGGGTTACTCCAAGTGAACCGGCAATTGTTTGTGCTTTTAACAAGGCGTTTTGTACTGCACTTGCTAAAGCCTTGTTATAGTAAAGTATTGGGTCTGAAACCGAAAAATCAATGTTATTAACCGTGTTAGCCCCGTTTTTCACCGCAGTATCCACTAACCTTCCAACTTGATCCACTCGGTCAATCGTAATTTTCAATAAATGGGTCACCTTGTAGCCTATAAAAATTTGTTTTCCGTCTTCATAACGATATTGCGGTTCAGCCCTATAATCAAAAGTTTGAATATTTTCTCTCGGTATCCCCAATTCAAGAACCGAACCAATTACCCTTGAAATAGCTTCTGCATTTTCAGATTGAGCTTTTGCCAAATCCTGATCTTCTGTTGTCGTACCAAGAATCACAGTTGCTCTGTCAGGCCGGGCGGAAATGCTTCCTTCTCCAATTACTTTCAAAATATTTTTATTATTTCGTTGGCCTGTTCCCCGATAAATCGGCTGATGATAATGCATCTTCTTCCCACCTCATCCCTTCAACATTTCCTTTCCATAAAATGTACGGCATTGGCCTTTGATTCATTCATTTAAATTCCGTGCTAAATTCATTGCCAAGCTTTCATTTATTAAAAGTCATAATGCGGCCAAGCAGGCATACATTTTAATTAGTAAGAGGACACTTTCAAGCCTGAAAACAAAAGCGGAGACAAATCATTCCGGGAGGAGGAGTCAAATTTGGAAACTGTTATCAACTTTTTGCCGAAATCAATTGCAGAAAGACTCGAACAAATCCCTTCTTTTCGACAAAAAGAAATAGAAGAAATCCGCGTCCGTATTAACAGGCCTTTAGAAGTAACAATGAAAGGAACCTGCATGTTTTTGTCATACACTGTTCAACCGGAAGATGCTCTGCAGCTTTTGAATAAAATTAGCGGCTATTCAATTTACACACTTGAAGAAGAATTGAAAAGGGGATATATCACAATCTCGGGCGGGCACCGGGTCGGCCTTGCCGGAAAAGTCATTCTTGAAAATAGCCAGGTGAAAGCGATCAGAGATATTTCATCCTTTAATATCAGAATTGCCCGAGAAAGAATTGGAATTGCGGATCGCCTCGTTCCCTTTTTATTTAATAATGGCTGGCTCCATACAATGATTATTGGGCCGCCGCAGACAGGAAAAACAACCCTCCTTCGTGATATTGCCAGAATCATTTCAACTGGAAATGAAGACCTTGGGTTCGGTGCATCCAAAGTTGGAGTTGTGGATGAACGTTCAGAAATCGCCGGATGTGTAAAAGGCATCCCTCAGCTTACATTCGGAAACAGAATCGATGTTCTTGATGCTTGCCCAAAGGCTGAAGGAATGATGATGATGATCCGTTCGATGAGTCCGGATGTCCTCGTTGTCGATGAAATTGGGCGGGAGGAAGATGCCCTTGCCATTATGGAAGCTGTCAATGCAGGGATAAAACTGATTATGACTACACATGGCAGTTCCCTGGAGGAAGTTAGAAAGCGCCCTTCCCTAAAAAACATTCTTGAACAGCAGATTTTTCAGCGGTTTATTGAATTAAGCCGCAAAGATGGTCCAGGAACAGTGACTTTCATAAAAGACGGAAGCGGTGAAGTGATTACTTCAAAAGTGAGAGTGACTTAGATGATGAAAATAATCGGGGCTCTATTGATTATTGTTGCCACTACTTGGACTGGTTTTGAAGCATCAAGGCATTTAAGCGAAAGGCCAAGGCAGTTGAGGCAATTAAAATCAGCTCTTCAATCATTGGAAGCGGAAATCATGTTCGGGCATACTCCGCTTCATGAAGCTGCCAGGCGATTGGCCCAACAGCTCTCTAAGCCTTTATCATGGTTTTTCGAATCCTTTGCAAAACGGTTAACAAATTCAGAAACAACAGTAAAAGATGCATGGGAAGAAAGCATGGCGGAAATATGGAAATTTACAGCTTTTAAACAAGGTGAATTTGAAATTATGAAACAATTTGGCGAAACGCTCGGCCGCCATGACCGCGTGTCCCAGCAAAAACAAATCCAGCTGGCTCTTTCCCATTTGGAACGGGAAGAAGGAGATGCCAGGGACAAACAGGCAAAATACGAAAAAATGGTGAAAAGTCTCGGATTTTTGTCCGGATTATTATTAATCATTTTGCTTATGTAGCGTTTAGGAGGAGAAACGATGGGTTTAGAGGTGGATGTAATATTTAAAATTGCCGGTGTTGGAATTGTCGTTGCCTTTTTGCATACAATACTCGACCAAGTTGGGAAAAAAGAATATGCCCAATGGGTTACACTTTTTGGTTTTATTTATATTTTGTTTATGGTTGCATCGATCGTCGATGATCTTTTTCAAAAGATTAAATCCGTGTTCCTATTTCAGGGGTAAAGGGGGGCTCTCCCATTGAAATCATCAAAATAGCAGGAATTGCGCTCATCGCCACTTTCCTTGCTCTGATCGTAAAAGAACAGAAACCAAACTTTGCTTTCTTATTAATTGTTTTTGTCGGATGCACGATCTTTTTATTTCTAGTCGATAAAATTAATGAAATTATCCATATGATTGAAAAAATTGCTGTTAATGCGAATGTCAATCTTATCTATGTTGAAACCATCTTGAAAATCATTGGCATTGCATATATTGCCGAATTTGCCGCACAGATTACGAAGGATGCCGGGCAGGGCGCCATAGCTTCAAAAATTGAACTCGCAGGAAAAATCCTCATTCTAGCTATGGCAATTCCAATCTTAACGGTTTTGATTGAAACGATCATTCAAATGGTTCCGAATTAATCACAGCAATTTTCCTTCAATGGAAGAGGTGTAATAATGAAGCAGATATTGCAAGTTTTATCCATTGTCATACCTTTCTTTTTTTTGATCGTTCCGGTTGTACAAGCCTCTCCGGAACAAGTAGAAACCGGAGAATTACCTGATACAGAAATGCTTGTCGATTCACAGCTGGAAAATCTAAATATCGATGAATTGAAGGGATTTTGGGAAGATATTATTCACCAGTATGGCGGGTTTTTGCCTGAAAGCCAAAAGGGCAGTTTGTATGAGTTTATAAAAGGAGAGAAAAAATTCTCTTTTGAACAATGGATTACCGGGATTGTGAAATTTGTTTTTCATGAATTTATCGTGAATGGAAAACTGCTTGGTTCTCTGATTTTACTGACGATATTCAGCATGTTTTTGCAGTCTTTGCAAAATTCATTTGAAAACAGCACAATCAGCAAAGTTGCGTATTCGATCGTTTTTATCGTGCTGATCATTATTGCATTAAACAGTTTTCACGTTGCGATAACTTACTCAAAAGAAGCGATCGGATCAATGATTGACTTTATCTTTGCCCTAATACCTCTCTTGCTCGCGCTGATTGCTTCATCAGGCGGGGTAATTTCCGCGGCTTTTTTCCACCCGGTTATTCTGTTCTTAATGAACACGAGCGGGCTTGTTATTCAAAATATTGTTCTCCCGCTTTTGTTTTTATCAGCATTGTTAAGCATTGTCAGTATACTGACCGAGCATTACAAAGTCACACAGCTTGCCCAAATGCTCAGGAATTGGAGCATCGGCTTGCTTGGTTTATTTTTGACTGTCTTCCTTGGTGTAGTATCTGTCCAGGGTGCTTCAACTGCAATTACGGACGGAGTAACGATTAGAACGGCTAAGTTTCTTACGGGGAATTTTATTCCGGTTATTGGAAAAGCATTCACGGATGCGACAGATACAGTCATTAATGCATCTGTTCTTTTAAAAAATACAGTGGGGATAGCCGGGGTCGTCATTTTATTGTTAATTGCTGCGTTTCCTGCACTCAAAATATTGATGATTGCATTTATATACAAATTTGCCGCGGCCATTTTACAGCCGCTTGGCGGCGGTCCGGTAATAGCGTGCCTTGATGTGATCAGCAAGAGTGTTGTTTATGTATTTGCCTCATTGGCAATCATATCGCTTATGTTTTTTTTAAGCGTTACCGTTATCATTGCCGCCGGAAACTTAACGATGATGGTGAGATAGGAGGGAGAATGATGAATTTTTTAAAGGAATGGGTTACAAATATCATTCTCTTTATTTTACTGGCAACGGTCATCGATATGCTTCTCCCTAACTCGAATCTTCAAAAATACACAAAGATCGTGACCGGCTTGCTGTTGATTGCGATTATTTTAACGCCTGTGCTAAAGCTATTTTCCAAAGATTTTGAAACAGCTATGGCATCCATCGCTCTTGTTGAAAATCCGGGAGAAAAAAATATGGAAAATTTAATAGAAATGAAGAAAAAAGAAATACAAGTTTCTCAACATGCATATATTTTAGAACAAATGGCTGTCCAGTTAGAAAAGGACGCAGAGGGGGAATTGATGGAACAGTACGGCATGGAAATTACTAAAATTGATTTTTTAGTAAATGAAGATGACAAGAGTGCATTTCCGGAAAATTTGGAAAAAATAGTGGTCCAGTTGCGCCAGACAAAAGAACAATCCGGAGCAATTGAAGTGGTAAAAAAAATAGAAATTAATACAAAACATCCTCTTCCATCAGAACAGCCTGCCGAAACGAAAAAAATCACTTCTTTTCTCTCGCAAAAATGGAATATGAAAGATGAAGTTATTGAAGTAATGATAGAAGGGGGGATACCGGAAGAGAATGAACAATGATAAAGGACCGCTGACTTGGCTTAAAAATCTCTTTTCGAAAGAAGGACATTCAGAAAAAAAACCTGGAAAATATCATTATTTACTTCTCGTTCTTTTGTTTGGTGCAGCGATTATGCTCATTAGCAATATGCTTTACAGTGGGAATGCTTCAACGCCAGATATGCAGGTTTTTAACAATAAAGAAGCAAATAAAGCAGAAGAGGTTCCAGCCTTTGGACAAAAGAAATCAGAAAAAAAGAGTTTGATGCAGCATTATGAAGAAGCATATGAAACTCAGTTAAAAGAGGCATTGGAAGGCATCCTTGGCGTAGATGATGTCACCGTTGTAGTCAATGTGGATGCGACTGAAAAACAGATATTAGAAAAAAATTTCGTAACACAGTCTCAAACGACAACCGAAACGGATCGGGAAGGCGGAACACGAAAAGTAGAAGATGCTTCTAAAGATGAACAATTGGTCATCGTCCGCAACGGAGAAAAAGAGATTCCGATTGTCGTTGAAACAAAGAAACCTGAAATTCGCGGAGTTCTTGTTGTGGCAAAAGGGGCAGACAACATTCAAATAAAAAAATGGATAATTGAGGCTGTAACGAGGGTTCTGGATGTACCAAGCCATCGGGTTGCGGTTATGCCGAAAAAATCGAAGGGGGATTCATAAATGTTATTGAAAAAGCAAACAGTTTGGCTATTAACAATGTTAAGTTTGGTGGTTGTTTTATCTGTTTATTACATTACATCGCCGGAACAAAACAGCAACGGAGTGGCTGGAATAGAACAAAAGAGCGATGGTCCTAAATCAGCGGTAAAAGGCGAAGAAAATGAAATGGCAACTTCTCAAACCGATCAAGGAACCAAGATTATATCTGAGACGGCCAGCGATGAAGTGTTTGAAGCGTTAAGGATGGATCTTGACGATCAGCGAAGCAAAAGGAAAGAGCAGCTTGAAGAAATTGTTGGCTCTACAGACCTTCCAACGGAAAAACGCAATCAGGCATATGACGAAATGAAAAAGCTCGACGAAATTGCCTTAAAAGAGGAATTGCTTGAATCATTAATAAAAGCAATGGACTATGAAGATGCTTTAGTTCGCGTAGACGGAGGCCAGGTGAGAATTACCGTTAAAGCAGATAAGCTTTCTCCATCTGCTGCAAATGAAATCATCCAAATGGTGAAACAAGAAATCAACGATTTGGAACATGTGGCAGTGAAATTTCAGCCGAAAAAATAAAATACTGGAAAATCTATAGGGAGAGCCCTTTGGATCGGGCTTTCCTTTATTTTTGTTGGATCTTCAATTATTTCAACTGAATCTGCGGTTTTATATTTCGCATTCCATATATTGTTTCCCTATTGTTCATGATAATCCTTTTAAAAAAACCGCAATTGTTCTAAAAAATATTTGTAAATGGAAGACTGAAAAACAACCATACATTTATGATATTGAACTTGCATTATGTATTATCGTATGATGTTATTAGTTAGTCTTAATTTTTGAATGACTGAGGTGTAAAAAATGCTAAAAGTCCAAGAAATTCGCGAACTGATAAAACTTATTGACAAATCAAGCATTGAAGAATTCGTATTTGAACATGAAGGTTCAAAAATAAAATTGAAAAAAAGCAGTACTGAAACGATTGCTGTTTCCCAGCCTGTTTTACAAACAACTGTTAATGAAGCGCCAAAACCGCCGGCAGAACCGGTTCCGGTTGTGCAGGCCGAAGTAAAAGCAGCAGAGCCGAAAGAGGAATTGAAGCAAGAGACTGCCGCTGATACATCGAATTTACATAAAATCACATCTCCTATGGTTGGTACTTTTTATCAAGCACCTTCTCCAGATGCTGAACCATTTGTCAAAAAAGGGTCAGTCGTCACGAAAGATACTGTTGTGTGCATTATCGAAGCCATGAAGCTGTTTAATGAAATTGAGGCGGAGGTAAACGGTGAAATAGTTGAAATCCTTGTGAAAGACGGACAGCTTGTTGAATACGGCCAGCCTTTATTTTTGGTAAAACCTGAGTAAGGAGAAAATAAGTATGATAAAAAAATTATTGATTGCCAATAGAGGAGAGATTGCTGTCCGTATTATCCGAGCTTGCCGAGAAATGGGGATTGAATCTGTTGCCGTCTATTCTGAAGCAGACAGGGATTCTTTGCACGTGCAGATGGCCGATGAAGCATATTGCATTGGCCCGACCGCATCAAAGGACAGTTATTTGAACTTTACGAATATCATCAGCGTCGCCAAGCTGACCGGCTGTGATGCCATCCATCCGGGGTATGGTTTTCTGGCTGAAAACGCTGATTTTGCAGAGCTTTGCCGGGAAGTAAATATTACTTTCGTCGGACCGAGCCCTGAAGCGATAACAAAGATGGGTACGAAGGACATTGCCAGAGAAACGATGAGGGAAGCAGGAGTGCCTATTGTTCCGGGATCGCAAGGCATTATTAAAAGTCCTGAAGAAGGAGTAGAATTGGCGAAAAAAATCGGTTTTCCGGTAATCATTAAGGCAACTGCCGGAGGAGGCGGAAAAGGGATCCGCGTTGCAAGGACCGAACAGGATTTGATCAAAGGGATTAATATCACCCAGCAGGAAGCTTTAACGGCATTCGGCAATCCAGGAGTATATATTGAAAAATATATTGAAGATTTTCGCCATGTTGAAATTCAAATTCTTGCGGATTCATATGGAAACGTTATTCATCTTGGAGAAAGAGATTGCTCAATTCAACGGCGCCTGCAAAAACTGTTAGAAGAAACGCCGTCGCCGGCCCTTGATGGCGAAATCCGTGAAGAAATGGGTACTGCCGCAGTAAAAGCTGCAAAGGCGGTTGATTATACAGGCGCAGGCACGGTAGAATTTATATATGATTACCGCAATCGCAAGTTTTATTTCATGGAAATGAATACGCGCATTCAGGTGGAACATCCTGTTACGGAAATGGTGACGGGTGTTGATTTGATTAAAGAACAAATTAGAATTGCTTCAGGTGAAAGGCTGAATTTAAAACAGGAAGATGTAACCTTTAATGGTTGGGCTATTGAATGCCGCATAAATGCTGAAAATCCTGAGAAAAATTTCATGCCATCCCCTGGAAAGATTAATATGTATTTACCGCCTGGAGGACTTGGCGTGCGCATCGATTCTGCCGCTTATCCGGGTTATTCCATTCCGCCATACTATGATTCAATGATTGCGAAAGTGATCACATATGGAAGTACGCGTGAAGAAGCAATTGACCGAATGAAAAGGGCGTTGAGCGAATTTGTGATCGACGGGATTCATACGACCATACCATTCCATTTAAGGCTGCTCAACCATGAAAAATTTGTGGAGGGTCAATTCAATACAAAGTTTCTTGAAATGTATGATGTGATGAAAACAGACGATTAATCGGAGGTGCCATAAATGACCGAGAATCAAATTCTTGAGATGAATCAAGAAAATACGGGCTTAGGGAAAGTGGAAATTGCCCCTGAAGTGATTGAAGTAATCGCAGGAATTGCCGCTTCAGAAGTAGAAGGAGTTTCACAAATGCGCGGCAATTTTGCAACAGGTGTCGTCGAACGTCTTGGAAAGAAGAGCCACGGCAAAGGCGTTAAAGTCGAATTAACGGAGGACGGCATAAAGGTAGATGTGTATTGCATTATGAAGTTCGGCGTCTCCATCCCGGCTGTTGCCCAAAAAATTCAAGATAATATCCGCCAAGCGCTCTTGAACATGACTGCCCTTGAAGCACAGGAAGTCAACATCCATGTTGTCGGAATTCAATTCGAAAACCAAAAGGCTGAAAGCGATTACGAACAAGAAATGTAATAAGAAATGCGCAAACAAAACCAAAGGCAGATGATGCCTTTGGTTTTTCTTAGTTTTAAAGGTAGTTTAATGAAAAATATTATTCCGAACGAATGCAGACGGCCTTCACTTATGCTATTATCTTGTTATGAAAAGTGGACATACTAGCCGAAAAGGAGCATAACAGAATGAAAAGACGCACAGCCAGAGAAAAAGCATTGCAGGCATTGTTCCAAATTGATGTAAGTAATGCGGAACCTGATGCAGCGATAGAACATGTATTGGAAGATGCCCGGGGTGATGAATATTTAACCCGATTGGTAGAAGGAACTGTTCAAAACCGTGATGAAATAGATGAAACGATTAAAAAACATCTTGAAAAATGGACATTGGAACGGCTGGCAAATGTGGACCGGAATTTGTTAAGGATGGCAGTATTTGAATTAAAATATTGCCGTGATGAGGTTCCGGCTAATGTTGTACTTGATGAGGCAATTGAAATTGCGAAAATTTATGGTGATGAACAATCCAGCAGATTTATTAACGGTGTTCTTTCGAAAGTGAAAGATAGTTTATAAACAGCAAACGAATAAAATTTTTAAAAAGCGGAGGAAAGATCATGACAGCTCAAATTATTAACGGAAAAGACATTGCCAAGAAAAAAAGAAGCGAAATTGCTAAAGAAGTTGACGAATTGAAAAAAAATAATGTGACACCCGGTTTGGCAGTCATCCTTGTCGGAAACAACCAGGCATCAAGAACATATGTGACAAGCAAGCAAAAAGCCTGCCAAGAACTTGGGATGCATTCTTTGTTAATTGAGTATCCAGAAACAGTTCAAGAATCAGAATTGTTAAGTAAGATTGAAGAATTAAATCATGACGATACCATCCATGGAATTCTCGTTCAGCTGCCTCTTCCTGACCATATAAATGAAGTGAAAGTGATAGAGACAATATCGCCTGATAAAGATGTAGATGGTTTTCATCCCATCAATATCGGGCGGATGATGACAGGGCAGGATGCCTTTTTGCCTTGTACGCCGTATGGGATCATGGTTTTGCTTAAGGAAATGGGGATTGACGCAGCCGGGAAAAATGTCGTTGTGGTCGGCCGGAGCAATATTGTCGGTAAGCCATCAGGACAATTGTTCCTTAATGAAAACGCAACTGTTACATACTGTCATTCAAAAACGAAAGATTTAAAAGCACACACCAAAAACGCTGATATCCTTGTAGCCGCAGTAGGTAGGGCCAATTTTATTACGGCCGACTATATTAAGGAAGGTGCGGTAGTAATTGATGTAGGGATCAATCGGAATGAAGAAGGAAAACTGTGCGGAGATGTTGCCTTCGAGGAAGCAAAGGAAATTGCCAGTTATATCACCCCTGTACCTGGAGGGGTCGGACCGATGACGATTACGATGCTTATGTATAACACTTTGAAAGCAGCGAAAAACTTTCAATCAAAGCTGCAAAAAATAAAATAAAGGTAGATGAAATAAGTCCCTTTTCTATTTGAGTTTTTATTCCTTTCCGTCCTAGCACTAGGTGACGGAAATAGAATCTGATTTTATAATAGAAGGGGACAGTTTTTTTATTTGTAATGATAGAAGGAGCTTTCTATGAAAGAAACGCGTTATTTAACGGTTAACGCTTTAACAAAATATATTAAAAGAAAATTTGATGCCGATCCACATTTGCAGGATGTTCTAGTTAAAGGGGAAATTTCAAATTTTAAACAGCATTCGAGCGGCCATATGTATTTTACATTAAAAGATGAAAAGGCACGAATTCTTGCCGTTATGTTTACGAGTTATAATCGTTTTATGAAATTTATTCCTGAAAATGGGATGAAAGTATTAATTAGAGGCGATATAACCGTTTACGAACCGAGCGGCCAATACCAGATTTATGTGAAAGACATGCAGCCCGATGGGATTGGTGAATTGTACCTTGCTTTCGAGCAGCTGAAGGAAAAGTTGGAAAAAGAGGGGCTGTTTGATCCTGCTGTGAAAAAAGAGATCCCAAAATATCCGAAAATTGTCGGTGTCATAACTTCACCAACGGGAGCGGCGATCAGGGACATTTTAACGACAATTAAAAGACGGTATCCGATTGCAAAAATTTTTATTCTTCCTGCCCTCGTACAGGGTGAACAGGCAGGGCGTTCCATTTCAAAGGCGATTGAATTGGCAAACGAAAGAGCAGAAATTGATGTCTTAATTGTCGGAAGGGGCGGCGGCTCCATCGAAGAGCTCTGGGCATTTAATGAAGAGATCGTGGCAAGAGCAATATTTGCTTCGAAAATACCAATTATTTCGGCAGTCGGGCATGAGACAGATTATACGATTGCAGATTTTGTTGCCGATCTCAGGGCACCGACTCCGACGGCAGCCGCCGAGCTTGCTGTACCACATATTGATGAACTGATGGAAAGAATTATGAACAGGAAAACCCGCCTTTTAAGAGCAATGAAAGAGCGAATCGGGATTCATAAAGAGCAGTTAACGCGAATTCAGAAATCGTATGCGTTCAAGTATCCGCAAAAATTATATGAACAGAAGCTTGAACAGCTTGATAAGCTGACGGAACAGCTGATGAAAGGGGCACGCAATATCTTTGGCTTAAAAGCCGAGCAGCAGGACCAGCTGCTAAAAAGGCTTGAACGAAATCATCCGGCCCAACTGATGCAATCAGCTAGAGAGAATCATCTAAGGTTAAACCGATCGCTAAACAAGGCGATGATGGGAATTCTAACCGAAAAGCAGAAAGACTTTCAATCTGTTTTGTCGACATTAGAAGCATTAAGTCCGCTGAAAATCATGGAGCGGGGATACAGTTTAACATACACCGATGATGGAAATCTCATAAAAAGCGTATCAAAAATTGAAAATGGCGAATCTATTCAAGTCAGGTTATCTGATGGACATTTATTTTGCAAAGTGACCGGAAAGAAAGTGAGTGAAAATAATGCCTGAAAATCATTTAACATTTGAAGAAGCAATGGAAAAGCTTGAGAGTATTGTTGAGCGGCTTGAAGAGGGAGATGTTCCGCTGGAAGAAGCAATTTCCATTTATAAACAAGGAATGGAACTTTCAAAACTTTGCCATGATAAGTTGAAGAACGTTGAAGAGCAGTTAACGCAAATATTAACAGAAGATGGGAAAACTGAAAACTTCTCTTTCCAAGAGGAGGAGTAATGTGTTGAGTGTAAAACTGAAAGACTTTGCAAAAGAACATAAGGAGATGCTTGAAAACTATTTGCGAGCATCGATTGAACGGCTCGAAGCTCCATCCATTATAAAGGAATCAATGCTATACTCGCTGGAGGCAGGCGGAAAGCGGATCCGCCCATTATTATTGTTTGCCACGCTGCATGCATTTGGCCATGACAGCAAAAAGGGGTTGAATACTGCAGCAGCAATCGAAATGATTCATACGTACTCCCTTATTCATGACGATTTGCCAAGTATGGATAATGATGATTTTCGCCGCGGAAAACCTACAAACCATAAAGTATTTGGAGAAGCATTCGCGGTCTTGGCCGGGGATGCCCTTTTGACATACAGTTTTCAAATCATTTGTGAAACTCCGGAAGAATATGCTGCAGCTGACACAAAATTGAATCTTATTAGAGAGCTTTCTAAAGCAGCCGGAGCAGAAGGAATGGTCGGCGGTCAAGCTGCAGATATTGAAGGGGAAGGAAAACAGCTTGATTTAACCGAGCTGGAGTATATTCATCATCATAAAACCGGAAAGCTTTTGGCATACAGTGTTTTAGCAGGTGCAATGCTTGCCAAGGCAAATGATGAACAAATGAGAAATCTGTCGCAATTTGCCTTTCACTTAGGGCTTGCCTTTCAAATTCGCGACGATATTTTAGATTTAGAAGGGCAGGAGGAATTAATCGGCAAGCCGGTTGGAAGCGATACAGATAATCAAAAAAGCACATATCCTTCACTTTTATCCATGGAGGGGGCAAAAGACGCGCTTGCAGACCATATTGGCAAAGCGAAGGATTATTTGAAAAACTCAGGCCTTTCTATCTCTTTGCTTGAAGAAATCACCGAACTTGTTGCTAAAAGAGACCATTAATAATCATCATTTGATGACATAAAACTTTTATGGTATAATAAGATAAAATACTGTGTTCATTGCCGTTATCACGTTTGTGTTAGCGGCTATTTTTTAAATAAAATCAAATGAAGCAAGGGAAATCCTTGCTTTTCTTGAAGAAAACGAGAATGATATATGACATCGATAAAAGAACATGAAAGTGAGTGATCCGTGAATGGATCTATTATCAATTAAAGACCCTTCCTTTTTAAAGGAGCTATCAAATAAAGAATTGGAAGCGCTTAGTAAGGAAATCAGGCAATTTTTAATTGAAAAATTGTCTGTAACCGGAGGCCATATCGGACCGAATCTTGGCGTTGTAGAATTAACTATTGCTTTGCATAAATGCTTTGACAGTCCAAAAGATAAAATAATCTGGGATGTCGGGCATCAATCATATGTTCATAAAATTTTGACCGGCCGAGCCAGTCAGTTCGATACCCTCAGGCAATATAAGGGGCTATGCGGATTTCCGAAAAGAAATGAAAGCGTTCATGACGTCTGGGAAACGGGACACAGTTCAACGTCTCTGTCAGCAGCTATGGGAATGGCTATTGCGAGAGATCTTAAAAAGGAAAAATCGTATATCGTTCCTGTCATTGGCGATGGAGCACTGACAGGCGGAATGGCTTTGGAAGCATTAAACCATATCGGCCATGAAAAAAAGGACATGATTGTTATTTTGAATGATAATGAAATGTCGATTGCTCCAAATGTAGGAGCCTTACATAATATTTTGGGAAGGCTTCGATCTGCCGGCAAATACCATTGGGTAAAAGATGAGCTGGAAATGCTGTTAAAAAAGATTCCTGCTGTCGGAGGCAAGCTTGCTTCTACTGCGGAAAGAATAAAAGACAGTTTAAAATATATGCTTGTTTCGGGAATCTTTTTTGAAGAACTCGGTTTTACATATTTTGGACCGGTAGACGGACATAGTTTTGAGGATTTATTTGAAAACTTGAACTATGCGAAGAAAACAGATGGACCTGTCTTGCTCCACGTCATCACGAAAAAAGGAAAAGGTTACTATCCTGCTGAAAATGATCGGTCGGGAACTTGGCATGGAACAGGTCCTTATAAAATTGAAACAGGCGACTTCCTAAAACCTGTTAATACACCTCCTGCCTGGAGCGAGCTCATCAGTGAAACCGTCCGAAAAATAGCTCGGAAAGATGAAAGGGTTGTCGCGATCACTCCGGCAATGCCTGTAGGTTCTAAATTAGAAGGATTCGCCAAAGAATTTCCGGACCGCATGTATGATGTCGGGATTGCCGAGCAGCATGCGGCAACGGTTGCCGCAGGATTGGCTTTGGAAAATATGAAGCCGTTTTTGGCGATTTATTCAACCTTTTTGCAAAGAGCATATGACCAGGTTGTCCATGATATATGCCGCCAGAACTTAAATGTATTTATTGGCATTGACCGGGCAGGGTTGGTCGGAGCGGACGGCGAGACACACCAAGGTGTATTTGACATTGCATTTCTAAGGCATTTGCCGAATATTGTAATCATGATGCCTAAAGATGAAAATGAAGGGCAGCATATGGTCAATACTGCTTTAAAATATGATGACGGTCCGATCGCCATGCGTTTTCCGCGCGGCAACGGAATCGGCGTTCCAATGGATGAAAAGCTGCGTACAATTCCGATTGGAACATGGGAAGTTTTACGGGAAGGTAAAGATGCCGCTATTTTAACTTTTGGAACAACAATTCCAATGGCAATGGAAGCAGCGGTTTTAATGGAAAAGCAAGGAATTACCGTAAAGGTTGTCAATGCCCGATTTATAAAACCGCTTGATGAAAAAATGCTCCATGCCATCTTAAATGAAAACATTCCAATTATTACGGTTGAAGAAGCTGTATTACAGGGCGGATTCGGAAGCGCCGTTCTTGAATTTGCCCATGACCATGGTTATCATGAAGCAAAAATTGACCGGATGGGAATTCCCGATCGCTTCATTGAACATGGCAGCGTCAATAAGCTTCTGGAAGAAATCGGACTGACGACGGAAAATCTCGTCTTAAAATTGCAATCAATGGTTAGAAAGAAACAAAAAAGGGCTCAATGACATATGAAAAGTAAAAAAGAACGATTAGACGTATTATTAGTTGAAAGAGGGCTTGTTGAAACAAGAGAAAAAGCGAAAAGGGCGATCATGGCCGGCCTCGTATACAGCAATGAAACCCGCCTTGAAAAACCGGGCGAAAAAGTAAGCTCTGATATTCCTCTGACTTTGAAAGGAAATGTTCTTCCATACGTGAGCAGAGGAGGACTAAAGCTTGAAAAAGCATTAAAAGAATTTAACATAGATGTTCGTGGGAAGGTTATGCTTGACATCGGTGCTTCTACAGGGGGGTTTACCGATTGCGCACTGCAAAACGGAGTTAAACTATCTTACGCGTTAGATGTCGGCTATAACCAACTTGCTTGGAAACTTCGCCAAGATGAGCGGGTGATCGTGATGGAGCGAACAAACTTCCGCTATGTGACCCCTACAGATCTTGAAGGGGAAATGCCTGATTTTGCAACGATCGATGTATCTTTTATCTCATTGAAACTTATTTTGCCAGTGCTAAAGACCCTGCTCGTTCCAAACAGTGATGTAATTGCCCTTGTAAAGCCTCAGTTTGAAGCCGGCAAAGAACAAGTAGGAAAAAAAGGAATCGTTAGAGATCCAAAAGTACATGAAAGTGTGTTAGAACAAATCATCGATTTTTCTCTCGGCCTCGGTTTTCATGTCAAAAATCTTTCCTTTTCCCCGATTACAGGCGGAGACGGGAATATCGAATTTTTGCTCCATTTGTATTGGGAAAGTGAAAAGGATCACGGTGAAAACTTTTTAACGGTTTCAGCGGCTGAAGTTGTACAACAGGCTCACCTTGAATTAAAATCGAAAAAAACAAATGAGGAATAAGCACAACGCTTATTCCTTTTTTTAAAAGGATTTTTTGCAAACTTTTCAGCTGTTGCATATAAAGGAACATTTGTTCTATAATAAAAAACTATAGGATTGCTATTTTTCCTTGATTACACGCTTCGTTTGATGGTTCAATTCACGGGTTTTTTAAAAGTAACATTTAGTAGAAAAGTGCATAAAAGAAATGTACAAGAATTCGGAATTCGGCTAACATAATAGTATCTATATACAAAAATTGTCGATGTTTGACCTTTACTAGAGGTGATTTTGGAATGACTAAAGGACAGCGCCATATCAAAATAAGAGAAATTATTGCAAATAATGACATAGAGACTCAAGACGAGCTTGTAGACGAATTGAAAAAAGCAGGTTTTAACGTCACCCAGGCAACCGTATCCCGGGACATTAAAGAACTTCACTTAGTGAAAGTTCCCTTAATGGATGGAAGATATAAATACAGTCTGCCTGCGGATCAGAGATTCAATCCACTACAGAAATTAAAACGAGCGCTAATGGATGCTTTTGTAAAAATTGATGCAGCCGGACATCTTCTTGTCATGAAAACTCTTCCGGGAAATGCAATGGCAATCGGAGCATTAATCGACAACCTTGATTGGGAAGATATTTTAGGAACGATTTGCGGTGACGATACGATTTTAATTATTTGCAGAACACCTGAAGATACAGAAATCGTTTCAAATCGATTTCTTGAAATGCTCTAATATGAGGTGACGATTCTTGTTAAGCGAACTATCCATTCGAAATTTTGCCATTATTGAATCCCTCTCAATTTCTTTTGATAAAGGTTTAACCGTTTTAACGGGAGAGACGGGGGCAGGTAAATCCATAATCATCGATGCCATTCATCTGTTAATCGGGGGAAGAGGGTCTTCCGAATTTGTCCGCCATGGGGAAGATAAAGCAGAAATCGAAGGACTTTTTCTATTGGATGATGAAAGCCATCCATGCTATGAAAAAGCAAGAGAATTCGGCATTGAGATTGAAGAAGGCATGATTGTTTTGCGGCGCGATATTTCCAAAAACGGAAAAAGCGTATGCCGGATCAACGGGAAACTGGTGACGATTTCTGTATTGCGGGAAATTGGAAGCACCTTAGTTGATATTCACAGCCAGCATGAACATCAGGAATTAATGGACGAAACCATGCATTTGCCTTTGCTTGATCAATTTGGAGCAGAGGAAATTTCCCCTGCTGTCGAGGAATACCAGGAAGTTTACCGGGCTTATGAGAAAACAATGAAAAAACTGAAAAGCCTGAATGAAAATGAACAGCAAATGGCTCACCGTCTTGATTTAATCCAATTTCAATTAGAGGAAATTCAAGCTGCCGATCTTAAACTGAATGAAGATGAAGAGCTTTACGAAGAAAAAAGAAGGCTCAGCAATTTTGAACGAATCTATGAAGCCATGCAATTAAGCTATTCATTACTTCAAGGAGAACAAAAAGGTTTGGATTGGATCGGCCTTGTGATGAGCCATCTTGAAGATGCGGCTGAATTGAATCCAACTTACAAAGACTTATTTGAAACGGTTTCCAACAGTTATTATGCGCTTGAAGATGTTTCCCATTCACTTAGAAACGAACTTGATTTGCTTGAATTTGATCCTGAGCGTTTGAATGAAATCGAAGACCGTTTGAATGAAATCAATACGTTAAAACGTAAATACGGAAAAACAATCGATGAAATTCTTGAATATGCAGCAACGATTGAAGAAGAAATTGAAACGCTGCAAAACAAAGAAACACATATCGGGCAATTGGAAAAAGAACTAGCTTCCTTAAGAAAAGATTTATTAGTTGAAGCGAAGAATGTAACAGAACTGCGAAAGAATTATGCAAAAAAACTGACGAAACTGATTCACCAGGAATTAAAAGACCTGTACATGGCCAAAACTGTTTTTGAGGTAAAAATCGAATCGGATGAAAGCAATTTCACAAAAAATGGCATAGATAAAGCGGAATTTTATATTTCCACTAATCCCGGCGAGCCATTAAAGCCATTGTCAAAGGTTGCGTCAGGAGGAGAACTTTCAAGAATTATGCTGGCGTTAAAGAGCATTTTCTCTAAACACCAAGGTGTTACTTCAATCATTTTTGATGAAGTGGATACAGGTGTTAGCGGAAGAGTTGCCCAAGCGATCGCAGAAAAAATATACAAAGTTTCCATCGGCTCTCAAGTGCTTTGCATTTCCCATCTTCCGCAAGTAGCCGCAATGGCGGATACTCATTTGTTTATTGCGAAAGTAACAAAATCAGGAAGAACCATCACTTCGGTCGCTCCTTTATCTGATGCTGAAAAAATTAAAGAAATCGGCAGAATGATATCCGGTGTTGAAATTACCGATTTAACGAAAAAGCATGCAGAGGAATTATTGCTGCTTGCCAACCAAATAAAAACAGCAACTTGAAAAGCTATCCATTCCCGGGTAGCTTTTTTATGGTTCCGGCGGTTATAAATGAGTTGTAAGCAGGCAAGATTAATGATGTAGCCATTTGAAGTGTGTGGACTAGAAGCGAGGAGAGTGAAGGTTTTGAAATATGAACTGCTAAAAAAAATAATTGGTGGAATTCTCCTTGTTTCATTAGTAGCCATCGGGTTTTCAAAGCCGATGCAGGAATATGTAAATATTCCGCAAAAAATAACCATTTTTGAAGGGCAGCAATTCAGCCTGCCTAAGGCTGTCACTGTTTCAGCTTCTTTGTCTGATGATAATAAAAGTATTGCACTTGAACAAAACCGGCATTCATTATCCATTCAGGCAAATAGTCCTGGGAAAAATGAAATGATGTTAGAACTAGCCGGTTTTCCCATTAAACAGGTCGATGTAGATGTATTAAAGGATTTTAGAGTAATTCCTGGAGGACAATCAATTGGAATTAAGTTGAATACTGTTGGTGTTTTAGTGGTAGGGCACCATCAGATTGATACAGAGGAAGGAAAAGTTTCCCCCGGAGAAATTGCAGGTATTAAAGTCGGAGATATTATTACAGAAATTGATGGCAAACGAATTGAAAAAATGGCAGACGTCGCCCCGCTAGTGCAAAAGACGGGCAACGAAGGAAAGCCTTTAAATATTGTGATTAATCGAGAAAATGAAAAAATGAAAACAAAATTACAGCCCATGAAAGATAAAAAAGAAAAAACATATAAGCTAGGTCTTTATATCCGTGATTCAGCTGCGGGGATCGGGACAATGACTTTTTATCAACCTGAATCAAAAAAATACGGTGCTTTAGGGCATGTCATTTCTGACATGGACACAAAAAAGCCAATTGTCGTGGAAGATGGACAAATTGTCCGTTCAACCGTCACTTCCATTGAAAAAGGAAGCAACGGAGATCCGGGAGAAAAGCTGGCAAGGTTTTCAACTGACCGTGAAATTATTGGAAATATAAACAGAAACAGTCCTTTCGGGATTTTTGGAAAACTGAATAGAGAATTAAAAAATGGCGTATTGGATAAACCCCTTCCTATCGCATTATCACATCAAGTGAAAGAAGGGCCTGCGAAAATTTTAACGGTTGTTAATGAGGATGAAGTTGATCTCTTCGATATTGAAATCGTCAGTACAATTCCACAAAAATTTCCGGCAACAAAAGGGATGGTCATAAAGGTAACTGATCCAAAGCTTCTTGAAAAAACAGGGGGTATCGTTCAAGGAATGAGCGGAAGCCCGATTATTCAAAACGGCAAACTTGTGGGAGCAGTTACCCATGTCTTTGTAAATGATCCAACTTCCGGTTATGGAGTTCATATTGAATGGATGTTAAATGAAGCCGGAATCGATATATATGAAAAACCCCGAGAAAAAGCTTCATAAATGTTTGAATGCAAAAATAGTGTAAAAATAGGCGGATTTCCGCCTATTTTTGTTCGTTTTCGAATGTGGTAAAATATAATTAAAGATTTTTCGACAAAAGCAAAAAAGAATTAAATGTCAAATTGCGAAATACGTCGAAAATAAAAGAAATTTAAAGAAAAAATAAGTTTAAAGACCTTTTTTCAGAAAATATAAAAAAACAAGAGGAATTTTTATTGCATTGTCGAAATTGTCATTTAGAATAAAAAATAAGATAAGATAGGAAAAGAGACCATTAAGTGGAATCGGGGAGGAAACAAAAATTGAGAAAAATTAAAGTCTGTGTCGTGGATGACAATAGAGAACTGGTAGGTTTGCTTGAAGAATATATATCTTCGCAGGATGATATGGAAGTAGTCGGTGTGGCACATAACGGTCAGGAATGTTTGGATTTGCTTGAAGAAACGGATCCTGATGTACTTGTTTTAGATATTATTATGCCTCATTTAGACGGGCTGGCTGTGCTCGAAAGACTTCGAACATTAAAAAAGAATCCTCTTCCAAACGTAATCATGCTGACAGCCTTCGGCCAGGAAGATGTAACGAAAAAAGCAGTAGATCTTGGAGCATCCTATTTCATTCTAAAACCGTTTGATATGGAAAATTTGGCCAATCATATTCGCCAGGTGAATGGGAAGTCAAACACATTTATTCGAAAATCTTCTTCACCAAGTCACCGCCCGCAAACTGAACAAAAACCAAAAAATTTGGAAGCAAGCATTACAAGTATCATTCACGAAATCGGCGTTCCTGCGCATATAAAGGGATATTTATATTTGCGGGAAGCCATTTCTATGGTTTTTAATGATATTGAACTTCTCGGCTCAATAACAAAAGTGCTTTATCCGGATATCGCTAAAAAATACAATACAACAGCCAGCCGTGTTGAAAGAGCAATCCGTCATGCGATCGAAGTAGCGTGGAGCCGCGGTAATATTGATTCCATTTCATCTCTCTTCGGCTATACAGTAAGCATGTCTAAAGCAAAACCTACGAACTCAGAATTCATTGCAATGGTAGCTGACAAATTAAGGCTGGAACATCGGGCTTCTTAAGAGGAATAGTTTATTCATTCGACATTATTGATTCTTTTTTTTGCCTTTGAGGCTGACCCAAACTAAGAGCAAAGCACTTATGGGTCAGCCTCTTTTACAATGGAAAATTAAAAAGCGTGAAAAACCGCGCCATTTTTTAGAAGGAGCAGGAAAAATGACAATGATTTTTGCGCATCGCGGCTATTCTGCAAAATATCCTGAAAATACGATGCAGGCATTCATTGAAGCGGAGAAAGCGGGAGCAGATGCTTTGGAAATAGATGTCCAGCTTACAAAAGATGGAGAAGTCGTCATTATTCATGATGAGAAGGTTGACAGAGTAACAAACGGCCAGGGATATGTAAAGGAATTAACTTATAAGGAAATGAGAAAGCTCGATGCCGGTTTTCATAAGAAAACGACAGCCAAAAAGGAACCTATTCCCTCGCTGGAGGAACTCTTAGAGTGGATGACAACGAACCGGCTTATTTGCAATATTGAGCTTAAGAACAATCTTATTCCATATGAGGGAATGGAAGAGAAAGTAATTGAACTGGTAAGAAAATATAATCTTTCGAACCGGATTATTATTTCATCATTCAATCATTACAGCATTGTTTACAGCTACCGGCTTGCTCCGGAAATTGAAATTGCGCCATTATACTCAGAGAGCCTTTTTATGCCATGGGTTTATGCCAAATCGATCCGTGCGAAAGGAATCCATCCGAAACTCATAACAGCAACAGATGAAGTGATTCTATCGAGCATCGAAAATGGAATACAGGTAAGGCCATATACGGTAAATAAGGAAGATGATATGAAGCGGTTGTTCTTGATTGGATGTTCGGCTCTAATTACCGATGAACCAAAAAAGGCATTGAAAATTCGACAGCAGATTCAAACCGCTACCTGATTTGGCGGTGAAACCAAAAAGAAAAGAGCCGATCCTTTAAAGGAAAAGGGTCGGCCCTTTATTTTTTTGTGTCAGAACCAGGTTGCCTTTGAAATCTTTTCTGTACTTTATTTCTTTTCCTGTCCCTGTGCAAAATAAAACCTGCCACAAACCCCAGACCTGCCAGAAAAAGAAGCAGCCCGGCTAAAAATTGCAGCCAAAGAAACGGAAAGGGTGCCTGCAAAATACCAAACACCATATCTCTCATCAATTTTATCCCTATTGCAGCGAAAATACCCGGTATCAGCAATATAAGTAATGCTATTATTCTGCTCATAAATAATCCCTTCACACTTTGTATACTATCGAAAATGATAAATCATCTTTGAAATTTGTCAAGGAAGATAAATAACTTTAAAATGAATTTGAAAAATGTTGCACAGCAATCTTACCCAAATATGAAAATTATTTCATGAGAGATGGGGTGAAAACAGATGCAAACAGCGATGATCGTTGGAGCAGGTAAAGGCGGAATTGCCATTTTAAAAATGTTAAAAGAAACGGCCATCCTCGATGTAAAAGTGATTGTTGACATAAATCCTAATGCACCCGGAATCTTAATTGCAAAACGCGAAGGGACTAAAACAGGAACGGATTGGCGTGATTACATTTCTGATAAGATTGACGTCATTTTTGAAGTGACCGGAAAAAAAGAAGTATTCACAGCTTTAAGGGATGCAAGAAGCAAAGAAACAATTCTCATACCGGGTAGCGTTGCTTTTCTCATTGCAAAGCTTTTTGAAGAAAAAGAAGAATATATTGAAAAATTCCGTAATGAAAATTATAAACATGATTTAATTTTTAATTCAACCGATGATGGAATGGTAGGAATTGATAATCAATGCAAAATAATCTTATTTAACAAAAGTGCGGAAAAAATAATTGGAATTCCACAAGCGGAAGCAAAGGGGAAACATATTTATGAAGTAATTCCGACAAGCCAACTCCCAAGGGTATTAGAAACGAGAAGAGTTGAAGCCAATCAGGAACTAATATTGGAAAATGGCCTAAAAATAATTACAACTCGAATACCAATTGTTGATGAAAATGGTCAATTGATCGGCGCATTTTCTGTTTTCAAAGATATTACTGAAGTTGTCAATCTTGCAGAAGAAGTAACAAATCTTAAAGAAATTCAAACAATGCTTCAAGCGATTATTCATTCAAGCGATGATGCAATCTCCGTAGTTGATGAAAAAGGGCGGGGAATCTTAATAAATCCCGCTTATACAAGGATTACAGGCTTAACGGAAGAGCAGGTGATCGGAAAACCTGCAACTGCAGATATTTCCGAAGGGGAAAGCATGCATTTGAAAGTGCTGAAAACAAGAAGAGCAGTGCGCGGAGTTGCCATGCGCGTCGGCCCGAAGAAAAAAGAAGTTGTTGTAAATGTTGCGCCTATTATTGTCGATGGAAAGCTTAAAGGAAGCGTCGGTGTTATCCATGATATGTCGGAAATCCAAAACTTAAACAGGGAGCTGAACCGGGCCAGACAAATCATTCGAACATTAGAAGCAAAATATGCGTTTGAAGATATTATTGGGGAATCAGAGGAAATGAAAATTGCTATTGAACAGGCAAAATTGGGTGCAAAAACACCGGCTACCGTACTTTTAAGAGGTGAGTCAGGTACGGGAAAAGAACTGTTTGCCCATGCAATCCATAATGCAAGTGACAGAAAATACAATAAATTTATCCGAGTTAATTGTGCTGCATTATCAGAGTCTTTGTTGGAAAGTGAATTATTCGGCTATGAAGAAGGGGCTTTTTCCGGAGCAAAGCGCGGAGGAAAAAGAGGTCTATTTGAAGAAGCAAACAACGGCAGCATTTTTCTTGATGAAATCGGGGAACTGAGTGCAAATACACAGGCAAAGCTCCTGAGAGTGCTTCAGGAAAATGAAATCGTTCGCGTCGGCGGTACAAAATCAATCCCGATTAATGTTCGTGTCATCGCCGCCACGAATGTAAATTTAGAAAAAGCCATTGCGAATGGAACTTTTAGGGAAGACTTATACTACCGGCTTAATCGGATGCCAATCCATATTCCTCCGCTCAGAAGACGCAAAGAAGATATCCCGCTTCTATGCGAACGGCTCATTCAAAAAATCAATCAGGATTACGGGCGCAACGTAGAAAGTATTTCCGAACGCGCATTGGAGCAATTGATGGCTTACGATTGGCCAGGCAATGTGAGGGAGCTTGAGAATGTTCTTGGAAGAGCGATGATCTTTCTTTACTATACGGATACGGAGATTGATTTAATCCACCTTCCAGAGTTGAAAAATAAGTCGGCTAACGAAATAAGGGTGCCTGAAACAGCCCATCAGCAGCCTTTTGAGGGAACTCTGAACGAGCTGCTTGAACAGTATGAAGAAAAAATTATCAAGAACACACTGATTAAATGCAATGGCAATAAGACACAAGCTGCAAAAACTCTCGGAATTTCCGTTCGTAACTTGTATTACAAATTGGAGAAGTATGTTATTGAAAATAATAGCATGCAATAATTTTCATAGTGAGAAAAAAATTGCATGAATAAAAAACGGAAAATAAAGCGTTTTCATTTCGAAAAATTGGCACGCTTCTTGCATAATTAGTATAATGAGTGCTGCAACTATGTGAAAGGGGTTTTAGCACATAATGAAATTGGATACGCTGATCGAAAAAGCAACCCAATCAGAGAATCAAACGGTAGCAGTTGCTGCAGCTGAAGACGAAGAAGTCATCGAAGCAGTTTCTATGGCGCTTAAGCAAAATTTGGCTGATTTTTTGCTGTTTGGAGATAAAGAAAAAATCCTCAAAATTATGAATGAAAAATATTCCGGTATGGAAAAAAATGAGAATCTCAAAATTATTCATACGAATACGAATGAACTTGCAGCTGAACATGCTGTAAAAGCAGTAAAGCTAAATGAAGCAAACGTGTTAATGAAGGGGAATATTCCGACAGCAGCGATTTTAAAAGCAGTGTTAAACAAGGAATTTGGTTTACGAACAGGAAATGTGCTTTCGCATGTAGCAGTTTTTGAAGTGCCGGGTTTTGAACGATATACCATTGTCACTGATGCAGCCATGAATATCGCGCCAGACCTTGAGCAAAAAGCACAAATTATAAACAATGCTGTAAACGTGGCAAAAGGGATAGGGATTGAGATGCCAAAAGTAGCCCCGCTGGCAGCCGTTGAAATGGTAAACCCCTCAATGCAAGCGACGCTTGATGCTGCTTTGCTGACCCAAATGAATCGGAGAGGACAAATCAGCGGCTGCATTATTGACGGACCTCTCGCGTTGGATAATGCAGTTTCAAAATATGCTGCTGAACATAAAGGAATTGGCGGGGATGTTGCAGGACAGGCTGATATTTTATTAGTTCCGACAATTGAAGTTGGAAATGTACTTTATAAATCATTAATGTATTTTGCAAATGCAAAGGTCGGTGCTATTATTGTAGGTGCAAAGGCCCCAATTGTTTTAACTTCAAGAGCAGATAGTGCCGAAAGCAAACTATATTCACTTGCATTGGCTCTATGCTCTGCAAATTAGAATGCGCGAAGCAGTGGAGGAAATTTACAATGGAGATTTTTGAATATTTAGAGAAATATGATTATGAACAACTAGTTTTTTGCCAAGACAAACAATCAGGTTTAAAAGCAATAATTGCGATCCATGATACAACGCTTGGCCCTGCTTTAGGCGGCACACGCATGTGGACTTATGATTCAGAAGAGGAAGCAATTGAAGATGCGCTGCGTTTAGCACGGGGAATGACATATAAAAACGCGGCTGCCGGTTTGAATCTTGGCGGAGGAAAAACAGTAATTATCGGCGATCCGCGAAAAGATAAGAACGAAGAAATGTTCCGAGCATTTGGCCGTTATATCCAAGGGTTAAATGGCCGTTATATCACAGCTGAGGATGTTGGCACCACCGTTGCAGACATGGATCTTATACATGAAGAAACTGATTATGTAACAGGCATTTCACCGGCATTTGGATCTTCCGGAAATCCCTCTCCTGTAACAGCATACGGCGTTTACCGCGGTATGAAAGCAGCAGCAAAAGAAGCTTTTGGAACAGATTCATTAGAAGGAAAAGTAATTGCTGTTCAAGGAGTTGGAAACGTCGCATATAACCTGTGCCTCCACCTTCACGAAGAAGGCGCTCAATTAATCGTGACTGATATTAACAAAGAAGCTGTTCAGCGTGCAGTCGAAGAATTTGGCGCCAAAGCAGTTGATCCAAATGAAATTTATGGAGTTGAATGTCATATTTATTCGCCGTGTGCTCTTGGCGGCGTCATTAACGATGAAACAATTCCCCAAATTAAAGCAAAAGTTATTGCGGGTGCAGCGAATAACCAATTAAAAGATACTCGCCATGGAGATATCATTCACGAAATGGGTATTATCTATGCTCCTGATTATGTTATCAATGCCGGCGGAGTAATCAATGTGGCCGATGAGCTTTACGGCTACAATCGTGACCGTGCGATGAAAAAAGTAGAAACGATCTACAACAATATTGAAAGAGTCATTGAAATTGCAAAACGTGATGGGATTCCAACTTACAGGGCAGCCGACCGCATGGCAGAAGAGCGTATTGAAAGAGTGCGTAATTCACGCAGTCAATTTCTGCAAAACGGCCATCATATATTAAGCCGCCGTAAATAAAAGTTTCATTGGAAAAACGCTGGATGAGATTTCAGCGTCCTTCCTTATTTAATTAATAATACTTTAAAGAGGAATAAATGATATTTTTTTCAAATCATACAGTGTATGTTCTTTTTAATTGGAGGTTGCGACGTTGCAAGAAAAAAAATATCGGATGCTCGTGATCAATCCTGGTTCTACATCAACGAAAATAGGAGTTTTCGATAATGAGATGCCCGTTTTAGAAAAAATAATTCGACATGATGCTGAAATAATCAATTCTTTTGAGGACATTATTTCTCAATACGAATTTCGCAAGAAAACAATTCTTGAAACACTTGATGTCGAAGGCATTAATATTTCAAAGCTGAGTGCCGTATGCGGTCGAGGCGGTTTGTTAAGACCAATAGAGGGAGGCACATATGCCGTAAATGAACAAATGCTTTCTGATCTTCGCGAAGGCTATGCGGGACAGCATGCTTCCAATCTTGGCGGAATTTTGGCCTACGAGATTGCTTCAGGCTTAAACATTCCAGCTTTTATTGTGGACCCTGTAGTCGTAGACGAACTTGACCCGATTGCCCGCATTTCCGGATTTCCGCTCATTGAAAGAAAAAGTATCTTCCACGCGCTTAACCAAAAATCGGTAGCGCGAAGAGTTGCTAAAGAATTAGGGAAGAAATATGAAGAACTGAATCTGATTGTTACTCATATGGGAGGCGGTATAACTGTCGGCGCCCATAAAGAGGGAAGAGTGATTGATGTTAATAACGGTCTTGACGGCGATGGCCCATTCAGTCCTGAACGTGCCGGCACCGTGCCTGCAGGAGATTTAGTCAACCTTTGTTTCTCCGGCGACTATTATAGGGAAGAAATCATAAAAAAACTTGTCGGACAGGGCGGTCTTGCTGCATATCTTGGTACAAAGGACGCGGTAGAAGTGGAAAAAATGATTGAACAAGGCGACAAAAAAGCAGAACTCGTTTATTTTGCGATGGCATACCAAGTTGCAAAGGAAATCGGAGCTGCAAGTGCAGTTTTAGCAGGTAAAGTAGATGCAATTATTTTAACGGGCGGTCTTGCATACGGAAAACAATTTGTAAAGGCAATCAGCGAACGGATTAATTGGATCGCTGATGTAATTGTCCATCCGGGTGAAAATGAACTGCAAGCATTGGCAGAAGGAGCTTTGCGGGTATTGCGCGAAGAAGAAGAAGTAAAAGAATATCCAGGCAATCTAATACATGCAGAGCTCGTCAATTAGAGGAGGAACAATAAGTGGCTCAAGAATATGATTTAGTGATCCTTGGCGGCGGTACCGGTGGTTATGTTGCAGCCATTCGCGCCTCACAGCTCGGTCTTAAAACAGCCGTCATTGAAAAAGAAAAGCTGGGCGGAACTTGCTTGCATAAAGGATGTATTCCAAGTAAGGCTCTTCTTAGAAGCGCAGAAGTATTTGCGACCGCGAAACGCGGAGAAGAATTTGGCGTCATCGCGAATGAAGTCAGCTTAAATTTCAGCAAAGTACAGGAGCGGAAAAATAAGATTGTTGGCCAGCTTTATCGAGGGGTCCAGCATCTAATGAAACAGGGGAAAATCGATGTTTACAAAGGTACCGGCCGCATGTTGGGACCGTCTATTTTTTCACCTATGCCAGGTACAATTTCCGTTGAGATGAATAATGGGGAAGAAAATGAAATGCTTATTCCTAAAAACGTGATCATTGCAACCGGATCGCGACCACGCACCCTTCCTGGATTAGAGCCGGACAATGAGTTTGTGTTGACCTCTGATGAAGCTCTTGCCATGGAATCTCTCCCGAATTCGATCATTATTGTAGGCGGAGGTGTCATCGGGATTGAGTGGGCATCCATGCTTTCAGACTTCGGTGTTGATGTAACTGTCATAGAGTATGCGGAACGTATTATTCCAACTGAAGATAATGAGATTTCTAAAGAAATGCAGCGCCTAATGAAAAAGAAAGGTGTAAAAATCGCAACAAATGCAAAAGTTCTCCCTGAAACTCTTCAAAAGGGTGACGGGGTAATCATTTCCGCCGAAGTAAAAGGCGAGCAAAGAGTATTTAAAGCGGAAAAAATTCTTGTTACTGTAGGCCGCCAAGCAAATATTGAAGGAATCGGCCTAGAAAATACAGATATACAAGTTGAAAATGGCTGTATTAAAGTGAATGAATATTTTCAAACGAAAGAATCTCATATTTATGCAATTGGCGATTGTATCGGCGGCCTGCAGCTTGCCCATGTTGCATCCCATGAAGGAATTGTTGCTGTTGAGCACATTGCCGGCCAAAATCCATCTCCTATTGATTATAGTCTTGTGTCAAAATGCATATATAGTAATCCGGAAGCAGCAAGCGTCGGTTTTACCGAAGACGAAGCGAAAGAAAAAGGCTACAAAGTAAAAGTGGGCAAATTCTCTTTCCGGGCTATTGGAAAGGCGCTTGTGTTCGGAGAATCAGATGGCTTTGTTAAAATTGTTGCAGATGAGGAGACAGATGATATCCTTGGAGTTCATATGATTGGTCCACACGTAACAGATATGATTTCTGAAGCAGGATTGGCGCGTGTCCTGGATGCAACCCCTTGGGAAATTGCCCATACCATTCACCCGCATCCAACATTATCAGAAGCGATTGGAGAAGCCGCACTCGCAGTAGACGGAAAAGCAATCCATTCTTGATTTGTGTGGTCAGGCCCGCTCCATGTTAAAGCGTTAAAGTGATGAGGGCCGGACCTGCTCTACGTTAAAGTATTAAAGTGATGAAGGACAGGCCCGCACTATGTTAACGCGGTAAATCGATGAGGGCCAGACCCCGCATATTGATTTAGGAGGTTTAGTGAAATGGCTGAAAATCGGCATAATGCTTTAGGTTTAAGCGATGAAAATGTGTTGGAAATGTATGAAACAATGCTTTTGGCGCGCCGTATTGATGAACGCATGTGGCTTTTAAACCGTGCGGGAAAAATTCCTTTCGTCATTTCTTGCCAAGGTCAAGAGGCAGCACAAGTTGGTGCAGCGTTTGCTCTTGACCGGGATAAAGACTATGTATTGCCTTATTACCGTGATATCGGTATTGTGTTAACTTTTGGTATGACTGCAAGAGAATTGATGCTATCCGGATTTGCAAAAGCTGAAGATCCTAACTCCGGAGGCCGCCAAATGCCCGGGCATTTCAGCAAAAAGAAAAACCGTATTGTGACAGGTTCATCTCCGGTTACAACACAAGTTCCGCATGCTGTTGGGATAGCATTGGCAGGACGTATGGAAGGGAAAGATCTCGTGGCATTAGTAAGCTTCGGTGAAGGTTCATCCAACCAGGGAGATTTCCATGAAGGTGCAAACTTTGCGGGAGTTCATAAATTGCCTGTTATTTTCATGTGCGAAAACAACAAATATGCCATTTCTGTTCCGTATGAAAAACAAGTAGCTTGCGAAAAGGTTTCTGACCGTGCGATCGGTTATGGAATGCCTGGCATTACTGTGGACGGAAACGATCCTCTTGAAGTATATAAAGCCGTAAAGGAAGCGGCAGACCGCGGACGCCGCGGCGAGGGACCATCATTAATTGAGGCAATTACCTATCGTCTAACCCCTCATTCTTCAGACGATGACGACCGAAGTTATCGTGCTCCTGATGAAATAGCGGCAGCAAAAACGAAGGATCCGATTATTACTTTTGGAGCTTACTTAAAAGAAGTCGGAGTAATGACTGATGATTTGGAAAAAGAGGTTAATGACCGTGTTATGAAAATAGTAAATGAAGCGACAGATTATGCTGAAAATGCGCCGTATGCGGAACCGGAACACGCGTTGAAACATGTTTATGCTGAGAAGTAAGGGGGAACGAACATGGCGGTAATTTCCTATATTGATGCAGTAACCATGGCAATCCGTGAAGAGATGGAAAGAGATCCGAAAGTTTTTGTTTTAGGTGAAGATGTCGGAAAAAAAGGCGGAGTTTTTAAGGCGACTCAAGGACTCTATGAAAAATTCGGTGAAAAACGGGTAATTGATGCTCCTCTTGCAGAATCGGCAATCGCTGGTGTTGGAATCGGAGCGGCTATGTACGGCATGCGGCCAATTGCTGAAATGCAATTTGCAGACTTTATTTTGCCTGCTGTTAATCAAATAATTTCTGAGGCTGCTAGAATCCGCTACCGCTCAAACAACGATTGGAACTGTCCAATTGTCATTCGCGCTCCTTATGGGGGCGGAGTTCACGGCGCTCTTTACCATTCACAATCGGTTGAGGCAATTTTTGCAAACCAGCCCGGCCTGAAAATTGTCATGCCTTCCACACCGTACGATGTGAAAGGTTTATTAAAAGCAGCAATTCGTGATGATGACCCTGTATTGTTCTTTGAACATAAACGCGCATACCGCCTGATAAAAGGCGAAGTGCCTGAAGATGATTATGTACTTCCAATCGGCAAAGCTGATGTAAAACGTGAAGGGGAAGACATTACTGTGATCACGTATGGTTTATGTGTTCATTTTGCGCTTCAGGCTGCAGAAAATTTAGCGAAAGAAGGCATTTCCGCTCACATTCTAGATTTAAGAACCATTTATCCTCTTGATAAAGAAGCGATTATTGAGGCAGCAACAAAAACCGGCAAGGTCCTTCTAGTTACAGAAGACAATAAAGAAGGAAGCATCATTAGTGAAGTTTCCGCGATTATTGCAGAAAACTGCTTATTTGATCTGGATGCGCCAATTAAACGACTAGCAGGTCCGGATGTACCGGCGATGCCGTATGCGCCGACAATGGAAAAATTTTTTATGGTTAATCTTGATAAAGTTGAAAAAGCAATGCGCGAATTAGCAGAGTTTTAAAAAGAGCACGGAAATGTAACTCAAGAAGGAGGTTGAACCATTGACTATAGAACAAATCAAAATGCCTCAGCTTGGAGAAAGTGTAACAGAAGGAACGGTAAGTAAATGGTTAGTTTCTGTTGGTGATAAAGTAAACAAATACGACCCGCTTGCGGAAGTGATGACTGATAAAGTAACTGCAGAAGTTCCATCTTCTTTCACAGGAACAATTAAAGAGCTGATTGCTGCTGAGGGAGATACATTACAAGTAAGCGAAATAATTTGTACGATTGAAGTAGAAGGCGGAAATACGGATGAAGCTAAGGAAAAAAATGAAGGAAAAGGTGAAGAAGAAACGCAGCAAGCAGCACCTATTACTCTAAAACTCGAAAACAAAGCCCGTTATTCACCCGCCGTCCTTAAGCTTTCTCAAGAACACGGTATCGATCTTTCCAAGGTTAAAGGAACAGGTGCAGGCGGCAGGATTACCCGTAAAGATCTGAAAAAATTAATTGAATCCGGAAATATTCCAATTTTAGGAATTAATCCGGCGGCTGCTCAAGCTGAGCCTGCTCAAGCAGCACAACAGAATGCTTCTGAACAACCAGCTTCGAAACAACCTGCTGATAAGCTGGCAACACCGGCTTCTAACATTCCGACAGTTCCCGATGATATTGAAATTCCAGTTACAGGCGTACGCAAAGCGATCGCAGCAAATATGGTCCGCAGCAAACATGAAATTCCTCATGCCTGGACAATGATCGAAGTCGATGTAACAAACCTTGTTGAGTACCGCAACTCCATTAAAGAAGAATTTAAAAAGAAAGAAGGCTTTAATTTAACTTACTTTTCCTTTTTCGTGAAAGCTGCTGCCCAGGCTCTTAAAGAGTTTCCACAAATCAACTCGATGTGGGCAGGGGATAAAATCGTTCAAAAGAAAGACATTAATATTTCAATCGCGGTTGCGAGAGACGACGCTTTGTATGTTCCGGTTATTAAACACGCTGATGAGAAGACGATTAAAGGGATTGCCCGCGAAATATCCGAACTTGCAGCAAAGGCTAGGGCCGGCAAGCTAAAATCAGAAGATATGCAAGGCGGAACATTTACTGTCAACAATACAGGTTCGTTTGGTTCAGTCCAGTCTATGGGAATTATTAATTATCCTCAGGCAGCACTACTTCAAGTTGAATCCATCGTAAAGCGTCCGGTTGTTATAAATAATGGTATGATCGCTGTTCGTGATATGGTAAATCTTTGTATGTCCCTTGATCACCGGGTGCTTGACGGATTGATTTGCGGCAAATTCCTGCAGCGAGTAAAAGAAATTCTTGAAAATATATCCAAAGAAAATACCTCAATCTATTAATCCTTCTGATCTGAAACCGCTGCATGACCCTGCAGCGGTTTTTCTAAAATATAAACCGGGGTTTCACACATTAACGCATTACCGCAGAGCGGGTCAGGCCCTCAATGCTTTAATGCGTTACCGTAGAGCGGGCCAGGCCCTCAACGCTTTAATGTGTTAAAGTGGTCGTTGCGGCTTTCAAGTTTATATACTAAAATAATAACTATACATAAAAATTTAAATTTTACTACAGTTTAATGGCCTCGTCTATACCAGAAGGGAGGGAATGCTGCCGGTTAATGGCAGCGCAAAATGACAATCAACGAAATGAAAAATGAACAATTTCCGGCTGTCTCAACAGAAGAATGGAAAGAGGCGGCAGAAAAAAGTTTAAAAGGAAAACCGCTAGATTCACTTTCAAGATACACATATGAAAACATTAAATTGAAACCGCTTTACTCGGCAGAGGATGAGGTCGATAGTAAAACATCACAATTTCCGGGTTTCCCGGACTACAGAAGAGGGATCTATTCTCTTGGTTATAACGAGAATGAATGGCACGTTGCCCAGACGATTCAATACAAAAATATAGATGAATTGAAAAAAAGTCTTACGACTGCGCTGGATAAAGGGCAGACAGCTATTTCTTTTAATGTTCAAGCGGACACGGCAGGTCGCCTTAAGGAGATTATCGGTAATATTTATGATAAATTTCCTTTCAGCGTAAATGCAAAATTATTTCAATATGATTTTATCGAGGCCCTTCTCGATATTGCCGGAGATTCCGGAGAGAAAATTACAGGTTTTATAGGGATGGATCCGATCGCAATTTTAGCGGAACAAGGGACTCTGCCAATAAAGATGAGCGATCTTTGCGACCAATGGGCAGAGCTTATTAAAAAAGCTGATCAAAACATGCCTCATTTAAAAACAATTCTCGTTGATACGACTCCGTATCATAATGGCGGAGCTAATGCTGTTCAAGAACTTGCCGCAGGCCTTTCTGCAGCCGTATTCCACATCCAGGAATTGCTTGAACGGAAACTTTCTTTGGAAAAAATTTTACCGAAGATTGTATTTAAATTTTCCATAGGGTCCAATTTCTTTATGGAAATAGCGAAACTTCGCGCGGCGAGGATGATTTGGAATAAAATTACAGAGGCATATAGAGCACAGCCTGAGTACAGAAAAATGATTATCGCTGCCGAAACTTCAAAATTAACGAAAACGGCATATGATCCGTATGTTAATTTGCTCCGCAGCGGAAATGAGGCATTTGCTGCTGTACTCGGCGGAATCCAATACTTGCATGTAAGCCCGTATAATGAACCGGAAAACAATTTTTCGTCTTTTTCAGACAGAATTGCACGAAATACACAGCTGATTTTAAAAGAAGAAGCCCATCTGAATAAAACGGTGGATCCGGCCGGAGGTTCATGGTATGTAGAACATCTAACCAATGAACTTGCAGAAAAATCGTGGGAGCTTTTTCTGCAAATTGAAGATCACGGCGGGATTTTTGAAGCGCTGAAATCCGGGTGGCTACAACAGCAAATAAGCGAAATTCGTGAAAAAAGGCAGATGGATGTTTATACAAGAAAACAAAGCATTATCGGTACAAATATATATGCCAACCTTGATGATAAGCCACTCCAGCTGCCTGAAGAGCCTGAAAATGTTTCAGCAACAGACATAAAAGAAACGGTGGAGCCAATCCCGCAAATCCGTTTATCGGAGCCATTCGAAAAACTCCGCCGCCGCTCAGAGCAACTGGCTGATCAATTGGGAAGAAAGCCGGCGATTGGATTGATTTGCCTCGGTGCGCTAAAACAGCACAAAGCACGGGCAGATTTTATTACAGGATTTATTGCCCCAGGAGGGATTGAAGGAAAGCAAAGCGGAGAAATCAATTCGACCGAACAAGCTTTTTCTTTTATTAAGGAAACAGGTTTTGAGCACTATTGTTTATGCGGCAGCAATGAACAGTATGCGGAAACAGGTATGGAACTTGTCCGGGAAATTAAGAAACTTTTCCCATCCATTAAGCTTTTCTTAGCCGGTCTGCCGGATGTAGGCGAGGAGAAGGATTGGCGTTCCAATGGAATCGACGAGTTTATCCATGTAAAAAGCAATTGTTACAAAGTCGTTTCTGCCCTTTTAGAGGAAATGGAGGCGAAAAAGCATGAAGAATAAACCTGACTTTAAAAAAATTTCCTTGTTTGAAAATCAATCAAAACCATCAGAGCAAGAATGGAAAACAAAAGCGGAAGAGGAAATCGGGCGATCGCTTGAAGATTTGCTTTTTGAAACAAATGAGCAAATAAAAATTAAACCATTGTATACGAAAGCAGATCGAAACAGGCTTAAGCATCTCGATGATAAACCGGGGCTGCCTCCATATACGCGCGGTCCATATCCGACGATGTATGTGAACAGACCTTGGACTGTTCGCCAATATGCCGGATTTTCAACTGCTGAAGAAAGCAACGCTTTTTATCGCCGCAATTTAGCGATGGGGCAGAAAGGACTTTCTGTTGCCTTCGACCTCGCAACCCACCGCGGCTATGATTCAGGCCATCCCCGTGTAGTCGGTGATGTCGGAAAAGCAGGAGTAGCCATCGATTCCATTCTGGACATGAAGACGTTGTTTGATGGAATTCCACTCGATCAAATGTCTGTATCAATGACAATGAACGGTGCTGTTCTGCCGATTATGGCTTTCTATATTGTGACTGCGGAAGAGCAAGGGGTAAGTCAGGAAAAACTTTCAGGAACGATCCAAAACGATATTTTAAAGGAATATATGGTCCGCAATACATATATTTATCCGCCGGAAATGTCAATGAGGATCATTGCCGATATCTTTGAATATACGTCTATTTATATGCCGAAATTTAACAGCATCAGTATTTCAGGCTACCATATGCAAGAAGCGGGGGCACCTGCTGATATCGAATTGGCTTATACACTTGCAGACGGGCTTGAATATGTGAGAACAGGTTTAAAAGCAGGGATTGAAATCGACTCCTTTGCTCCGAGGCTCTCATTCTTCTGGGCCATCGGGATGAATTACTTTATGGAAGTTGCGAAAATGAGGGCAGCCCGCCATATTTGGGCGAAAATGATAAAATCGTTCAATCCGAAAAATCCGAAATCAATGGCGCTTAGAACGCACTCGCAAACATCAGGCTGGAGTCTTACAGAACAGGATCCTTTCAATAATGTAGTCAGAACGCTGATTGAAGCCCATGCTGCAGCAATGGGCCATACACAGTCTCTTCATACGAATGCTCTTGATGAGGCAATAGCGCTGCCGACTGATTTTTCAGCAAGGATTGCCCGCAATACCCAGCTGTATTTGCAGGAAGAAACCGGAATTACGAACATTATTGATCCATGGGGTGGTTCTTATTATGTTGAAGCGTTAACAAATAAGCTGATCGAACGGGCATGGGAACATATTGAGGAGATCGAAAACCTCGGCGGAATGGCAAAAGCAATTGAAACAGGGCTGCCAAAAATGAGAATTGAAGAAGCTGCGGCAAGACGACAAGCCCAAATTGATTCAAAAAAAGAAACGATCATTGGAGTCAACCGATACCGCCTTGAAAAAGAGGATCCAATTGAGATATTGGATATTGATAACACAGCAGTGCGATTAAGACAAATTGAGAAGCTGAAACAATTAAAGGCAACCCGTGATGAACAAAAAGTGCAAGAAGCACTTCAGGCAATTACGGAAGCAGCGAGATCCGGAAAGGGCAATTTGCTGGAGCTTTCTGTTCAGGCAGCGAGAGCAAGGGCTACGTTAGGGGAAATCTCCTATGCGATCGAAAAAGTAGCAAACCGTCATAAAGCCGTGATCCGTTCCGTCAGCGGGGTTTACAGTGCGAACTTTTCAAATGAGGAAGAAATTGCGGAAGTTAAAAAGATGACTGATGAATTTTTAGAAAACGAAGGCAGAAGACCGAGAATATTAATAGCAAAGATGGGTCAAGACGGACATGACAGAGGGGCGAAAGTCATTTCCACTGCGTTTGCGGATCTCGGATTTGATGTTGACATCGGACCATTATTTCAAACACCGGAAGAAACTGCTTTGCAGGCAGTTGAAAATGATGTTCACGTAGTCGGGATCAGTTCATTGGCCGCGGGGCATAAAACACTGCTGCCGCAATTGGTTGCCGAACTGAAAAAGCTTGGCAGAGAGGATATTCTCGTTGTTGTAGGAGGAGTCATTCCGGCACAAGACTATCAATATCTTTATGATCATGGAGCAGCAGCTATTTTCGGGCCGGGGACGGTTATACCTGTTGCAGCCCAAAAAATAATAAAAGCAATTTATGAACGGCTCGGTTATGAGGAAGTGGCAAATGAATGAGCAGAGATATGAAGCCCGAATGGTCTGATCCAGAACGCCCGGATGTATTTTCTTCTTTCGTTCGCAAAGGTGTTGAGACGGAGGCGGAAGCGGCTGTTTTTCAAAAAAGCGGCCGCTTCCAAAAAAAGGGTTCTGTTGGACCGACTGTTGCAGAGTTAACAAAGGGAGTGCTGGAAGGAAACAGAGGTCTGCTTGCCCGAGCGATTACGTTAATTGAAAGTGATGCTGAACGGCATTTTTCACAAGCGCAGGAGCTTCTTCAAAATATTCTTCCATATACGGGAAAATCGATTCGCATTGGAATTACGGGGGTTCCAGGAGCAGGAAAAAGTACGTTTATCGAAGCGTTTGGAACCTTCCTTTGTGACCAAGGTTACCGTGTCGCCGTCCTTGCGGTCGATCCAAGTTCAAGCCTAACCGGGGGAAGCATTCTCGGGGATAAAACAAGAATGGAAAAGCTGGCAAGAAATCCGCGTGCTTTTATCCGTCCTTCGCCTTCGGGCGGAAAACTCGGAGGCGTTCATCGCAAAACAAGAGAAACAATGCTCTTATGCGAAGCTGCCGGTTTTGATGTAATTCTTGTCGAGACAGTCGGAGTCGGACAGAGTGAAATCATTGTCAGGGATATGGTCGATTTCTTTATGCTTTTAGTGTTAACAGGAGCCGGTGACGAGCTTCAAGGTATGAAAAAGGGCATCATGGAACTTGCAGATGCGGTAATTGTCAATAAAGCAGATGGACCAAATAAGAAAGAAGCGGAAAAAACAAAAGAAGAATATAACCGCATTTTGCATATTCTTCAGCCTGCCACGAAAGGTTGGGAAACAAAAGCATACACTTGTTCAGCACTTTACAGCACAGGTATTGACGAAATTTGGACGGCAATTGAGAAATTCGAAAAACAGACGAAACAATCCGGCGTTTTCGAGGACAGGCGGAGAAAGCAAACGAAGGAATGGATTTATTCGATGATTTCAGACCAACTGCATTACAGCTTTTTTCGCCATCCCGAGATTAAAAAACAGCTTCCGAAAATCGAAAATGAAGTAATTTCAGGGGATCGAACCGTTGCTGCTGCTGTAGAAGAATTATTTAAGATTTTTAATCAATCGGAAAATAAATAGAGCTGCGTTTTGCAGCTCTTTTTTTACATATGTTCAAAAAAACGGATAGTGCAGCGGGCACTATCCAAAATACTAGGGGATATTGGGGATCCAGCTGTACTTATCTTTACCCTTTGTTCGCTTCGTTAAACTTTTTATGGGCAAATTTCTTTGTCTGAATGGAAAACATGGTATGATGTAAGTAACCCTATATTATTACTCATAAGGAGCGATCGTATGAACATTGATTTTAATTTATTTATGAATGATGTCGTTCGCCAGGCCCGCCAGGAAATTGTAGAAGCCGGTTATACAGAATTAAAAACTCCGGAGGAAGTTGAGGCTGCATTTGCGAAGAAAGGAACTACTTTAGTAATGGTAAATTCCGTTTGCGGCTGCGCCGGCGGAATTGCTCGTCCTGCTGCTCAGCATGCTTTACACTATGATAAACGGCCTGACCATTTAGTTACGGTTTTTGCCGGACAGGACAAAGAAGCTACCGAGAAAGCGAGAAGCTATTTTACAGGATATCCGCCATCCTCTCCTTCATTTGCATTATTAAAAGACGGGAAAATTTGCACAATGATCGAACGCCATGAAATTGAAGGTCATGAGCCGATGGAAGTTGTGATGAAATTACAGAAAGCATTTGATGAATATTGTGAAGAAGTTTAGTTTTTCTGAGCCCCGGTTGTCCGGGGTTTTTTCTATCAATCTATCAATCTATTAATCGATTAATCTTGTATGTTCTACTATTTAGTCTAGCATCACGAAAAAGCGTCTCTTGAAATTCAAGAGACGCTTTTCCAAGATTATTATTACAGAGCGTTTTTGATGATTTGTGCAATGTCTTGAACTGTAGCAACACGTGGGTTGCTTTGAGTACATACGTCTTCGAATGCGTTTTTCGCTAATAATTCGATATCCTCTTCTTTCACGCCCATTTCTGCATAGCCAGATGGGATACCGAAGTTTTTGTTATAGCGTTCAAGCGCTGCAATTGCTCTCTCAGCAGCTGCTGCAGTGCTTAAGCCAGAAACATTCTCGCCTAAAAGCTCAGCAATGTGTGCGAAGCGCTCAGTTTTAGCAATTAGGTTGAATGCGCAAACGTGTGGCATATTAACTGAGTTACAGATTCCGTGTTGTAATTTGTAAACTCCACCTACTTGGTGAGAAATAGAGTGTACTAATCCTAAACCACCGTTGTTAAATGCCACTCCTGCCATGTATTGTGCATAAGCCATTGCTTCACGTGCTTCGATGTCTTCTCCGTTTGCCACCGCTTTTGGTAAGTATTCATTGATGAGTTTCATTGCTTGAATTGCAAATGCATCAGTAACTGGTGTAGCACCTTTTGCAACATATGCTTCAATTGCGTGTGATAATGCGTCCATACCAGTTGCGATTGTTAATCCAGCTGGTTTTTTCACCATTAATTCTGGGTCAACAATTGCTACAGTTGGAGTAATTTTCTCATCAATAACAGGCATTTTTACTTTACGTGCAGAGTCTGTAATAACTGCAAGAGATGTTGTTTCACTACCAGTACCAGCTGTTGTAGTGATTGCAACTACTGGAACGACTGGTTTTTCTACACTGTTTACACCTTGATAGTCATTGATTCTTCCGCCGTTTGCTGCAACTAAACCGATTGCTTTAGCTGTATCGTGAGAGCTACCTCCACCGATAGAAACAAGTGCATCACAGTTTTCTTGTTTGAATACATCTACACCTTCATGAACTTGTGTATCTGCTGGATCTGGTTGAGCTTTTGGGAAAATCGCAACATCAAGGCCAGCTTCACGAATGTTTTTAGCAACTTCTTCAGATAAACCTGTGCTATGAAGAAATGCATCTGTAACGATAAGCGCTTTCTTAGCTCCAATTTGCTTAAGTCTTGTTCCTACTTCCTTTACTGCACCTCGTCCAATTACGCTGGCTGGTGGAATGAAAAAGTTTGTCATTCTTACTACCTCCTATTTATGTAATTGTTTACAAAACTAGTTTAAATCCTAATCTATGTGTTTGTCAATATAGTTTTTGTAAAATTCTTATTTTTCTAAATTATATTTTTCAAGCAGCTAGATTATTTGATTGTAGGATCGTATATTGCTAGCTTCTCACTATCATATGAAAAAAAGAATAAAATACTGCCTTTTCTCCTACACCAATTTTGATTTACAGAGCGATGGTGGGAAGTCGATCTCCATTGAGGGAACCTTTTATTTCTTGATCATTTCGCAGTACCGGAGGATTTTCTATGCATAAAATTTTTCAGAATAATATAAATAAAAGAACTTTAATTTTATATTTAGAAATTATATTGCATAAATATTCGATTGTGTTAAAATGCATTTTAGTGAATTTATATTAATATTCGGTTTCATCAGCGAATCAATATGCAGTTGAAATCAAAAAATAAACAGATAGCATTCACAAATATCTTCAAAAAAATTATAGGAGGAAAGTATATGAAAAAGCATATTTCATTATTTTTGATAAGCATTCTCGTTATTGGGCTTTTGGCTGCTTGCGGCACTAATAAGAAAGATTCTACTAATGAAGGGAATAGTGCTGATGGAAAAAAGGTTTTAATTATGGGGACTTCTGCTGATTATCCTCCATTTGAATACGTTGATACCGCAAAAAGCGACGAGATTATCGGGTTTGACGTTGATCTGGCAAAAACGATTGCCGATAAACTCGGATATGAAGTGAAGGTGAAGGATATCGAATTCAGCGGTCTTGTTCAAGCGCTAAAATCAGGCCAAGTAGACTTTGTCTTAGCAGGGATGACACCGACAGAAGACCGTAAAAAGAATGTTGATTTCAGTGATATCTATTATACAGCGCAGCATATGATCGTCTCCAAAAAAGACAGCGGCATTGAAAAATTAGAAGATCTAAAAGGGAAAACGGTTGGTGTTCAGTTAGGTTCAATTCAAGAAGCAAAAGCGAAAGAAATTGCGGAAAAAGTAGAACTAAAAATTGAAAACCGCAACCGAGTACCAGAACTTATTCAAGAAATTATGACGGGCCGTTTTGATGCGGCAATCATTGAAGATACAGTAGCCAAAGGATATTTTGAAAAAGAAAAGAATCTTGCCGGATTTACAATCAGCGATGATCCGGAGGAAGCAGGCTCAGCCATTGCATTTCCTAAAAACAGCGAGCTTACAGATGATTTCAATAAAGTATTAAAAGAAATGAAAGAAAACGGCGAGCTGGATAAATTAATCGTAAAATGGTTCGGCGGGGAAAAATAATGACACAGTCATGCGTTCAGAAGGCTGAAGCCTTTCTGAACGTTTTTGAATTTTTTCATATAGAGAGGATGGATTGACCGGATGAATTTGGACTTTTCACAATTTATTCCCTCCTTGCCTTATATTTTGAAGGGGATCGGGGTTACACTGCAAATTGTCATTCTGGCCGGGATGATGGGATTTGCGTTTGGAGTTATTTTAGCGTTATTTAAAATTAGTTCTTTCAAATTACTTGGCTGGTTTGCAGATGCTTATACTTCCATTTTTCGCGGAACGCCGCTAGTGCTTCAGCTTATGTTGATCTACTACGGATCACCGCAAATTGTCGGGTTTCAAATTGAGGCATCCACTGCAGCTGTTCTTTCCTTTAGTTTAAATTCGGCAGCATATATATCGGAAATTATTCGGGCCGGTATTTTGGCGGTCGATAAAGGACAGCGGGAAGCATCGATGGCACTCGGAATCCCTTATAAACGAATGATGTGGGATATTATTCTCCCGCAAGCATTAAAAAATATTTTGCCTGCTTTAATGAACGAATTTATTACGTTAACAAAAGAATCTGCTATAGTGACCACCGTCGGCGTGATGGATATTATGCGCCGTTCATATCAGGTAGGGGCTGATAAATACTCATTCTTCGAACCATTGCTTATTGCCGGCATTATTTATTATTTGATGGTTATGGCGCTAACGTTGATTGGAAAGGGTATGGAAAGGAGAATGAGACGGAGTGATTAAGATAGAAAACCTTCATAAAAATTTTGGGAAGCTTGAAGTTTTAAAAGGAATAACGACAACCATTCATGAAGGGGAAGTTGTCGCCATTATCGGCCCATCCGGTTCAGGAAAATCTACTTTCCTTCGGTGCATGAATCTTTTGGAAGTGCCGACAAGCGGAAAGATATGGATTGATGGCAAGGAAATCACCGATAAAAAGACAAATATTATGAAGGTGCGGCAACATGTAGGGATGGTGTTTCAGCATTTTCACTTATTTCCGCATAAAACCGTATTAGAAAATCTAACATATGCACCCATTAAGGTGAAAGGTTTATCTAAAGTAGAGGCAGAAAAGCATGGACATGAGCTGCTTGCGAAAGTCGGTCTTTCCGAAAAAGCAGATGAATATCCTGGAAGATTATCAGGCGGCCAAAAGCAGCGGGTCGCAATCGCTCGGGCTCTGGCTATGCAGCCAAATGTCATGTTATTTGATGAACCGACTTCAGCGCTTGACCCTGAAATGGTAAAAGAAGTACTAGAGGTTATGAAATCATTAGCCCATACAGGCATGACGATGGCGATCGTAACACATGAAATGGGCTTTGCGCGGGAAGTGGCCGACCGTGTTTTGTTCCTTGACGGAGGAGTTTTAGTTGAGGATGCCTCTCCTGAAGAATTTTTTAACAACCCTAAGAGCAAGCGTGCCGAGGATTTCTTGAAAAAAATACTTTAGGTTGTACTAATAAAGGACTGTTCACAGCGAACAGTCCTTTATTTATTTCTATACTATTTTCTGTTCATTGGAAGACTATCAGAAAATCGTTATGTTAAAAGAACATTGAAAGGCCTGTAATGAGAGTTGAAGCAAGCATGATGAAAATCATTAAATAAACAATCAGTTTCCTAATTTTTCGATTAGACAAAAAAATCCTCCTCCAGAAATCAATAAACTCTCTGTCTATATATTACAAGGGATCGCAAAATCGAACAACCGCTCAGTTTTTGAAAGATTTTCGACATTTTTTTAGTATAATTAGTATAATAAATAATAAAAACATTTTTAATAGAGTAAATTTTATGGAGGAGAGCAGATGATTAAAAAAGTTGATCATATAGGGATTGCTGTAAAATCTTTGGATAAAACGCTTCCATTTTATACGGAAGTTCTTCGCCTTGAATTGCTTGGGATCGAAGAAGTAGAAAGCGAAAAAGTAAAAGTTGCCTTCCTGAAAGCCGGTGAAACAAAGCTTGAATTATTAGAACCTACTGCAGAAGACAGCCCGATCGCAAAATTTATTGAAAAGCGCGGAGAGGGGATCCATCATGTTGCTTTAGGTGTCGAATCGATTCAAGAGAGGATCAATGAAATGAAAAGCAAAGGTATCGCAATGATTCAAGACAAGCCAAAAACAGGGGCAGGAGGTGCACTTGTCGCTTTTATGCACCCAAAATCAACAGGCGGCGTATTGTACGAATTTTGCGAAAAGAAAGGAATGAACGAACAACATGGCTGATATTTACGAAAAAATAAATGAATTGTATGACCGCCGCCGCGAGGTCGAAATGGGCGGGGGCGATGAAAAAATAGAAAGGCAGCATGAAAAAGGAAAGTTAACAGCTCGTGAAAGAATCGATCTTTTAGTCGATCCCGGAACGTTTGTAGAGTTAAATCCGTTTATTGAACATCGCTCAACTGATTTTGACCTTGATAAACAAAAAGGACCCGGAGACGGAGTGGTAACAGGCTATGGGAAAGTAAACGGACGTCCGATCTATTTATTTTCACAAGATTTTACGGTTTTTGGCGGAGCCCTTGGGGAAATGCATGCGAAGAAAATTGCACATGTGATGGATTTAGCAGCAAAAAATGGTGCGCCGTTCATCGGGTTAAATGATTCAGGAGGAGCGCGAATTCAGGAGGGTGTCGTTTCCTTAGACGGATACGGACATATTTTTTACCGCAATGCAATTTATTCCGGCGTCATTCCGCAAATTTCTGTCATCATGGGCCCATGTGCCGGAGGTGCGGTTTATTCGCCGGCAATTACAGATTTTGTATTTATGGTTGAAAAAACAAGCCAGATGTTTATTACAGGGCCAAAAGTAATTGAAACAGTGACGGGGGAAAAAATCTCTGCCGAGGATCTTGGGGGTGCGAGAGTTCACAATTCAATCAGCGGAAACGCCCATTTTTCTGCAGAAAAAGAAGAAGAAGTTCTTGAAATGGTTCGTCAGTTATTAAGTTACCTTCCGCAAAATAATGAAGAAAAACCTCCAAGATTAGAAGAGGATGATGCGGATGATTACCGCCCGGATTTAACCGATGTCATTCCTTTTGATGCGGTCCGGCCATATGACGTAAGAAATGTGATTAACCAAGTTGTAGATGAAAACTCCTTCATGGAAATACACAAAGATTTTGCGAAAAATATCGTTGTCGGTTTTGCGCGAATTAAGGGAGAAGTAGTGGGCCTTGTATGCAATCAGCCGAAGTTCATGGCCGGCGGGCTAGATATTGACAGTTCTGATAAAGCTGCAAGGTTTATTCGATTCTGCGATTCTTTTAACATTCCAATCATTACGTTTGAAGATGTGACCGGCTTCTTTCCGGGAGTAAAACAGGAGCATGGCGGGATTATTCGCCACGGGGCAAAGATTTTGTACGCTTATTCAGAAGCAACGGTGCCGAAGCTAACTGTTATTTTACGGAAAGCTTACGGAGGAGCTTATGTTGCATTAAACAGTAAAGCGATCGGAGCTGATTTGGTGTTCGCTTGGCCAAATGCGGAAATCGCCGTGATGGGTCCTCAAGGTGCGGCGAGTATTATTTTTGCTAAAGAAATTCAAAATAGTGAGAATCCGGAACAAACACGGCAGCAAAAAATTGAAGAATACCGGGAGAAATTTGCAAATCCATATGTCGCAGCGAAAATGGGAATGGTCGATGATGTCATCGATCCGCGCGAGACAAGAATTAAGCTGATTCAGGCTCTTGAAATGCTGAGAAACAAAAAAGAATCGCGCCCGCGCAAAAAACATGGAAACATCCCGCTATAATTGCCTGATCGATCAAAGAATAGGTATACTGAAATAGTGAGCAAATTTCAGGGGGTATACAATGCATGATTAATCAGGAACGATTATTGAATGAGTTTTTGGAATTGGTTCAAATTGATTCAGAAACAAAAAATGAAGCGGAAATAGCAAAAGTTCTTAAGAATAAGTTTACGGAGTTAGGTGTGGACGTATATGAAGACGATACTACTGCACAAACAGGCCATGGAGCCGGCAACTTGATTTGTACGCTGAAGGGAACAAAAGACGGTGTGGATCCAATCTATTTTACTTCCCATATGGATACAGTAGTTCCCGGAAAGGGTGTCAAACCTTCGATTAAAGATGGTTATGTTGTGACCGACGGTACAACGATTTTAGGTGCTGATGATAAAGCCGGACTGGCAGTCATGCTCGAAACAGTACGGGTCTTAAAGGAACAAAATATTCCGCACGGCATGATCCAATTTATTATCACAGTCGGTGAAGAATCAGGATTAGTGGGGGCAAAAGCACTTGATTCATCGTTAGTGAAAGCGAAATACGGGTATGCGCTTGACAGTGACGGGAAAGTCGGCAATATTGTCGTTGCTGCACCAACCCAGGCAAAAATTTCAGCTGTTATCTTAGGGAAAACTGCTCACGCCGGTGTAGCTCCTGAGAAAGGTGTTTCTGCAATTACGATTGCGGCAAAGGCTATTGCGAAAATGCCGCTTGGCCGAATTGATGAAGAAACAACTGCTAATATCGGCCGTTTTGAAGGAGGAACGCAAACGAATATTGTTTGTGACCGGGTAAATATTTTAGCGGAAGCGCGCTCACTCGTACCGGAAAAAATGGAAAAACAAGTTCGGAAAATGAAAGAAGCATTTGAAAGCGCCGCAGAGGAAATGGGCGGTAAAGCGGAAATTGAAGTTCAAGTCATGTATCCGGGATTCAAATTCGGCGAAGGTGACCATGTTGTGGAAATTGCACGAAAAGCCGCTTCTAAAATTGGCCGGAGCTGTGAGTTGTTAAAGAGCGGCGGCGGCAGTGATGCAAATGTCATTGCCGGATTTGGCGTTCCGACAGTTAATCTTTCAGTCGGCTATGAAGATATTCATACAACCAATGAAAAAATGCCAATTGAAGAGCTCAACAAGCTGGCTGAGATGGTAATTGCAATCATAGAGGAAGTCGCGGCTTAATTTAAACCATTGGGGAGGACCATACAGGTTCTCCTTTTTATGTCAGAAAAATATGAAATGCCTCATAGACAAAACTGTCCTATTGTTTGTAAGATGACAATAGGGAAAAAATTGGCTGGCGAAGAAAGAAGGAGAATTTAAAAATGAGCGAAATAAACAAGGCTGTTGTCTTTCGCGTTGGCAGCGAAGAATATGCATTTCCAATTCAGTATGTCATTTCAATTGAAAAAATGGAGAGTACAACTCCAATTCCGCATTTGCCCGAATATGTAATAGGAATCGTGAAAGTCAGAGGGGAGTTGATCCCGGTTGTCGATTTTGAAAACATCTTATATAACCGCCAAATAAAAATCAATGAAGGAACGAGATTAATCGTTTTACATACACCGGAGATGTCTCTCGGCGTTCTCGTAAATGAAGCAAAGGAAATTGTTGACATTCCTTCAGACAAACTTAATCAAATTGGTTTAATTGCTTATCAAAAAACAAGTTATTTTACCGGTGTGGCCAACCTTGAAAAGCGTTTAATAACTGTTATCGACCCTTTAAAACTCATTCAATCACTTGAAGGAATTCGTGAAATTCAAGAATACATGAAATCACAAGCAAGATCCGAACAGCATACATAGTACTGCTGTTCTTTTTATTCTATTTTAAACTCGGAGTCTTTTTCTGCTCAATTTTTCACATATCATTGATTCTTTTGGTAAAATAACATTAGAACATATGTTAGGAAGTGCAAGGCATGAAAGAAATGGTTCCGAAAAAAGGGCGAGTGATTCTGCATGTTGATATGAATAGTTTTTATGCTTCCGTCGAAATGGCATATGACCCTTCCTTAAAAGGCAAACCCCTTGCAATTGCCGGAGACGTGGAACAAAGAAGGGGAATTATCGTAACTTGCAGCTATGAAGCCAGAAAATTCGGGGTTAAAACGACCATGCCCTTATGGGAAGCAAAGAAACTTTGCCCACAGCTTATTGTCTTGAAACCTAACTTTGAGCGCTACCGTGCTGCTTCCATTAAAATATTTGAAATTCTGCGCCAATATTCCGATCTCGTTGAACCGGTTTCGATTGATGAAGGTTATATGGATATTTCCGAAAGCGGTGAATTTGGATCACCGATTGAAATTGCCCGAACGATCCAAAAGAGATTGCTGGAACAGCTTGATCTTCCGTGCAGCATCGGGATTGCACCAAATAAATTTCTCGCCAAAATGGCCTCCGATATGAAAAAGCCGCTTGGGATTACGATACTCCGCAAGCGGGATGTTCCGAGTATCCTCTGGCCCCTTGATGTTGGACAAATGCACGGCGTCGGCAAAAAAACGGCTGAAAAGCTTGCGAAAATCGGAGTCAGAACAATCGGTGATTTAGCAAAAGCGAACGAAATCCAACTTAAAAACCTTCTTGGGATAAACGGTGCCAGATTAAAGGAACGGGCAAACGGACAAGACAATCGCCCGGTCGACCCGGACTCTGTGTCTGATTTTAAAAGTGTCGGGAATTCAACGACTCTACCGAAAGATATCTCCAATCAGCAAGCCTTATTTCAAGTCTTGGATGGATTAGCGGAAAAAGTTGCAGCCCGATTAAAAAGGAAAAAGGTTTTAGCTGCTAATATTGCCATTACGATCCGGTATAAGGATCGAAAAACGATCACAAGAAGCAAAAAATTGAGTAATCCTGTCAGCCAAAAGGATGAAATTAGCCAGGCGGCAAAAACTCTGTTCCTCAAACATTGGAACGGAGATCCGGTCAGATTGTTAGGAATCACCGGAACGGATTTGCAGGAAAAAGGGCATGCTGTTAAGCAGCTTGATCTTTTTTCTTACGAACAAGAGGCAAAAAAAGAGCCGCTGATCCATGCTCTTGAAAAACTTCGCGAAAAATACGGAAATCATATTATTGAAAATGCCGGTGCAAAAGCAGAAATCGATATTAAATCAAAAATAGGAATAGATACAAGTTTTAACAAGGATTTCCTTCAAACTTTTACAAATGGAGGAAAAAGAAAAAAAGAATAAGGGGCAAACGTTTTTTTCCAAAGAAAGGTTCACTGGTTGCATCTTATTTTGAAAATTGCTAAAGTAAAAGTGGATTTTTCTAAACATTGGGTAATTTAATTACAAGAAGGGACGTTAGAAGAATGACGAAACAGCAAATTGGTGTAATCGGTTTAGCTGTAATGGGGAAAAACCTCGCGTTGAACATTGAAAGCAAAGGCTATACAGTGTCTGTTTACAATCGTTCCCGTGAGAAAACCGATAATATGCTAGCCGAAACAAAAGGAAAAAATATTGTTGGTACATATTCGATTGAAGAATTTGTTCATTCGCTTGAAAAACCAAGAAAAATTTTAATAATGGTTCAAGCCGGTGCAGGAACAGACGCAATAATCGAACAATTGAAGCCGCACCTTGAAAAAGGTGATATTTTAATTGACGGCGGAAATGCATTCTTCGTTGATACACAGCGCCGCAATAAAGAATTAAGCGAACATGGCATCCACTTTATCGGTACGGGAGTTTCCGGCGGGGAAGAAGGGGCTCTGAACGGTCCGTCCATCATGCCCGGCGGCCAAAAAGAAGCATATGATTTAGTGGCTCCAATTTTTAAAGACATTGCAGCAAAAGTCAATGGCGAACCTTGTACAACATACATTGGCCCTGATGGTGCAGGCCATTATGTGAAAATGGTTCATAACGGAATCGAATACGGAGACATGCAGCTAATTTCGGAATCTTATTTCCTTTTAAAGCATGTTCTCGGATTAAATGCCCAAGAATTGCATGAAGTATATGCTGAATGGAATAAAGGTGAGCTTGACAGCTATTTGATTGAAATTACAGCTGATATTTTTACAAAAATAGATGAAGAAACAGGCAAGCCGCTTGTTGATGTTATTTTAGATACAGCCGGCCAAAAAGGAACCGGCAAATGGACAAGCCAAAGCGCCCTTGATTTAGGAGTACCACTTCCAATCATTACGGAATCAGTGTTCGCCCGATTTATCTCTGCAATGAAAGAAGAACGTGTTGCAGCAAGCAAGCAGCTTCGCGGTCCAAGTGCCAAGACATTTACAGGGGATAAAGAAGCGTTCATCGAATCAGTCCGAAAAGCTCTGTACATGAGCAAAATTTGTTCTTATGCGCAAGGATTCGCGCAAATGAGGGCGGCATCTGATGAGTATAATTGGGATCTCAAATATGGAGAAATTACGATGATTTTCCGCGGCGGCTGCATCATCCGCGCGCAATTCTTGCAAAAAATAAAAGAAGCATACGACCGTGACCCAGGACTTAAAAATCTTCTCCTTGACCCATACTTCAAAGAGGTTGTCGAAAGCTATCAAGATGCACTTCGCGAAATTATCAGTGTCGCTGTTCAAAACGGCATCCCGGTTCCCGGTTTCTCCGCAGCATTGTCTTACTATGACAGCTACCGAATGGAGACATTGCCTGCCAACCTCATTCAGGCGCAGCGCGACTATTTCGGTGCTCACACTTACCAGCGCATTGATAAAGAAGGAAGCTTCCATACTGATTGGATGAAGTAATGAGAAATAGCAGCGCATCATTTGTGGTGCGCTGTTTTTCTGTAACTTTTTTCTGTCATAACCAGTCAATAAATATGGAATTCTTTTTAAAGAAAAGGAGATTGCTAAAATGTTTAAACGTTTTATGAAATGGGTAGTAGCCGCAGCAATATTCACTTTTGTCTTCAGTTTGGGAAATATGGCTTATGCGGCAAACGGCGGCAGCGATGAAGAAAGCATTAATGAAAAATTCGGCCTTCCCATTGTTGTTTATGGCGAAGCATTATCCGCTGCCCAAAAAGAAGAGGTTAGAAAACTATTAGGTGTTAAAGATACAAGCAAAGTGAAAGAGATTACGGTAACAGGCAAGGATCTTGTCGCTTATATTGATGGGGACCCTCATTCCAATATGTATTCATCTGCAAAGATTACAAGAAAGGAAAAAGGCGAGGGTCTTCTTGTTAAACAAGTCACACCGGAAAACATTACGGAAGTAACAAATGAAATGTATGCCAATGCCCTTTTGACAGCTGGGATTGAAGATGCAGTTGTTGAAGTCGCTTCTCCGGTGAAAGTAAGCGGACACTCTGCTCTCGTTGGGATTTATAAAGCATATGATACCGGGGAAGGAACGGAGTTGAATAAAGATCGTACAGAAGTGGCGAACGAAGAATTGAGCCTTGCCACAAACCTGGCTAAGAAAGAAGGGCTCGACCAGGACAAAGTAAGTGAGCTTTTAACAGAGATTAAAAAGGAAATTGCAAAACAAAATCCGGCGACTAAAGAAGAGGTCGAACAAATTATTGATGAAAAAATAAAAACGCTTGAAATCCAATTAAGTCCGGAAGACCGTCAGCTGCTCATTGATCTTTTTGAAAAAATGCGTAATCTTAACATTAATTTTGATAATGTCCAATCACAGTTAGATGACTTGACAAAAGACATCCAGAAAAGAATTGAAGAAACAGTCGGTGACAAAGGATTTTTAGATGCCGTTTCTAATTTCTTTAAAGAACTAATCGAGGCGATAAAAAGTATATTTTCCTAAGCAAGGTTTTTATCTTATAAATAATAAAGGGGTCTGACCCTTTGCTTATGAGTCAGCCCCTTTCTTAGAACATTATATTATTCCTCTACATCAAGATCTGTGACTGGCCACCAGAAGAAGCCGTCTTTTTCCAACAGTTCGTCTGCCGCTTTTGGCCCCATTGTACCGGCTTCATAGTTAGGGAAGCTTGTCTCTTTTGTATTCTCCCATACTTCAGAAATTTTATCGGTAAAACTCCATGATAAGGCCACTTCATCCCAATGGGTAAAGTTTGTAGCATCACCGCGTATGCAGTCATACAAAAGCTTTTCGTAAGCTTCAGGGGTATTCATTCCGTCAGCCCCTTTATTCAAAAAGTTTAATTTTACCGGAGTGGTCTCCATATTTTGTCCTGCTTTTTTTGCGTTTAAATGAAGGGTGATTCCTTCTTCAGGCTGAATATGGATCACAAGCAAATTCGGGTTTAACGTTTGATCTGTTTGATAATACAAATTCATCGGAATATCTTTAAACTGGATCACAATCTTTGTCGATTTTGCTTTCATCCGCTTTCCGGTTCGAATATAAAAAGGAACTCCGGCCCAGCGGAAATTATCGATCATCAATTTGCCTGCTACAAACGTTTCCGTATTTGATTCTTTATCCACCATCGGTTCTTCCCTGTATCCCGGCACGGTTTCTCCATTAATTTTGCCGCTTCCGTATTGGCCTCTGACAAAGTAGTCATTGACTTCTTCAGCTTTCAACGGACGCAATGCCCGCAGCACTTTTACTTTTTCAGAGCGGATTTCGTCTGTCGTTAAGCGGATCGGCGGCTCCATCGCTAAAAGTGCGACCATTTGCAGCATATGGTTTTGGACCATATCCCTTAACGCGCCGCTTTTTTCATAATAACGGCCGCGCTCCTCAACACCAAGAATTTCACTTGATGTTACTTGAATATTCGCGATATATTTATTGTTCCATAGCGGTTCAAAAATCGCATTCGCAAATCGGATCTCTTCAATATTTTGAACCATTTCTTTTCCGAGGTAATGATCGATTCTGTAAATCTCCTTTTCAGAAAAAGCAGTTCGAATCTGCTTGTTCAGTGCTTTGGCAGACTCGAGATCATGACCGAACGGTTTTTCAATCACGAGGCGTTTAAATCCTCGTACATTCGTAAGTCCGTCTTTTTTCAAATGTTCAGCGATTGTTCCAAAGAATTCCGGCGCCATCGCGAGATAAAAAATTCTGTTTCCTTCCAAGCCATAATTTCTGTCAAGTTCCTCTGCCAGCTGATTTAAGGCAGTATAAGAACTTGAGTCAGTTACGTCATGTGAATGATAGTAAAATCTTGAAATAAAATCATTGACATCTGTAGGATTATCATTCGATGTATGGAGCGAATTTTTTACAGTTGTTTGAAAATCGTTGGTGGAAAGCGGCCTTCTTGCCACGCCAATCACTGCAAACCGTTCCAATTTCCTTTTTGTATACAAGTTATAAAGGGATGGGAACAATTTTCGTTTTGCCAAATCTCCTGTCGCTCCGAAGATCATAATAAGTGCAGTCGGTTTTCCGTTCTGTTTCACCATTTAAGAACCTCTCTTTTTCTTTTTCGAGTAAATAGATATGTACAAAATATAAAGACCATTCAAGTACAAAATTTTATAGGTTTCATGCTCATTTAGCAAATGTTTCTTACCTGATTAGTTTTCTACTTTCAGTTGGAACTATGCAATTCCAGCTGCTTATTAAGTGTGGTATAGTTGAATGTAACAAAAATTCTCGAATCCGATGTCATGAAGGGCTTTGGTTTTACCATACATTCGGCAGTTTTTGAAAGGATTGAAGGAAATGGATGTTTTTTTCTTAGGGACAGGTGCCGGCGTTCCTGCCAAGTTAAGAAATGTCACTTCTATTGCTTTAAAGCTGTTAGAAGAGCGGGGCGCCATTTGGCTGTTTGATTGCGGGGAAGCAACACAGCATCAAATCTTACATACGTCAATTAAACCGAGAAGAATTGAAAAAATCTTTATAACCCATCTTCACGGCGACCATATTTACGGCTTGCCGGGACTGCTTTCAAGCAGGTCTTTTCAAGGCGGTGAAACAGAGGTTGTTTTATACGGGCCGAAAGGGTTAAAGGAATATGTGAGTATAAGTTTATCCGTAAGCCAGACGTTTTTAAAATATCCGCTGAAAATCGTTGAAATAGAAGAAGGCGTTATTTTTGAAGATGATCAATTTACCGTAGAAGCCTTGCTGCTTGATCATGGAATTCCATCTTATGGATACCGGATTATCGAAAAAGACCGGCCAGGAACACTATTGGCAGATAAACTGATGAAGGCAGGCATCAAACCGGGGCCTATTTACAAGAAGATAAAAAATGGCGAATCTGTTGTTCTTGATGATGGTACGGTACTAGAAGCGGCTGATTTTCTCGGTCCCGCCCAAAAAGGGAGAGTCGTTTCCATCCTTGGAGATACAAGAGTATGTGAAAATGCTGTCCAATTAGCGCGAAATGCCGATTTGCTGGTTCATGAAGCTACATTTTCAAAAGGCGAAGAAAGATTGGCATACGAGTATTTTCATTCGACCACTCGCCAGGCTGCAGAAACGGCAGTAAAAGCAAATGTCAAGAAACTATGCTTAACACATATCAGTTCAAGGTATAACCGGGATGATTGGCTTAAACTAGTCAAGGAAGCAAAGGAAATATTTCACGAAACAGAGATTGCCGAAGATTTTAAAGAAATTCATATTCCTGTTAAAAAGCAGAGCTGAAGCGGATCTCATTAATTCATTTATGAGCCTTCATTTTGAGATATGAGCTTTTATTTCGATTTATGAGCGGTCAATCTAATATATGAGCCTATAATTTCGTTTATGAGCCGTCGATCACATTTATGAGCTTTCAATCCAATTTTGTAAATAAGAAAAGCCGGGCTTGCCCGGTCCTTTTCTTACTCGGATTGAGCACTTGCATGCATTCATCTACTTGTAAATTATATCCAACCCCGCTCGTATTGCTTTGGTGCTTCAATTTCAACACCAAGCTCTTTTGCGGCGGTTCTTGGCCAATATGGGTTTCTTAGCAGTTCCCGGGCGAGAAAAATGAAATCAGCACGATCATTTTGCAGAATTTCCTCTGCATGAAGGCCGGAAGTGATTAACCCGACAGTTCCTGTCAAAATGCCGGCTTGTTGTTTAATTTTTTCGGCAAATTGAACTTGATAGCCCGGATAAACCTTTATGTGTGCGGGAACTAGACCGCCTGAGCTGACATCAATCAGGTCGACTCCCTGCTCTTTCATCCATCGGCACATCACAACATAATCGTCTACTGATAAGCCTTCATCATGATAATCGCTTGCAGACACCCTGACGAAGAGAGGGCCGTCCCAAACGGATTTTACTTCATCGATGACTTCTCTCAAAAAGCGGTAGCGGTTTTCCGGTGAGCCTCCATATTCATCTGTACGTTGATTAGATAAAGGGGATAAAAATTCATTGATTAGGTAACCATGGGCTGCATGAATTTCAATTACATCAAAGCCCGCTTTGATTGCGCGCTCGGCTCCATTTTTAAACGCTTGAATCGTCTCTTTTATTTCTGTTGTTGTCATTTCTTTTGGCGTTTTCATTTGTTCGTTGAACGGGATGGCAGACGGCGCAACGATTTCTCCTTCTACCGTCGATTTTCGTCCGGCATGGGCGATCTGGATACCGGTTTTCGCACCATGCTCTTTTATTAAATCTGTTAACTTCTTCAGCCCGTCAATATGGTCGTCGCTCCAAATCCCTAAATCTTGAGGAGAAATTCGGCCTTGTGGAGTAACGGCAGTGGCTTCGACCATTATAAGCCCGACTTGCCCGACCGCCCGGCTGACGTAGTGTGTATAATGCCAATTTTGGACTTTGCCGTCCTGATTGTGGCTGGAATACATGCACATCGGCGACATAACGATTCGATTTTTAAATGTTGTGTTTTTGATCGTAAATGGTGAAAACAGCTTTGCTTCCAAAACGAATTGCCTCCATTCCTTTTCGTATATTTAAAGTATAACAGTGCTGTATTGGAATAGGAAACGTGTAATGTGACTACGGCTTTACTGCTACTGCTTCGCTTAACATGCTTCCCAGGCGTTTAGATTGTGCGGTTGCTTCTTTAATGCAGGATATAAATGCGTGCTGAACGTCGTGGGCCTCGAGAACTTTAATGCCGGCTTCTGTTGTTCCGCCCGGACTTGTTACTTCCCGGCGCAGCTGCTCCGGCGATTTTGATGATTTTGTCAGCATTTCCGCTGCTCCGAGCAGCGTTTGCACAATTAATTGTTTTGCAACTTCTTTTTCAAGTCCAATTTCAACAGCGCTTTTTTCCATTGCTTCGACAAGATAATAAATATATGCCGGGCCGCTTCCCGACAGGCCGGTTACCGCATCAAGTTGTTCTTCTTCAACAAAAGTTGTTAGCCCGATTGTTTCAAACATTTGTTTTACGATTTTCTTTTGTTGATCCTTAACCATTTTATTAACAGCTATCGCGGTTGCAGATTTCCCGATTGCTGCTGATGTATTCGGCATTGCTCTTACGATTGCCAGGGATTTGCCGGAAAGCTCTTCAATACTGGAAATCGATATTCCAGCCAAAACGGAAATAATCAGCATATCTTCTGTTAAGTAATCTTTAATGCGGGTAATGGCTTCTGCAGCGTCTTTCGGCTTCATCGCTAAAATTACTGCATCTGTATTTGAGAACAATTCTTCTAAATTGTAAGAGGTATTCACGCCATAATCTTGACTCATGCGGTTTAGTTTGTTGTCATCTTTTCGATTTGTTACCCAGATTCTGTTCTTCTCTATCAGGTTGCTCTTCAGCATTCCGGAGATCATTGCTTCCGCTATCGAACCTGCTCCGACAAAAGTAAGCTTCTTCATTTTGTTTCCTCCTGTATTTTTATTTCAACATTCTGGAATTTATGAAAATAAAAAAGACCTTACATCCGTAAAGGACGAAAGGTCTATCTTCCGTGGTACCACCTTCATTCACCTTTTCCAGACTAACAAGCCAAGTTAATAGAAAAGGTGCAGCTCTGATCCGATAACGCCGGATATGCGTTTAGGTTTGCCTAACAGCTCGTAAGGTAGGTTCAATGGTCAAGAGGGCGGTGAAGCCTTTCAGCCGGTGAGCTTCACTCTCTTTCGCCGTTTTCCATCTACTGGCCTTACTCATTGCTTCGTTACATAATAGTTTTAATTGTAATTATGCAAGAAAACATATTTATCTGTCAAGCGGGAACTTGCATTATTTTTTAAATTATCTAAAAAATAGTTATGTGAAAATAATGACAATTTACAAAAAGAGCGATAAACTAATTAATGTATTCCAGAATATGCACGACTGGATGGTATTATACAAATAATTGGACACGATGAATTTTATACAAATATAATAAGGAGTCTAAAACAATGACTGAATGGAAAAGCGGAATTGCAAAGATTACCTTGCCGACGCCATTTGCGGTCGGTGATGTTAATGTTTTCTTAATAAAAGGAGATCGGCTGACTCTTGTTGATGTCGGTCCGAAAACTGAGTCAGCATGGGAAGCATTGAAAAGCCAGCTCAATGATTTAAAATTAATACCAGAAGATATTGAACAAGTTATTTTGACGCATCACCACCCGGACCACTCTGGTTTGCTTGACTTCTTTCCTCAGTCATTGGAAGTATACGGCCACTTTTTAAATGAGAGATGGATAAACAGGAATCAATCTTTTCTTGAGGAGCATGATGATTTTTATCGAAAGCTTTTTGTCGAATTTGGCATTCCCGAAAAGTTCTTTTCTTTTATTGATATAATGAAAAAGTCACTGAAATTTTCATGCAACAGGTCTCTCACCGGAACGCTGACCGAAGGGGAAAATCCGCCCGGGCTGGATAATTGGGAAGTACTTGAAACACCGGGCCATGCACAGAGCCATATTGCGCTGTGGCGCAAAAAAGACGGGATTTTAATTGGCGGAGACCTATTATTGACATCGATTTCCCCGAATCCTTTGCTTGAGCCCCCGCTGCCAGGCATGACCGAGCGTCCAAAGCCTCAGCTTCAATATAATCATTCGATAAAACGGCTGTTTGATCTTCCGATTGAACGGATGTATACGGGGCATGGCACGGACATTACGGACGTTCATCAATTGGCAGAAAAAAGACTGGAGCGCCAGCATGAAAGGGCGATGCAAGTAAAAAAATGGCTTGAAAAAGAAGAGCTGACCGTGTTTGAAATTTGCAAGCGCCTATTCCCGGCCGTTTATGAACGGGAATTACCGCTCACAATTTCAGAGACGATCGCCCAGCTTGACTATTTTGACTCATTAGGTGAGATTGATATGATGAAAGACAATCAAACTTATATTTTTAAAGCTAAATGAGGTGACCTGAAGCATTGGAACGGTTAAAAAGCAAAAATATCATCATTACCGGGGCATCAGGAGGAATTGGCGCGGAAATTGCCACACTTTGTGCTGAACGGGGAGCAAATCTGGTATTGCTTGCCCGAAGCATAGATAAACTGGAAATTTTAAAGAAAAAGCTTGAAGGGCAGTACAGTGTCCAAGTTTATGTTTATAAGCTAGACGTGTCCGATACTGATCAAATCCAGGAAATATTTCAAAAAATATTCAAAGAAATCGGCCGGGTCGATGTTTTAATTAATAATGCGGGTTTTGGAATTTTCCGTGAAGCACATAAAATAACGATCGATGAAATGAAAGGGATGTTCAATGTCAATGTGATCGGGCTTATGGCTTGCACAAGCATGGTGCTTCCGAAGATGAGGGAGCAGCGTTCCGGCCATATCATCAACATTGCCTCCCAAGCCGGAAAAATTGCAACGCCGAAATCAAGCGTTTATGCAGCAACGAAACATGCTGTTCTCGGCTATACAAACAGTTTGCGGATGGAGCTTGCCGATTATCATGTGTATGTGACCTCAGTCAATCCGGGGCCGATTGCGACCAACTTTTTTCAAATTGCCGATGAGAAAGGTACATACGTTCAGAATGTCAAGAGGATTATGCTTCAGCCTGAATACGTAGCCAAAAAAGTTGTCGATAAAATTTTTACTCCTGTCAGGGAAATTAACCTTCCCCGCTGGATGAATGCGGGAAGCATCATTTATACGTTATTTCCGCGGTTATTTGAGCGGCTCGGCAAGAAAGCTTTTAATCAAAAATAGGAAAACAAAAATTACGTTATTTTTATGTGGGTGTTCCGGCTCGATAACGCGCGACTTTTTCGGATATATCGACCACTTTACAGATATATCTACCATTTTCTCGTATGCGACTCGTAAATATACTGATTAAATGATAAACCGCAACTGGCGATTTCTTCACTTTTATTCGATTTTTTTGTGAATAAAAGTGAAGAAATGCCTCCTCATCTCACTCTGTCAAGTATTCATAAACAACATCATTGACGATTGTATACAAATTACCAAGCGGCTCCTCTTCTATCAAATCCATTACTTTTTTATAAAGCTGTTCGTATTCTTCTTCGCTTAACGGAATCGACTCCCGGTTATGTCCGTATTGCTTGAAACAATTTTCGATCATTTTTATCACAAATTTTTTCTCCATCTCTTGCACCTCAAGTTCGATTATACCTCTTCCCGGAAAAAGTGCCATACTGGCAAGAAAGCCGATATCAAGAAATTCGTCGTTAAATTTCCATTGAAATCGAACACATATTCGCTTAATATATGGGTATAATGATAGAGAACGTATGTTCTAAATTTTAGGAGGCAGGATCATGGTTGATTACAGCAAGATGCCGCACAATAAAATTTTATGCATTGATATGAAGAGCTTTTATGCAAGCTGTTCTGCTGTCATGCTTGGTCTTGATCCGCTTGAATGTTACCTGGCTGTTGTCGGGAATGTAGAACGGCAGGGAAGTGTCGTTCTTGCCGCATCTCCCCGGCTGAAAAAGGAATTCGGCGTTAAGACCGGTTCCCGGTTGTTTGAAATTCCCGATGATCCCCGTATCCAACTAGTAGAGCCGAAAATGGCAACATATTTGCGGATTTCCACTGAAATTACCCGTGTATTTCACCGTTACGTTCCGAAAGAAGCGATTCACACTTACAGTGTCGATGAGAGTTTTATCCAAGTAGACGGCGTTGTTGATCTCTGGGGTGATCCGATGACCATTGCGAAAAAAATCAGGGATGATCTTGAACGGGAGTTTCAGCTGCCGTGCGCGATTGGCATCGGACCGAACATGCTTATGGCAAAGCTGTGTCTTGATCTTGAAGCAAAAAAACAAGGGATTGCCGAATGGACGTATGAGGATGTGCCAAAAAAACTGTGGAACGTTTCCCCGCTCCGGGAAATGTGGGGAATCGGCAGTCGAGTCGAAAAAACGCTCAACAGCATGGGAATTTTCACAGTCGGGCAATTGGCCCGCTACGATTTGAAAGCACTTGAAAAGAAATTTGGAATCATGGGGAACCAGCTTTATTATCATGCATGGGGAGTCGACCTTTCCGATATCGGGGCGCCGATTATGGAAGGGCAGATCAGTTTTGGAAAAAGCCAGGTCCTATTGCGCGACTACAAGGAAGAGCATGAAATTAAAGCTGTCATATTGGAAATGTGTGAAGAAGTGGCGAGAAGAGCCCGAAACCACAAAAAGGCGGGAAGGACGATCAGCTTTGGCCTCGGCTACAGCCAGGATGAATTCGGCGGCGGCTTTTACCGCTCCCGGACGGTTGAGCAGCCGACAAACGTAACAATGGACCTTTACCGGGTTTGTCTGGATCTTTTTCATGAATTTTATGAAGGAAAAACGGTCCGGAAAATTTCCATTTCACTTGGAAACATCGTCGATGATAATCAAATGCAGCTCAGCCTGTTTGATTTAAACGGTTGGAAAAAGCACGAACTCGGTTATGCTGTCGATCGTATTCGCAGCCGGTTTGGATCAGGGGCATTGCTGCGGGCTGTTTCCTATACGGAAGCCGGAACAGCCAGACACCGGGCGACTCTCGTTGGCGGCCATAAAATGTAAACGAACTGGAGTGAGGTGGAGAAACGATGATACGAGACCGGGGAAGGATCAAATGGACATCGATGATGCTTCCTGAACATGTAAAGCTGCTCAGAGACTGGGCAAAGGAAGATATGTACGAGAACAAAATAGAGCCCGATGAACAGCAGCTTGAAGTGATGAATGAAGTGATGGCGGAAGCAATGGAATTTAAAAAAAGCGTAGCAATTACGTATTACAGGGGGCGGAGGTACCAGCTCGTCATCGGCACTATTCATTATTGGGATGAAACAGCCAAAAAACTCCATGTGGTCGACCGTTTTGAAGAAGTGCACCAGATTGAAATTTCAAGCATTGCTGATGTCCGGTTTGCAGATGAATAGAAAAGCGAGCCGGATAAAGAAAAACGGAGCTCAAAATGCTACAATAAGGTCATGCAACAAGAAAGGAGCATTCAGGTGGAAATCACATTAACAGACGAGGCTGCCAGTAAACTTGATGAGAAAACGGCGGGAAAAACAGGTTATTTAAAGCTAAAATATGATACAGACGGATGCGGCTGCGCCGTAAACGGTGTAACGGCTCTTTGGTTCGTCAGCGAAACAGACAGTGACGACGAAGAAATTGTCACAAACAACAGGAGCATTTTTGTAGAGAAGTCGGCAAAAGTTTTGCTGGATGAAAAAATGAAAATTGATTTTTTAGAAAGTGCCAATTGTTTTCAATTAAAAAGTTCGGGCGAGATCATAAACGGAAGAATGAGCTTTATTGATAAAACAAAATAATAAAAATAAGATCAGGCGGGGCTGACTCTCAGCCTCGTTTTTTTTTATGTGTCGGACAATAAAACAACAGGTGCAGTGAAATGCACCTTATATTAATGTCTGGCGCGATATTCTGATGAGTATGGTAAGGGATTTTGTTCAAGATGTAATTCGAACTTATGAATGTTTTTCACAAAAAATTCGTGAAATTTGTCACGAAGTGTTCAAAGCTTAAAAGCTCATGAGGCAAAACAAGTTTTATACTATGAATATAGTGAAAACGAATAAATGGAGAGGTGAGGAACATATGGAATTTGATAATATCATGCTAAGCCGCATATTAACGACTTTAACGTTATCCTTCCACATTATTTTCGCAACAATTGGGGTTGGCATCCCTTTGATGGTTTCGATTGCAGAATTTATTGGAATTAAAAAGAATGATTCCCATTATTTACTGCTTGCTAGACGCTGGACACGCGGGTTTGTCATCACGGTAGCGATTGGAGTAGTAACCGGAACATGTATCGGTTTGCAGCTTTCGCTTTTATGGCCGAGCTTTATGAAGATTGCAGGACAAGCGATTAGTTTGCCTTTATTTTTGGAAACATTCGCTTTCTTCTTTGAAGCCATTTTCTTAGGAATTTATTTATATACGTGGGATCGATTTAAAAACCAGCTTTATCATTGGATGTTATCGATTCCGATTGTCCTTGGAGCCTCAATGTCTGCGTTTTTTATTACGACTGTCAATGCATTTATGAACACACCGCAAGGCTTCCAAATAGTAGATGGTGCTATCACAACATTAGACCCCATTAAAGCCATGTTTAATCCGGCAACACCAACGAAAACATTTCACGTCTTGGCAACTGCTTACGTAACATCTGCATTCATACTGGCCACGATTGCAGCATTCCAAATTTTAAGAGGAAAAAATACAGAGTATACGAGAAAAGCTTTGCATTTAACAGTTACATCAGCATTTATTTTTGCCATACTGACAGGGATCGCAGGCGACTTGTCCGCGAAGTTCCTGGCAAAGCACCAGCCTGAAAAATTAGCTGCGATTGAATGGCATTTTGAAACGGAAAAAGGAGCCGACCTTGTTTTATTCGGTGTATTAGATGAAGATAAACAAGAGGTCAAATATGCCATTCATTTACCGAAGATGCTAAGCTTTTTATCTTTCAGCAATTTTGACGGGGAAGTAATAGGGTTAAATGAGTTTCCAAAAGATGAAACTCCTCCATTATATATACACTATTTGTTTGACTTTAAAGTAATGTTTGCTATGTTTATGCTCCTTGTATCTTTCTTATATGTTGTTTTTTCCAAATGGAAAAAAGAATGGATGCAACATAAATGGCTGCTGCGTGCAATTGTTCTTTGCGGCCCTTTAGCAATGATTTCTATTGAATTAGGTTGGTTTTTGGCGGAAGTTGGCCGTCAGCCGTGGATTTTAAGAGGATATATGAAAGTATCGGAAGCAGCGACTACCTCAAACGGAGTAGGAGAGATGTTGTGGTTGTTCTTTGGCTTATATGCACTGCTTGCCATAGTTTGTACAATTGTGCTTCGCAAAATGTTTATCAACAACCCGGCTGAAGCAGAGCTTGAGTATCGATTTCGCGATTAATCCAGGAAAGGAGGATGCTGAAGGTGGAAAATCAATTAGTAGGAATAACTGTTCTTTGGCTGTTTCTTTATGGGTACTTAATTGTTGCTTCCGTTGATTTTGGCGCAGGTTTTTTCGCTTATTATGGAAAAATCACAAAACAAGATCATATAATGAATAAGCTTATTAGCCGTTACTTATCACCTGTATGGGAAGTAACGAACGTATTTTTTGTCTTTTTCTTTGTCGGAATTGTCGGATTCTTTCCTGATACAGCATACTATTTTGGAACAGCCTTGCTTGTACCGGGAAGTATTTCACTCGTTTTATTAGCGATTCGCGGTTCCTTTTATGCATTCAATAACTACGGAGCAAAAGATAATAACATATATATGTTTTTATATGGAGCAACAGGGCTGCTGATTCCTGCCTCGTTATCAACTGCTCTGACGATTTCGGAAGGCGGTTTTATTGAAAAAAGAGGAGACAAGTTAGTCTTCTTAGCAAAAGAGTTATTTATAAACCCTTATTCTTGGAGTGTCGTCATTTTGGCGATTGTGTCAGTTTTATTTATAAGTGCCAGCTTCCTTACGTATTATGCGGACAGAGCAGATGACCGTAAGGCGCTTGAGCTTTTGCGCGGATTTGCCCTTTTTTGGAGCCTGCCGACGATTTTGGCAAGTTTCTTAGTTTTTGTTACGTTAAGACAACATAATTTCGCTCACTTTGAAAATATTCTCGATCATTACTGGTGGATGTTTGTGCTTTCATTAATTTGTTTCATCATCGCATCCGTATTGATCTGGATGCGTCGAAATTACGGAACGGCCTTTATCTTCGTTATGTTTCAATTTTTCTTTGCGTTCTTTGGCTATGGGGCTTCCCACTTGCCGTATCTTTTATACCCTTATGTCACCATTTACAGCGGCTACACGAATGAGACAATGGGAATTGCGCTTGTCATCGCATTTATTTTAGGATTATTGCTATTAATCCCATCGATCATTTTGTTAATGCGTTTATTCTTGTTTGATGCCGATTATGTTAAAGGGAAAAAATAGAAAGATTGAGATCCCATTCGATACACTTAGAATGAATATTATTGATAGAAAAATAGAGAAACGAACAGGCAGGCCATCGAAAAACGGGCCTGCTTTTTTGGTTAAAAAAATTTATATTTTTCAATATTTTAGCAATATCTATTATTTAAAAATTGAAGTATACTTTTCTCAATTATCATGATAATACATAACTTCAGAAGGTAAGCCCAATTTTGCAGAAGCAGTACCAGATGCGGCAAGGAGAGTTTCAAAAAATAAGCAATAAAAGTTAAAGAGAGGTAAAAATTGATGGGGGCTTTGGCTAAAATATTCATAATTCTTTTCGTATCAGTCAGTATAGGAACTTTTGCATTTCTTAGAGCTAAAAGAAGATGGCAACAAGGTTGGACAAAGTTTATCTCAGTAAGTGAAGTTTATCAAGGCGAAGAAAAGGTATATCCTTTTGATTGGATTAAAGAAATTGATGATCCGTGGACTGAGAATCCAGATGAAGAAGATGATTTTGACATTAGTAAGCTGAGTTCTAAATCCATAAAATCAGCGGAATGTTTAAATCATATGAGTGAGGTGTGCTTCTTTTTCGCAGCACCTGATGTGATTCAAGAAGAAAAGTCAGCAAATATATTTCGAGATGTTAACCCATTTGTGCTTGATATCATTATGAAAGAATTAGTACCCCACTATAAGGAAGTCAAACAATTTTTCATAGATGGAAAATTCAAGGAAATACAATTATCAGAGCTTAAAGACGAATCAAAAGAATTGGTAAATAGTTTACTGTCCAAGGGATTTTATCCAGTTGTATCAGATTTGTACAGGGGAAAAGATTCTTATCTACCGACAGGACCGAGGAATCTTAAATATTTTTTAATCAAAAAAGAAGCCGTTACTCCTTTGTATTTAAAAGAGACTGAGAGAATAAAGAGATTTGTCCAAATTGCCTATTTTGACCGAAATAAATCATTCAATTTAATGCCAGTGGGTTGGAAATTAGAAGAGAATTTAAGGGATTCCCTAACAATTCGTTCTTTTTACAGTTTTGCCAAACAAATTGTCCTGTTGGTTGATACAGTTGATGACAGTGTTTTAGGGTTATATATATTCGGGTAGTTCACGTTGTTTTGAATTTATTAAAGAAAGATATTATCTAATGTTTTAAATTAAAACAATGATGACAGTATAGTTTAAATCTATCTGTACACGGTCCAGATCCACAAGGGAACGCTTCGGAAGTGATACATCGCACGAAGGAAAGCGGTAGTATTATAGGAGCCTAGGCCCTTGAGGTCGCTTCGGTCCTGTCATGAAAATGCTTTTGAATATGATTATTTCTTTCATAATTAAAAAGACAAGTATTCCGTTGTCGGGTATTTTCGATGAACATAATCCTGCAAAAATTCATCAATCATCATTTCATATTCTTTCATATTCTCATTAAAAGATTGGGCATGAACACCGTTAGCTGCCATGAAAAGCTTTTTCGGCCCTTTTTTTCGTTCATACAGTGCTTCCGTCATCATTGGCAGTATAAAGTCGTCTTTCTTGCTATGAATAAATAAGGTCGGATTTTTGATATTTTCAATAACGGATATTGGCGAAACTTCCCCGATGGAATATTTATCGCGTACCCGCAAAAACAGATCAGCAACAGGCAAAAACAGTGTCGAAGGGAGCTTGAATTCCATTTTAAGCCGGTAGGCGAGCTGTTCCTTAAAATCGGAGAACGGGCAATCAGCAATGTAGAAATTTGCACCGTCCTCAAGCATTCCGGCATACAAGAGCATCGTTGCAGCCCCCATTGATTCACCGTGAATTCCAAGAAGAAGATCAGGACCTTTTTCTGATTTCAGCCAATCAACAACAGCTTTCAAATCAAACTTTTCGTAGTGGCCGAAGCTGGTCGTTTTTCCTCCGGATTCTCCATGACGGCGGTGGTCATAAATGAGGACATTAAATCCCCGTTCTAAAAATAGATTCATGTACTTAATCGAATTTATTTTGTTTTCCGTTACACCATGGCTGATGATTATATATTGATTTGTATAGTACGGTTCTACTAAAACGGCTTTAATGAAGTAACCGAAAGGGGAAGAGATCATAATTTCCCGTTTTGGCAATTTTTCATATTCAGACAGGTTTAGCCGCCCGGCTTTTTTTTCCCGATTAAGAATGAACGTATCCTCTTTCTTTTTTATGTACATCAGGCGGTTTGTAAAATAAACGCCGATTGATGATAGCAAAATTAGAAAAGAGAAAAGGAAACGGAATGCCTTTTTCAAAGACGATCCCTCCGCAAATGTAGTCTTCTTTATTTTACCATTTTTCAGGCGGGTAAAACATAATAATTCTAAAACGAAAAAGGGACTGACTCATAGGCAAAGGGTCAGACCCCTCTAATACAACATATAGACAAACTGATAACACTATTCTATATATTGTGATTGTTGGAGGGAGTCAGACACTTATGAGTAAGCCCCTTTTTGTGCGCATTTCTTATTGTTTAGCATTCTGCCGTTTTGTCGGGTGGATTGCTTTTTCAAGTTCTTCTGCAGCGATTGTTTGTTTTACTGTATCAGCGACAGGCTTTCCCTTTTGGTTGTAGCCTTTTTCTCTTTTATCGGTCATCGTTATTCTCCCTTCAAGTTTGTCTTCATTTTATAAGATGAGTTAACCCACGAATGCTTATTCATTAAAAATTCATTTATATGGGTTGAGCGTTAAGCTTGTAATAGGTGCTTTCAATCGGGCGGGAAAGGAGAGGGCGGACAATTTCAATCGCGTGCAGTAGTTTTTCTAAATCAATGCCGGTCCGGATACCCATCCGCTCAAGCATATAAACAACATCCTCTGTTGCTGCATTTCCCGCCGCACCTGGTGCAAATGGACATCCGCCCAGACCTCCGGCAGATGTATCAAAACGGGAAATCCCTGCCTGAATCGCCGCAAAAATGTTTGTTAAGGCCATATTCCGCGTATTATGAAAGTGGGCTGTCAGCAATGTGTCTGGAAACGCTTTCGTTAACTTTGAAAATAAAGAATAAGACTCATGAGGAGCCGCCATGCCGATCGTATCTGCTACACTCAGCTCGTCAGCACCTGCAGCAACAAACTCTTCGCAAAGCTTGATTGTGTCCTCTTCCAAAATTTTTCCTTCATAAGGACAGTAAAAAGCTGTTGAAATACAAGCACGGACAAAAAATCCTTTCTCTTTCAGCTCTTTAATCATCGGTTTTACTTCATTCATACTTTCCTTCGTAGTTTTATTAATATTTTTTTGATTAAAGCTGTTGCTGACCCCGACGAACAAAGCGACTGCCCTGCAGCCGGTTATATATACACGGTCAATCCCCTTCCGGTTTGGTGCAAGCACAATGTTTCTTGTTTCCTCATCAAGACACTCCTCCACAATTTCGGCGGCATCACTCATTTGCGGAACCCATTTCGGAGAGACGAAAGAAGTCAGTTCCAATTCTTTTAAGCCGGCAAGCTTTAAAGCGTTAATAAACTCCTTTTTTGCGTCAGTAGGTATAAAATTTTTTTCATTTTGGAGCCCGTCTCTCGGTCCGACTTCAATAATTGTTATATGTTCAGGCAAATGCAGCGTCATGTTTCACCCTCCTGTTCTCATAGAATATTTTAATGGGAATAAATTTAAAATAGAAATAATAATCAAAATTTTCGTAAAAGAAATGTGGAATGAAAGTGCTGTAGCAGACCCGAGCATTATGTGAATCTGTCCTGTTTTAGAGACAATTATTAAAATTAAGTAAACTTTTTTAAAAATTAGAAAGCGTTTTCAAAAGGAGTGAATGCGGATGAAGAAAATATGCACATCCTTCCATGAGGCAGTTGCTGACATTCATGATGGCGCCACACTCATGGTCGGTGGTTTCGGTCTTTGCGGAATACCGGAAAACCTTATCTTGGCACTGGTTGAAAAAGGCGTGAAAAACTTAACGGTCATTTCAAATAACTGCGGTATAGACGATTGGGGACTTGGACTTCTTTTGAAGAACAAACAAATTAAGAAAATGGTCGGTTCTTATGTGGGGGAAAATAAAGAATTTGAGCGGCAAGTGTTGACAGGTGAGATCGAAGTGGAATTAATTCCGCAGGGTACACTTGCAGAAAAAATCCGGGCAGGCGGAGCGGGAATTCCGGCGTTTTTCACCCCGGCTGGTGTCGGCACTCCGATAGCGGAAGGAAAAGAAACAAGAGTGTTTAACGGAAAAGAATATCTTTTGGAAGAAGCGCTTACTGCAGATTTTAGTCTTGTCCGCGCCTGGAAGGGAGACAAAATGGGCAATTTGATTTATCACAAAACGGCAAGAAACTTCAATCCAATGATCGCGGCAGCAGGAAAAGTGACAATCGCAGAAGTTGAAACACTTTATGAAACAGGGGAACTTGATCCGAATTTTATTCATACGCCAAGCATTTACGTTCAGGTATTGATTGAAGGAGAACAGGAGAAGCGGATTGAACGGCTTACAGTAAAAAAATAGTTTTTAAGAAAGGAGAGAAAAGGATGAGCAAAGACAAAGCGGCTGTTCGTGAAAGGATTGCCAGACGAGCGGAAAAAGAAATTGAAAATGGCTTTTATGTGAATCTTGGAATTGGAATGCCGACTCTTGTAGCCAACTATATTTCGGAAAATAAGCAAGTTGTGCTGCAGTCGGAAAACGGCCTCCTAGGCATTGGCCCGTATCCTGAAGAGAATGAGGTCGATCCTGACTTAATTAACGCCGGAAAAGAAACCGTAACGGCAATCCCGGGTGCCTCGTATTTTGATAGTGCCGAATCATTTGCCATGATTCGCGGAGGGCATATTCATCTCGCCATCCTCGGAGGAATGGAAGTATCCGAGAAAGGCGATCTCGCCAATTGGATGATACCCGGCAAAATGATCAAAGGAATGGGCGGTGCGATGGACCTTGTCCATGGTGCGCAAAAGATTATTGTGATTATGGAGCACACGAATAAAAACGGGGATTCTAAAATTTTAAAAGAGTGCAGTCTCCCACTTACAGGCAAGGGAGTTGTAGACCGGATAATTACAGAGCGGGCCGTTATCGATGTAACAGAATCTGGTCTGAAGCTTGTAGAAGTGGCAAAAGGTTTCACAATTGAAGATATTATAAATTCAACCGAACCTGAATTGATCATCGATGAAACGGTTTTCACTGACGCTTTCTAGTATTTTTTTATGCAAAAGGCAGGGTAATATAGTCCTGCCTTTTCGTAAATTAATAGAAACATTATATAAAAACGCTGTCAATTCTAATTTTTAATGAAATAGTAACCGAAACTTTCCTCCGTTTTCACTATAGATTTACGGTTTAGAGCGTAAAAGCTGCTGGAGCTCATCTTTGTTTCGAGTCAGATCTTCTAAAGTATACCCTTTTAAGACAGTGATGAATGCTTGTAGTGCTTCATATAAAGCATGTTTTAATTTACAAGAGGGTGAGATGAGACATTGATTTCCCTCGCGATGAAAACATTCTACCACGTGAAAATCTTCCTCTGTGTGTGTTACGACTTCCCCGATATTGATGTCGCGGGGATGCTTTGCAAGTCGTATGCCGCCGTTTCGTCCCCGGATCGTTTCTATAAGACCAAGCTTTCCGAGCTCATGAATAACTTTCATTAAATGATTTTTTGAGATGTGATAGGCTTCAGCAATCTCTTTAATATTGCTTAATTCATCATCTTTTTTTAATGCCAGATATAATAAAACACGAATCGAGTAATCCGTATAATTTGTTAATCTCATTTCACTGACCCCTTGGTTGAAATAAAGGTATTTTTATCATAGCATTTTTTCCAACCGGTTGGTAAGGTTTATGCTCTGCCATTGTTTTCATCATAATCACATTGGAAATGTGACAACTTTTTTAAAGATGTATATAAAATATATCTTTTTACGGTAATTTTTTTACTATAAAGATGTATTTAAAATGCATATTTAAAAAGGATGAGACAAAATGTTAAGTGCGAAAACGATTGAAATTGTAAAAAGTACTGTTCCTGTATTGGAAAAACATGGTGAAGAAATTACAAAGCGTTTTTATGCGACGATGCTAAATGCGCATCCGGAACTTCTAAATATTTTTAACCATACGAATCAAAAAATAGGCAGACAGCAATCAGCTTTAGCTAATGCGGTTTATGCATTTGCGGTTTTCATTGACCAGCTTGAAAAAATCATGCCAGATGTGAAACTAATCGCCCATAAACATCGCAGCCTCGGAATCAAACCGGAGCATTATCCAATCGTAGGAAAATATTTAATCTTAGCAATCAAAGATGTATTAAAAGATGCAGCTACAGATGAAATCATTCAAGCTTGGACAGAAGCATACGGTGTTCTGGCAGATACATTTATTTCTATTGAGAAAGAGATGTATGAAGAAGCGGAAAGCAAAGAAGGCGGATGGAGAGATTTTAAAGAATTTTATGTTGCAAACAAAATAAAAGAAAGTGATGTTATTACATCCTTTTATTTAAAACCAAAAGACGGATCAAAGGTAGCTTCCTTCTTGCCGGGCCAGTATATTAGTGTTCGTGTCAAAACACCGGGCAGCGAGTATACACAAATTCGCCAATACAGTTTATCCGATGCTCCGAATGGAGAGTATTATCGCATTTCGGTTAAGCGCGAAGCTGAGGAACAGAAACAAAAGGGGATTGTTTCAAATTTCTTGCATGACTTTGTAAATGAGGGAGATACAATTGAAGTAAGTGTTCCCGCAGGTGACTTTGTCTTAAATATGGAGAATAAAAAGCCTCTTGTACTTATCAGTGGCGGAGTAGGGATTACACCACTAATGAGCATGTTAAAGGTTGCTTCAAAAGAACAGCCAGAACGTGATATCACATTTATTCATGCAGCAAGAAATGGACGATACCATGCGCTTCGTGAAGAAACATCTTCATTAGGTGCAAAAGTTCTTTTCTGCTATTCCGATCCGACTGAAGAAGATATCGCTTCACAAAGTTTTGATAAAGAGGGATATATTACGTCTGAATGGTTGCAAGAAGTGATTGAAAACAAAGATGCAGATTACTATATTTGCGGACCTGTTCCATTTATGAAAGCCACTTATCAAGCATTACAAGATATTGGCGTCAAAGAAGAAGCAATTCATTACGAATTCTTCGGGCCAAGTATGAAACTATAATAAAAATGATTTTGCTTCTTAAAGAGAAAAATCGAAAAAGGGCTTACAGTGTATACTGTGAGCTCTTTTTAATCCTATTTAATGTGCAATATAAAATCAAACAACTTGTGTGTGTATCTCTCTGTCATTTTTTATAAACATGATGATATAATATTTTTCAAATTAATTGGTAGTGAGGAATGTGGAATGAAAAGACAACCATCCAATCATAAACCGAAAAAAGATGAAAGCACTGTTACGTTAGGCGATATGCTGAATCAAGATTTGATGAAACAATTAAAAGAAAAACAAAAAGAATTGAAGGCAGAGGAAGAACGTAGGCAGAAAGAAGAAGAACAGCGAAAAAGAGAAGAACGTCGCCTGCGGGAAAAAAACAAGTCATTTGAAGAACTGCTTTCAGAAAGCAATTTAAACTGGAAGGACTTTAAATAATGTTGAACCTATGAAAAGAGAGGAAGTGGTTCATTCATTGAAAAGTGGCTTATAAACTTTAAGAAGTGGATCATAAACCCTGGAAAGTGGATCATAAATCTTCAAAAGTGGCTCATAATCTATGAAAAGTGGATCATAAACTCTGAAAAGTGGCTCATAAATCTCGAAAGTGGACGGATTCCCTCTTAAAATAGCTATTAAATGCCAGGCTGAACCCAAATCAATGGTCCAGCCTGGCATTTTTAGTCTATCGACACCCTCGGAATTCGCATTTATGAAGGTTATGAGCCCTTATTTCGAAATATGAGCGGTCATTTTGATATATGAGCCCTCATTTCGAAATATGAGCGGTCATTTTGATATATGAGCCCTTATTTCGAAATATGAGCCTTCAATCCGATTTATCAGCCTTTATTTCATTTTATGAGCCGTCGATCTGATTTATGAGCCTATCATTTTGTTTATGACCCATCGATCTGACATTAGAAACCTATCATTTCGTTCATGCGCCGTTGAACTGATTCTATGAGCTTCCAATCTAATATTATTTAAAGAAAACCCGGTTCTTTTTTATACATTATCGATGCTGATCATATTTGTTTGCTTTTGTCAAAGATTGGATTAGCTCCACTTCCTCCTGTGAAAGCGGCTCGCTCATGACAGCCCGTGCATTTTCTCTTACTTGCTGCACGGAACTTGCACCGGCAATGACCGAAGCGACGGCAGGATGGGACAGATCGTATTGTAAGGCGATTTCAGTAAGAGGACGGGAACCGGCAACCTTTTCTTTTAAAGCTGTCAGGACTTGTTCTAATTCTTGGTAGCTGTAGTCCAAATATCCATTTTCTTTCACTGATTTTGAAGCTTTTTCAAGCATTTTGTCGCTTAACAAGCCTTTTGCAACAGGTCCACGCGCAACAACGCTTATTTGATGGTTATTCAATAGTGAAAGCGCCTCTTCTTCCGGACGGCGGTCCAAAATGCTGTACTGCATCATTACGGAAACAATATTTGACCTTTTCACATACTCACGGATTACATTCGGGCGTATTGATGAAATTCCGTAATAACGGATTATTCCTTCCGCTTTTAATTCTTCAAAAGCTTCGATTGTCTTATCAATCGGATCGTCAATTGTTCCGCCGTGGAGCTGGAAAAGGTCAATATAATCCGTCCCAAGCCGTCTTAAACTTTGTTTCGCAGCTTCTTTTATATACTCTTTTGAAGGATCCCATCTCCAGCTTGTTTTGCCGTCATTCCAGCGATTTCCTGCTTTCGTTGCAATGATCACTTTTTCACGGACGTCTTTTAATGATTGACCGACGATTTTTTCATTTTCGCCGAAATCATACAAATCGGCTGTATCAAAATAATTGACGCCCTCTTCAAGCGCAGCCTCAATAATTTCCCTTGCTGCTTTTTGGTCTGTGCCAAGGGACATGCATCCGAGACCGAGCTTGCTTACCATCAAGTCTGATTTCCCCAGTCGTCTTTTTTCCAAAAAAATTCACCTCGTTTCATCTCTTTAATTTCATTTTATCGAACATGTTGAAACAAGCACAAATGAATTGGATATTTTTGAGCGGGGTTAGCAATCTTCCGATAATTAAATCTTATTTTAATATTCTTTGAATTTTTTGTGATTTTCTCAAGTTTTTCCTGCCATCACATAAAACATCTATTTTTATCCTATACTCCATTAACTAATGTATGGTAAAATGTATGGACAAAAAATTAAAGAATAGAAAAGGAGTGCAGATAAATGGGAAAATTATTTGAGGAAAAAACAATTAAAACAGAACAAATTTTTTCGGGTAGAGTTGTTAAATTGCAAGTAGACGATGTTGAGCTTCCAAACGGACAAACATCAAAGCGGGAAATCGTTAGACATCCTGGTGCTGTAGCTGTAATTGCAATAACAAATGAAAATAAAATTGTGATGGTGGAACAATACCGGAAGCCGCTCGAAAAATCAATAGTTGAAATCCCTGCCGGAAAATTGGAAAAAGGTGAAGATCCCCGTGTCACCGCATTACGCGAGTTAGAAGAGGAAACGGGATATGAATGCGAACAGATGGAATGGTTGATTTCTTTTGCCACATCTCCTGGTTTTGCGGATGAAATTATTCATTTATACGTAGCAAAAGGACTGTCCAAAAAGGAAAATGCAGCCGGATTGGATGAGGATGAGTTTGTCGATCTTATTGAACTGACACTTGACGAAGCCCTTCAATATATAAAAGAAAAGAGAATCTACGATTCAAAAACCGTAATTGCCGTTCAATATTTGCAGCTTCAAGAGGCTCTCAAACATAAATGAACCAATATTATGTAGATCTGCATATCCATATAGGCAGAACACAATCCGGTAAAGCTGTTAAAATAACCGGCGCAAAATCACTGACATTTACAAACATTATCACGCATGCGAGAGAAGAAAAAGGCCTTAACATGATCGGTGTAATCGACTGCCACTCACCTGAGGTTTTGGAGGAAATGCACTTATTATTAGAACAAGGTTATTTGACTGAATATTCGGACGGCGGGTTGATGTATGACGGCATGGCCATAATCCCGGGTTCGGAATTGGAAGTTTTTGATGCGGATTGTAAAGGACCAATCCATGTGCTTTGCTATTTTTCAGGATTTAATGCCATGAGCAATTTCTCAAGATGGCTGAAACAACATGTGAAAAACATTAATCTCAGCTCACAAAGAATTTATGCTTCGGGAAGAGAATTGCAGCATAAAGTAAAAGAGCTGGGCGGGCTGTTTATTCCCGCCCATGTTTTTACCCCTTTTAAAAGCCTTTATGGAAGCGGTGTCGAGCGATCTTTGGAAGAAGTGTTTGACCCCGACCTTATCGATGGAATTGAACTTGGCTTGAGTGCTGATACATCGATGGCAGACCAGCTAGGTGAATTGCACGAATATCCGTTTCTCACAAACTCTGATGCTCATTCTAACGGCAAAATTGCTCGGGAATATCAAGTTATGCAAATGAACGAGCCTTCTTTTACAGAACTGAGGAAAGCATTACAAGGCGAAGGAAAACGAAAGATCGTTGCAAATTACGGGATGGATCCTCTACTTGGAAAATACCACCAAACGGTCTGTGCTAAATGTTTTTCTTCTGTTGATCTTGAAAACAGAAGGTGCAGTCATTGCGGTCATTCTAAAATAATAAAAGGGGTATCCGACCGGATTCATGAATTGAAAACAGCAAAAACAGGTCCTATCGGCAGACCACCATACATACACCAAGTACCGCTTGAATTCATTCCGGGTCTTGGTCCAAAATTGCGGGCAAAACTTCTCGGCCATTTTGGTACAGAAATGGCCATTCTTCATGAAGTTCCTTTTTCTGCTCTAAAGGAAGTCGTCCCGGAAAAAATTGCAACATTCATTATGAAAGCCCGCTCCGGCGTTTTAACCTTACATGCCGGCGGCGGAGGAAAGTATGGAAAAATTTCCGAATAGCTCAAAAACCGGCTTCTAACATTGAAGGCCGATTTTTAACGCTTTAAAGTACTGAGGGCCAGACCCCCGTTGAAGAAAGATGCCCAAAATTTCCTCATAGTTTAGGTTATACATTTGCTAGACAAGCATATGAATTTAATAACCGATTAATAGGAGGAAGGGCAATGAAGAAAAAAATGTACCAGAACGCTGCAGCCATCCATTTTCGCGAGCATTCCTCAATTTATTTATTTATCATAGTTTTGTTCTTGATGGGGGTCATTTTTGGTGCAATCGTTGTCAATAGCTTAAGTTTCAGTCAAAAAGAAGATTTATTTTATTATTTGTCACAGTTTTTTGACCAAGTTTCCGATGGCAAGGTGGCGGAAGCAAATGATTTATTTTTTCAAAGCTTTTTTCATAACAGTAAATTTATCGGGTTAATCTGGGTGCTTGGCATATCCATTATCGGTCTGCCGGTTATCTTAATTTTATTATTTATAAAAGGATTGGTTATTGGGTTTACTGTCGGCTTTCTCGTAAATCAAATGGGATGGGACGGTTTCATCCTTTCATTTGTTTCCGTTCTGCCGCAAAATTTAATTATCATTCCTATCTTTATTATTACTGCAACACTGTCGGTTAGCTTTTCGCTAAAAATGATTCGCAGGCAATTTCTTAAAAAAATCAGCCCGCCAGTAATGCCGTTATTTGGCCGATATGTCCTTGCATTTTTCCTGGCTGTCGTACTTATTTCAGCAGCAGCAGGGATTGAAGCATATATTTCACCGGTTTTGATGAAGGCGATTGTAAGTTCAGGAAAATGAATAAATAGAATGGAACTGCTCTTTGGCGGGCAGTTCTTTTCGTTTGTAAATATAAAAATATATTATAATTACTCTTATATAAAAAAAATTATTTTTTCTTATTTGTAATTATTTTATTTTGAATCTATCTTTCTATCTGTTATAATGATAATGACAGTGCAAGGGAGGGCCTTCGGAATGGAAACCAGAATCGATAGAATAAAAAAACAGTTGCATACGTCAAGCTATAAATTAACGCCTCAACGTGAAGCGACAGTCCGTGTTTTGCTTGAACACGAAGAGGATCATTTAAGCGCGGAAGATGTGTACCTCCTCGTTAAAGAGAAGTCGCCTGAAATCGGTCTTGCTACTGTATACCGCACATTGGAACTGCTAACAGAATTGAAAATAGTTGACAAAATAAATTTTGGTGACGGTGTTTCCCGGTATGATTTGCGCCAGGAGGGGGCTGACCATTTCCATCATCACTTAGTATGTATTGAATGCGGAGCCGTAGATGAAATTCAGGAAGATTTACTTGAAGATGTAGAAGCAATCGTTGAGCGGGATTGGAAATTTAAAATAAAAGACCATCGTTTAACATTTCACGGCATTTGTCATCGATGCCAAGAAAAAGAAAATAAGCAAGGATAAAGCCTTTTCTAATATGGAAAAGGTTTTTAATTTTTCAGACAAAGTATCCGATCGCCTCCAAAAACAGGTATAATACTTGTCCTACTTGGCATATCCTTTACTAATAGATTGTTTTGGAGGATCGGTTATGAAATCGTGGCTAAAGCTCGCTTTTCAAACGGTTAAAGTGTTTATTTTGTTCACAGGATGCACAATTCTTTTTTATTATGGTATTATGTGGATAAATCAAGAATATCAAAATTATCATCGATACGACGAACCGAAAGGAGCGGCAGTCAAGGTTTCCGGTTATGAATCGGGCAAGGACACTTCATGGCTGGACCGCTTGAAACTTTTTTATTTAAATGGGGAGTAATGAACATATGGAAGACCGTTTGAAAGATTTTATGCATTTCCTCATTGTAGAAAAAGGCCTGGCGAAAAATACGATCGTTTCTTATGAACGGGATTTGAAAAGTTATTTAAAATACTTAAAAAACATTGAAACAATTACAGATTTAAATCATGTACAGCGAACACACATTGTTCATTTTCTTAAGTATTTAAAAGACCAGGGCAAGTCTTCGAAAACACTTGCAAGGCATGTGGCATCAGTCCGGGCTTTTCATCAGTTTTTGCTGAGGGAAAAAGCGGCTGACCATGATCCAACCGTACATATTGAATCTCCGCAACTTGAGCGAAAACTGCCGAAAGTATTGAGCCTCGAAGAAGTTGAAACACTGCTGAATGCGCCTCGGCTGGACAACCATTATGGTCTCAGGGACAAAGCAATGCTGGAATTGCTGTATGCAACAGGCATCCGTGTCAGTGAGTTAATTGGCCTAAATGTTGGAGATATCCACTTGACAATGGGATTTGTCCGCTGTATTGGAAAAGGAAACAAAGAAAGAATCATTCCGCTCGGAAGAACGGCAGCTAATGCGATTGAAAGCTATTTGAATAACGGACGCAGAAAATTTATGACAAAAAAGAGTACAGAGGAAGCCTTGTTTTTAAACCATCATGGAAAACGGTTAACGAGGCAAGGTTTTTGGAAAATATTAAAACGCCTGACAAATGAAGCGGGAATCGAAAAAGAATTGACCCCCCATACACTGCGCCATTCATTTGCTACCCATCTTCTTGAAAACGGTGCTGATCTTCGTGCAGTTCAGGAAATGCTTGGGCATGCGGATATTTCTACAACACAGATCTATACGCACGTGACAAAAACGAGATTGAAAGATGTTTATAGCCAGTTCCATCCCCGTGCATAGCAGATTCATAGAATTTCAAAAAGCTGCCTTAAAATTTGGCAGCTTTTTCTGTCTTTTTCTTTCGGTTTTTTGTAAAATAGACATTATGATGTCAGACTTCCGACGAATGCAACATGGTTAATCGACAAATAAGAGGGAAACATTATTTATATTGAATTTCATGTAAACGTATTCAAAATAAGGAGGAGAATTAATGGATTCATATACATATAAACGTATATTTTTAATTGTCATGGACTCGGTAGGCATCGGAGAAGCACCCGATGCTGAAAAGTTTGATGATAAAGGTGCTGATACGCTAGGCCACATAGCTGAAAAAATGGGCGGTCTCCATATGCCGAATATGGGTAAGCTCGGCCTTAGCAATATAAGAGAAATTAAAGGAATTGAAAAAGCGGAAAAACCTCTTGCGTATTACACAAAAATGAAGGAAGCATCAAACGGAAAGGACACAATGACAGGTCATTGGGAAATAATGGGGTTACATATTTCAACGCCGTTCAAAGTATTTCCTGACGGTTTTCCTGCCGAACTAATTTCTGAGCTGGAATCGCGTACAGGAAGGAAAGTAATTGGAAATAAACCGGCAAGCGGAACGGAAATTATTGAAGAGCTTGGCGAAGAACACATGAAAACCGGGTCATTAATCATCTATACTTCTGCAGATTCCGTCCTTCAAATTGCAGCTCATGAAGAAATCATCCCAATTGAAGAGCAATACAAAATCTGCAAAATTGCCCGGGAGCTTACTCTTGATGAAAAATACATGGTCGGACGGGTCATCGCAAGACCTTTCGTTGGAGAGCCCGGCAGCTTTAAAAGAACATCCAATCGTCATGATTATGCACTGAAACCTTTCGGCCGCACGGCCATGAATGAGTTGAAAGACTCCGGATTTGATGTGATTGCGATCGGAAAAATCTCCGATATTTATGACGGAGAGGGAGTTACAACATCATTGCGGACAGTTTCAAACATGGATGGAATGGATAAGCTTCTCCAATCATTTGATATGGACTTTACCGGACTGAGCTTCTTAAATTTAGTTGATTTTGATGCACTTTACGGGCATCGCCGCGATCCGATAGGATATGGAAAAGCGCTTGAAGAATTTGATGCAAGACTCCCTGAAGTTTTTTCGAAAATGAAGGAAGATGATTTATTAATCATTACTGCTGACCATGGGAACGATCCGGTTCATAAAGGAACGGACCATACTCGTGAATATGTGCCGCTTCTCGTTTATTCAAAACAATTTGCGGAAGGAAAAGAGCTGCCTGTTCGTGAAACGTTTGCAGATATCGGCGCAACGGTAGCTGACAACTTTCATGTGAAAATGCCGGACTACGGAAAAAGTTTTCTACGAGATCTAAAATAATAGGGAGGAACATGGATGGAAATTGATAAAATTCAACATGCTGCACAATTTTTGAAAGGCAAATATGCTAAGACGCCTCGGATCGGTCTGATTCTCGGATCAGGTCTTGGAGTGCTGGCAGATGAAATCGAAAATCCTGTAAAAATACCTTACAGCCAAATCCCGGATTTTCCGGTTTCTACTGTAGAAGGCCACGCTGGTCAGCTCGTATTCGGGGTGCTGAACAATGTTGAAGTCGTTGCCATGCAGGGCCGTTTTCATTATTACGAAGGGTACAGCTTTGATCAAGTTACCTTTCCTGTAAGAGTAATGAAAGAACTTGGTGTTGAGATATTAATTGTTACAAACGCAGCGGGCGGTGTTAATGAGAGTTTTTCTCCAGGCGATTTAATGTTGATTTCCGATCATATCAATAACATGGGGTCCAACCCGTTAATTGGGCCGAATGATTCAAGGATTGGCGCACGGTTCCCGGATATGAGCGAAGCTTATTCGAAAGAGCTGCGAAGTCTTGCGAGAGAAATTGCCAAAAAACTGAACATTAACATCCAAGAAGGGGTTTATGTAGGGAATACAGGCCCGTCTTATGAAACTCCGGCTGAAATAAGAATGATTCGAACTCTCGGCGGGGATGCAGTAGGTATGTCGACTGTGCCGGAAGTCATTGTTGCAAGGCACGCCGGTTTAAAGGTGCTTGGGATTTCATGTATTTCCAACATGGCTTCAGGTATCCTTGATCAGCCGCTTACTCATGATGAAGTGATAGAAACCACAGAAAAAGTAAAGGCAAACTTTTTAAAGTATGTGAAAGAAATTGTGAAAGAAATAGGGAAATAAGGTCCGGAAGAAGTGGTGATGAACGATGAGAATGGTTGATTTAATTGAAAAAAAACGCGACGGAAAAGAACTTACGACAGAGGAAATTCAGTTTATTATTAAAGGTTATACAGACGGATCGATTCCTGACTATCAAATGAGTGCACTGACAATGGCCATATACTTTCAAGGCATGACGGAAAGAGAACGGGCCGATTTAACGATGGCAATGGTTGAATCAGGAGATCAAATCGATCTTTCAAAAATAGAAGGAATAAAAGTTGACAAACATTCAACCGGGGGAGTCGGTGATACGACAACGCTCGTTCTTGGGCCGCTTGTAGCTTCTGTCGGTGTACCTGTTGCGAAAATGTCCGGCCGCGGTCTTGGCCATACCGGGGGAACGATTGATAAGCTGGAATCCGTTCCGGGCTTCCATGTAGAAATTGATAACCAAGAATTTATCAATCTTGTCAATAAGAACAAAATAGCTGTCATCGGCCAAAGCGGAAATTTAACTCCTGCTGATAAAAAGCTTTACGCACTAAGAGATGTAACTGCAACGGTTAATAGCATCCCTCTCATTGCCAGCTCGATTATGAGCAAAAAAATCGCCGCAGGTGCAGATTGCATTGTATTAGATGTGAAAACAGGTGCGGGAGCTTTTATGAAAACGCTTGAAGGTTCCCGGGAACTGGCAAGGGCAATGGTCCGGATCGGCAATAATGTCGGCCGGAAGACAATGGCTGTTATTTCGGATATGAGCCAGCCGCTCGGTTTTGCGATCGGAAACGCCTTGGAGGTAAAAGAAGCAATTGATACGCTGAAAGGGGAGGGGCCGGAAGATTTAACAGAACTTTGTTTGACGCTCGGAAGCCATATGGTCCTCCTTGCCCAAAAAGCCAATTCTTTGACAGAAGCACGGCAAATGCTCGAGAAAGCAATCGAGGACGGCTCTGCGCTTGAATCATTAAAAATATTCCTAAGCTCTCAAGGTGGAGATGCTTCAGTGGTTGATGACCCATCAAAGCTCCCGCAAGCAAAATTCACATTTGAACTTGAGGCGAAAGAAGAAGGTTTTGTGTCAGAAATCGTTGCTGATGAAGTGGGAACAGCAGCCATGCTTCTCGGTGCAGGCAGAGCGACAAAAGAATCTGAAATTGATTTGTCAGTGGGCCTCGTCCTCCGCAAAAAAATCGGCGACCAAGTGAAAAAAGGAGAATCATTGGTCACAATCTACAGCAATTTTGAAAATATAAACGACATAAAAGAAAAATTATACGATCACATTAAAATTGCACCTGAAAAAGTTGATCCACCAAAATTGATTCATGAAGTAATTGCTGAATAAGAAGATATGGAAAAAACCAGGGAACTCAACATCCCTGGTTTTTTTATATAAATCAAGGAAATAATTGTATAGAAATGTTTCAAATGGAAAAAATGAGCCTATAAAGAATGGAGGGTTATGCCATGAAACGAATATTCTCTATGATGGTTTTCTCAATATTAATGTTTTCCGTCATGTCAACACAAGTGTTTGCAGAAGAAAAAAACGATGTACAGCTTGTTGATAACGTCCGGTCTGCTATATTAATTGAACGGGATACTGGAACCGTTTTGTTTGAGAAAAATATCCATGAAAAATTGCCGCCTGCCAGTATGACAAAGGTAATGACAATGTTGTTAATTATGGAGGCTATAGATGAAGGCAAACTAAAAATGAATGAGAAAATCCGGACGAGTGAATATGCAGCTTCCATGGGTGGTTCGCAAATATTTCTTGAACCTGGTGAAGAAATGACTACCGAGCAAATGCTCCAAGGAATCGCAATCGCTTCAGGAAACGATGCCTCTGTTGCAATGGCAGAAAGGATTGCAGGATCGGAAGAAGCATTCGTCGATATGATGAATAAAAAAGCAAAGGAATTAGGCTTGAAAAACACCAAATTCCAAAATACAACAGGCTTGCCTGCGAAGGATCATTACAGTACAGCATATGATATGGCCATGATGGCGAAAGAACTTTTGAAGTATGATCAAATAACGAAATTTACGGGTACATATGAAGGATATCTGCGTGAAAATACGGATAAAAAATTTTGGCTTGTAAACACAAATAAGCTCGTTCGTTTTTATCCGGGAGTAGACGGGTTGAAGACCGGTTTTACGAATGAGGCAAAATATTGTTTAACGGCAACTGCCAAAAAAGACGGCATGCGCGTGATTGCTGTTGTTTTTGGTTCTCCAACTTCTAAAGAAAGAAATGCACAAGTAACGAAATTGCTTGATTATGCCTTCAGCCAGTACGAAACTCATCCGATGTACAAACGACATCATATCATGGGTAAGGCGAAAGTAAGTAAAGGAAGCATGAAAACAGTAGATGCCGTGACAAGTGAACCAATTTCGCTGTTAACGAAAAAAGGCGAAAACATTAAGAACGTTAAAAGAGAAGTTGTCATTAATGAAAATATAAAGGCCCCTGTCAAGATCGGAGACGAAATAGGCTCAATTAAACTAATCAAAGATGGGAAAGTTCTTGTAGAGAGTCCCCTTGTTGCAAACAAAAACGTTGAAAATGCCACATGGTGGCAGCTTTTTAAACGGTCTTTTGGAATGTTCACAAAATCCGGCATTTAATGTTGTCGAATGCAACCTATTCAATTCTACTTTTAGCGAATTCTCACTAGTTTTGTCTCAAAGGAAGGATATAAATCATTCAATCGCGAATGACTCACTATAAGGTGGAGCTTTCATAAGCAGAAAAGAAATATATTGCTAATGATAGTCGTTAAACAACCTGTCGGGTATAATGGCCGTTAATTTTTCTTGATCATTGGGGAAAAAGCGCGGTCAGTAAAACTTGATACCAGAAAAGGAGGCCGTATAGTGAGTCTTAACATTGAAATGGAAGTGAAGAATGACGTCCTTTGCATTCGATTAAGCGGAGAGCTTGACCACCATACTGCAGATCATCTTCGTGAACGAGCAATAAAAGCAATTGAGGAGCATCAAATTCGTCATATTGTCTTAAATTTGGAGCACCTCTCTTTTATGGACAGTTCAGGGCTGGGAGTCATTCTCGGGAGATATAAACAAATCAAACAAAACCACGGCGAAATGATTGTTTGCGCAATTTCCCCATCGATTGAAAGATTATTCGACATGTCCGGCTTATTTAAAATTATTCGGTTGGAGCCGACGGAAGAATTTGCATTGCAAAGATTGGGGGTTGCCTGACAATGAAAAATGAAATGCATCTGCAATTTAGTGCTTTAAGTCAAAATGAATCATTTGCGAGAGTAACTGTAGCAGCTTTTATCGCCCAGCTTGATCCGACAATGGATGAATTGACTGAAATTAAGACGGTTGTCTCAGAGGCTGTTACAAATGCGATTATTCATGGGTATGAAAATGATCCGAAAGGGATTATTTATATTTCAGTTTCCATTGAAGACAGAATTGTTGAGATGACAATAAAGGATGAAGGAGTCGGCATAAAGGATATTGAAGAGGCGAGACAGCCTCTCTTCACGACGAAGCCTGAATTGGAGAGATCAGGTATGGGATTTACCATTATGGAAAATTTTATGGATGAGGTTGAGATTTATTCACAGCCTGGCAGTGGAACGGAAATCCGTTTGAGAAAGCTTTTATCAAAGAGCAAAATGCTATGCAATTAAGGAGTCTTGCTTATGGATGTGGAGGTCAAAAACGGTAAAAGTCAAACCTATCTTAAAGACAATGAAGTCAAGGAATTAATAAAAAAGAGTCAGGCAGGGGATCAGGCATCAAGGGATTTGATTGTTCAAAATAATACGCGCCTCGTTTGGTCTGTCGTACAAAGGTTTTTAAATAGAGGTTATGAACCTGATGATTTATTTCAAATAGGATGCATTGGCCTGCTCAAGTCGGTTGATAAATTTGATCTTTCCTATGATGTAAAGTTTTCTACTTACGCAGTTCCAATGATCATTGGAGAAATCCAAAGATTTATCCGTGATGACGGATCAGTCAAGGTCAGCAGGTCTCTTAAAGAAACGGGAAACCGTATCCGTAAAGCAAAGGATGAATTATCAAAGAGATTGGGGCGAATTCCGACTGTTACAGAATTATCCGATTATTTGGAAATCCCGCCTGAGGATGTTATCCTTGCCCAGGAAGCAATCCGAACCCCTGCTTCAATACATGAAACGGTATATGAAAATGATGGGGATCCAATCACCTTATTGGACCAAATTGATGATGGGGATGAAGGAACATGGTTTGATAAAATCGCTTTAAGAGAAGCGATTCGCGAACTGGAAGAACGTGAAAGGCTAATCGTTTACTTGAGGTATTATAAAGATCAAACACAGTCAGAAGTAGCAGCAAGGCTCGGCATATCACAAGTGCAAGTATCACGGCTGGAGAAAAAAATCCTTCAGCAAATGAAAGACCGTATGGATCATTAATTCCATGCGGTTTTTTGCATTTTAGCCGATCATTCAAAAAGCATTGATTTACAAAATATTTCCTTATCGAGCAATTATTGGCCTTCATGAAAAAATGCCAGAAACTCATACTATTTACGAGGAAATTCATGTGTGGGAAGTGAATGTAATGGAAAATATGATCTACATTCGCATGAGAAACCGAATTCAAGCCAATCTGGATCAATCCGTATTTTTAAGAGATATTGCCCAAATTATTGCGGATGAAGCACTGATCGGCAAGCTTGAAAAAATTCAGATTTACCAAATCACAAAAAAAGACAGGAATATGATTGTAATCGACGTGATGAAAGTAATCTCATCCATTAAAGAAAAATGTGGAAATATGGAAGTTCAGACGATAGGACCGGCACAAACAATTATTGAAGTTGCCTATAAAAAAAGCGGGGTATCTGTTCCACTTTTCGTATTAATTTGGTTTTTATTATTTTTTGGGTCCGCATTGGCAATAATGAATTTTCATGAGGATGTCAGCATGCAAATCGTTCAGCAGAAAATTTATTCCATCATAACCGGCAAAGAAGTGAAAAAGCCATTGATATTTCAAATACCTTATTCAATTGGATTAGGACTTGGAATGATCCTTTTTTTCAATCACATATTTAAGAAACGAATCAACGAAGAACCAAGCCCTCTTGAAGTAGAAATGTTTAATTACCAGCAAAATTTGGATCAATATGTCATCATGTATGAAAATAAAGAAAATCTGAAAAAATTGCATGATTATCAATAGTCTTTTTGTTATTTTTATCGGCTTTGCTGGTGGTTTAACAGTGGGGGCTGGATTTGTAGCGTTTTTAACCGTTCTTGGAATTATTCCGAGGCTTACACAGCTTTCAAAAACAATGCAAATGATTCGCTTTTACGAATGGGCGATTGTAATTGGTGCCGTAACAGGAGCTTACGCAACATTAAGAGATCCCAGTTACTCGCTATCGGCTTTCTTTTTGATTCCACTGGGTCTTGCTGGTGGAACTTTTATAGGAATGCTTGCTGCTGCATTAACTGAAGTACTAAATGTATTTCCGCTTCTTGCTAAAAGAGTGGGGGTTCAAGAGAAGATTATTTCTCTCTTGATGGCAATCGTTTTTGGCAAAGTATTCGGATCCTTATTCCAATGGATATATTTTGTCGACCGATAGCATTGCAAACCATTTTATAAGAATTTTAATTTTGGAAAGGAGTGGATTTCATGACAATAAGGGAAGAAGTTAAAAAACCGTTGCCTGAGTCCGTTGATCAAATCGAAAATTATATGAAACAGCATATCGGTCTTGGCGAAAGTTTTGATCTCGGTGTCAGGAAACTGAAAATCTTACGAAAAGATGTCCATATCTACTACGTGAACGGACTTTGTGATACTCAATTTATTATTGAAATTGTTGAAGAGCTTGTTGCGATCAATGATCATGAAAAATTGTCAACCAACCTTTTCAAAATTATTGAAAATCGCCTTGTCCATCAATCTGTACAACCGATAAAAACTCTTGATGATTTAGTCCTTCAGGTTCTTTCAGGATTAATTGTTGTTGTTGTAGATGGAGAAAAAACAGGTTTTGTCATTGATGTCCGAAGCTATCCGGGCCGCCAGCCGGAAGAACCGGATACCGAAAAGGTTGTCCGCGGATCGCGCGATGGATATGTTGAGAATATTATTGTCAATACGGCCCTTACAAGAAGGAGAATCCGAGATGGAAGACTTCGCTTTGAAATCTTTAAAATCGGCGAAAGATCAAAAACAGACATTGCAATCGGGTACATTAAGGATATTGCAAGTCCGGATCTAATAAATATTATACGTAAAGAAATTCAGGCAATAAAGATAGACGGCCTTACGATGGCAGACAAAACCGTAGAAGAATTTCTGTTAAAGCAAGGATATAATCCATATCCGCTTGTCAGATATACAGAAAGGGCGGACGTAGGTGCTACTCATTTATTGGAAGGTCACGTTCTAATTTTCGTTGATACATCACCAAGTGTAATTATTACTCCGACAACGTATTTTCATCATTTGCAGCATGCAGAGGAATACAGGCAATCCCCTGCTGTTGGAACAATGTTAAGATGGATTCGGTTTATAGGGGTTATCGCATCGTTGTTTCTGCTTCCATTATGGTTATTATTTGTATTAGAACCGTCTATGCTTCCGGAAAAGATCGCATATGTAGGACCGAATGAGCACAGCAACGTTCCGGTTGTTATTCAACTATTCATTGCGGATATTGGAATTGAGTTTTTAAGAATTGCCGCCATTCATACGCCGACTCCATTATCAACGGCCATGGGTTTAATTGCCGCTGTTATGATCGGACAGATTGCAATTGATGTCGGTCTTTTTATACCGGAAGTAATTTTGTATATTTCTGTAGCTTCGATTGGAACCTTTTCAACACCAAGCTATGAATTAAGTATAGCCAATAAAATGGTTAGACTGTTTTTGTTGATAGCAGTTGCGTTGTTCCATACACCTGGCCTTGTAGTTGGAATTACAGTTTTTATTCTTTTTTTAGCAAATATTCGTTCATTAAATACGCCTTATTTATGGCCATTGCTGCCCTTTAATCCAAAAGCGTTTTTACACATCCTTTTTCGCCGGGCTGTTCCCGGATCAAAAATACGCCCAAGCATCATTCATACAAAAAATCGATACCGACAACCGACATAGAAAAGCGGAGCCGACTGTTTATCCCCGACAGCTGCTTGCGGTCCTACCAATGAAGCCGCTTTTTGGCTTCATTGGCAGGCGTGAGGCGACCTCGAGGGGATAGGAGGTGGAGCTGGACAATAAGAAGTGCGGAAGCATTATGTTAATTGAAAAGAAAAAAGAATCAATTGCGAATTTTCTCTTCTTATGGTAAGTTTGTTTTTATTAAAGAACCATTAAAAGGTGCGAACAAATAGATACTTTACTTGAAAGATACTGTCTTTTTGTTTATATTCATAATAATTAATTTTTAAGTAAATAATCGGGATCGACATATTGAGTGATAAGGGGAATGGGAGCAGAAATGTATTTTCATGGCACAACAAAAGTAAATGATAAGGGTCATTTAGAAATCGGCGGAGTGGATACGATCGAACTTGCACAAAAATATGGAACTCCTCTGTATGTATACGATGTTGCATTAATTCGCGAGCGGGCAAAAGGATTTAAGAATACATTTGATGAACTGGGAGTGAAAGCTCAAGTTGCATATGCAAGCAAAGCATTTTCTACAGTAGCAATGATTCAGCTTGCAGAAGAGGAAGGCTTGTCACTGGATGTTGTCTCAGGCGGAGAACTTTATACAGCATTGACGGCAGGTTTCCCCGTCAGCAAGATTCATTTCCATGGCAATAATAAAAGCAGGGCCGAACTGGAGATGGCATTGGAGCACCAAATAGGCTGCATCGTTGTAGATAATTTCCATGAACTGGAGCTTATTGATTCTATTTGTTCCGAGATGAATCGAAATACAAAGATACTTTTAAGAGTGACGCCCGGCATTGAGGCTCATACGCATGACTATATTCTAACGGGACAGGAAGACTCCAAATTTGGGTTTGACCTTCAAAACGGCCAGGCTGAAAAAGCTCTGCAATTAGCATTAAATTCACACTTTTTGGATGTTCTCGGAGTCCACTGCCATATTGGTTCACAAATATTTGAGACTACCGGATTTGTTTTGGCTGCAAGAAAAATCTTTGAAAAATTAAAGGATTGGAAAGACAGGATATCATACGAACCAAAAGTATTAAATCTTGGAGGCGGATTCGGTATTCGCTATACAGAAGAAGATGATCCTATTCCGGCCTCACAATATGTGAAAGAAATTATTGTGGAAGTGAAGAAACAAGTTTCTGCCTATTCCATGAATATGCCGGAAATTTGGATTGAACCAGGACGTTCACTCGTAGGTGACGCCGGAACAACTTTATATCAGATCGGTTCAAGAAAAGATGTCCCTCACGTCCGAAAATTTTTGGCTGTAGACGGAGGAATGAGTGATAATATTCGCCCTGCCTTATACCAGGCTAAATATGAAGCTGTATTGGCAAATAAACCACTTGCGAAGCCGGAAGAAACTGTTTCCATTGCCGGCAAGTGCTGTGAATCAGGAGATATGCTTATCTGGGATTTGCCTCTTCCTAAAGCGGATAGTCAAGATATACTTGCTGTCTTCTGTACCGGAGCATATGGTTATTCAATGGCAAATAACTATAACCGGATTCCAAGGCCGGCCGTAGTATTTGTTGAGAACGGGGAATCAAGGCTTGTAGTGAGACGGGAAACATATGAGGATCTCGTCCGCTATGATTTGCCCTTAAAAGAAAAAGTAAGAAACTAAGCTGCCGGTTCTCGGCAGCTTAGTTTTTAACTGAAAGATGGATTATTATTGCATTTTAGTGTAGAATAATGGACAGCTTATGTTAACATATGGGCTGGGAGGAAACGCTGCGTTTATGAAAAAGAGCAATTGGTTATTGTTTTCTTTCATTCTTGTCATGTCTTTAATATGGGGTTGTTACTACTGGTTCTTCCTTGCGCCACCACAATGATATAAATGATCTTGATAAAAAATTGAAGAAATGACATTATTTTTGTATGATAAGGACAATTATTAGACACATCATAACAAAGTCCAACATATACTAAATGTCAAAGTTCATTAAATGGTGAACAAGTGAAATACAATTTTGAATAAATTCGAACTAAAGTTCGAATTTATTAATGAGGGGTCAGTATGTTAATACGTTATAAGAAAGCATTTGAAAAAATAGCAATGGGCCTTTTATCCTTTATGCCAAATGAGAAGGATTTGAAGAAACTTCAGCAAACAATGAAGGAGTATGAAACCGATAAAGGTCGCCAGCTGTTTCTGTGGAAGGAAGGGGAAGATATTATCGGTCTTATAGGTGTACTTGTTGTTAATGATTACGAAGTCGAAATACACCATATATCCGTAAATCCTTCACATCGCCATCAAGGAATCGGCAAAAGTATGGTAAAAGCATTAAAAGACTTTTACCCGGATAAAGAACTGATACCAAATGAATATACAGCATCTTTCATGCATAAATGTGATATTAGTCTTCTGAATGAGGCTGGCTCATCGGGATCTGACTCCCTCCGGCAATAGACAATCTTATTTGTTTGGAGGGGTCTGACCATCAGCCTCTTTTTTTTGTCGTTTAAGCTTGGCGGTTTCCCGTTCTTTTATGACCGAACTCCTGTCTCTTAAAGAGTGTCTGTTTATAAGAAATTCATTTTTTAGATCACTGCTCTTGCACCAGATAAAATCTTTTCTTTTGCACTCTTTAACACATGCGGCCTGTAATAATTCATCGACAATAGGAAGATTATAGCTTCTGTACGTTTTTTTTGATTTAATGCTTTTCAAGTGCTCTGAAAGAATTGGTATAAGTTTGCCGGAATCAAGGCCAAGCTTAGACAATTCATTTTTCTTTTTTTCAAAGATTTTTAAGGATTTTTCAAGCGTCCGATGGGCTCCGCTGAAATTGTTTCGTCTATGATGATAATTGGCTACTGCCATCAGAATCAATCCAACCCAAACGGAGCCTTTATCCCCTTTTGCAACTTTTTTCCAATATTCTTCTAATATTTCATGGCATTCAAAATAGTCGCGATCTCCATGAAAATGAGTAAGAAATCGAATATACTCTTTTGAATACATATATTCACTCCCTTGCAATGTACATTTAAGTTTAACACATTCCAATACAGGAATGAAAAAGAAAATGCCCGGATTTGCCCGGACATTTTTTATTTACTTTCATTTTTCTATTTAAAACCAAGAAGCACCGACAATTATTAGCAGAATAAACAAAACAACGATCAATGCAAAACTATTTCTAAAGCCGCAGCGTTTTCCATCAGACATAGATATACCTCCTGTTGGGTCAATTTCTTTATTCAATGACATCATATGATTGTCATGTATAATTTGTATGGGCGGATGGATGAAAAAATCACGATAGCGAATCTATCGAAGCAAATTTCTATTGGACAACATTTGTCAATCCTCTATACTAATAATAGCCGCGGCTCTTTGCTGCAAATTACGATTTTGGTGGGTAATTTATGCAATATAAAGTGAAGATTGATGCTTTTGAAGGACCGCTTGATTTGCTCCTTCATCTCATTAATCGGCTTGAAATTGATATTTATGATATTCCGGTAGCGGATATAACAGAACAGTATCTTTTGTACATACATACGATGAAAGAACTTGAGCTTGATATTGCCAGCGAGTATTTAGTAATGGCTGCCACTCTGCTTGCGATCAAAAGCAAAATGCTTCTCCCAAAACATGAAGAGGAACCGTTTGGAGACAATTTTGAAATGGACATGGAAGAAGATCCAAGGGATGAACTTGTGGAGAAACTGATCGAATATCAGAAATATAAAGAGGCGGCAAAAGGGTTAAAGGAACTTGAGACGGAGCGGGGCCTGATGTTTACAAAAGCTCCAAGCGATTTATCGGAGTATATGAAAGAAGGGGCTAATGAAAAACTGGATCTCAATGTCACTGTTTACGATCTGGTTAGTGCCTTTCAAAAACTTTTGCGAAGAAAAAAAATCCAAAAACCTCTGGCAGCGAAAATTTCCAAGCAGGAAATTTCCATTGAAAAAAGGATGGCTGAAATCATGGAGGATTTACACCATTTCAAAGGGCGAATAAGCTTTTTTGACCTGTTTCCTTCCCAGGAAAAAGAGCATATCGTTGTTACGTTTTTGGCTGTTCTTGAATTAATAAAACGGAATGAAATAAATGTGGAACAGGAGCATAATTTTGCCGAGATCTTTGTTTTTTCAATGGAAGGGGTAGAAACGGTTGGAAAGCATTAATAGGATAGGAATTGTTGAAAGCCTTTTATTTGCCGCAGGGGATGAAGGACTTTCTTTAAAACAAATTGCAGATGCTCTTGAAGTCGAGGAACAGAAAGCTCAAGAAATTCTTGATGAATTAAAGAAGGAATATGAGGAAAATAACTCAAGAGGAATTATACTTGTACAGCTGGCAGGAACCTATCAGCTAGTAACGAAAAAAGAAAATGCGGTTTATTTAAAAAAGCTTATGGAATCAAAAAGTGCGTCCTATCTTTCTCAGGCAGCACTAGAAACATTGGCAATCATCGCATATAAACAGCCAATCACCAGAGCAGAAATTGAAGAAATTCGCGGGGTGAAAACAGAGCGCCCGATTCAGACGTTGACAGCCAAAGCACTGATTGAAGAAGTTGGAAGAGCGGAAGGGACAGGAAGAGCAATTTTATATGGAACCACAAAGGAATTTTTGGATTATTTTGGATTAAAAAGCATTGAAGAGCTTCCTCCTCTTTCCAAAGATGTGGAAGAAGATTTTGCAAAAGAAGAAGCAGACTTGTTTTTTGAAAAGTTTCAAGAAATAGATTCCTGACTTTTCTGACACATTTGCTGCAATTTTATGATAAAATATATTTAACTTTTAAGGACGCTTCATCCGATGAGAATTTAGACATCGCAAAAACTCCCCGATATTTTCGAGGCATTGGAAAATAAACGGGGTTACGAACTGCGTTCTTCGCTTTAATTGATCATTCAGCCGCAACAATTTTTTTCTTTGATATTCGGGGGTGCAAAGATGGGGAATACGATTGTTAAAAATCAGGTTGAAGAAGTAAAGAACTTTTTGGAAAAAACGGTGTCGGAATTGGAACAGTTTCTTAATGAGACGACCCTGTCAGGATTAGAAAGAGAGTTCCCGGGTGATACAGAATATTTTAAGGTCATCCTTTCCCACTTTCGTAAATTGCTCGTCCATTGCGAAGAAGGTTTGGATGCATGCAAGGTCATTATCAATAGCGAACCTTTTTCAAAAGGGGCTGCTGAAAGAATTCTTTATCGGATTTATCATCAATGCATTGAAGAATTTTTCTCTCCTAAAAACGACGTCTGGTATGAGGACAGCCGATCTGCCTATACCGGTAATAATTCAATTAAAATGCGGAAAGAGGTACCTGACAGCATAATCGCTGTTCTTAAAGGTCTTGAAGGGGATTTTCAGCGAATTCGGGAAGAACTGGAATACTATGAGACCGATTATCGGACAAAAATGATTCAGTCGAAATAAAATACTAGGTAAAGAGCGGTTATAAATCTGAATAACCGCTCTTTCTTATACTTTTAAAAAAGAATAAAGAATGATTTAATCACCCGCTTCATACGATGAAAAAAGAAGCGACTAGGAAAGCGGGGATTCGGATGAGCAGTTTTGAAGATTATGTAAAAAACGTGTTTACGTGGAATGATCAACTGAGAGAATTTTTGGAATCAGAACAAGTTGCCAAAGATGAAGAGATCTGGTCGAGACTTGATGCATTTACAGAAATTATTGATGGGATTCATTACTCACTTTCACCGGAAGAACTTGCTCGTCTTCAATTGCAGGTTGAAGAGCTGCACGATGAGATGGAACGCTATTTTGCTGAAAGGCAGCAAGTGGGGACAATCTGGATGCAAGAACCGTCAGTCGCGATCGGGAATCATCAATTACCCCCTTTGCCTTACCAATATAACGCTTTAGAACCGTATATTTCAGAAGAGATTATGAGACTTCATCATGATATACACCACCGTTCTTATGTTGAAGGGTTGAACAAAGCTGAAACAGCGCTGCAAAAAGCAAGAGAATCAGGGGATTTTTCGCTTATCAACCACTGGTCAAGAGAACTTGCCTTTCACGGTTCAGGCCATTACTTGCATACGATTTTCTGGAATAATATGACCCCAAACGGGGGCGGAAGGCCCAGAGGGAAACTGCTCTCGGAAATTGAAAAATATTTTGGTAGTTATGAAGCTTTCAAAAAACAATTTTCTGAAGCTGCGAAACAAGTAGAAGGTGTTGGCTGGGCACTTCTTGTTTGGTCTCCAAGGTCGCGGCATTTAGAAATTCTTCAATCCGAGCTTCATATGCTATTAACCCAGTGGGATACCATTCCTCTCTTAGTCCTTGATGTTTGGGAGCATGCCTATTATTTGCAATATGAAAACAGGCGTGCCGAGTATGTTGAAAATTGGTGGAAAATTGTAAACTGGCGTGATGTCGAAGAGCGGTTTGACAAAGCTGAAAAATTAAAATGGAGACCGTTTTAACCATATCAATCTACAAAGTCCTGAACGAAAACCTATTAGAGGGTTTTCGTTTTTTGTGGAGAAGGGGCGGAGCTACGCTATCAAAATAGAATTGCCAACCTGCTTAAGCAAAATACATGTTAAGCTTTGTAAATATTTAAAGCCTGGCTTCGCTCACACCGCCTTATTGTGTTGGTTATCTTTTTTGAACGAAGCCTATTTCCATGTAAGAGTTGGGAGTTTAAAACTCATGCACGTTTTTTATGCATTTCATGGCTGGACAAGGCATAGACTTGTACAAACAATTAAAAGAGACGAGGTTTATGGAATGATTGGTAAGTGGAAACGAGCAATCTGTTTTCTCATAATTTCTTTGCTATGGTTCAATATCCCCCAGAAGATTGAAGCCTCTTTTTCCGTTAGTGCTTCCTCTGCCATTCTGGTAGAGCAGGAATCTGGCAGGATATTATATGAGAAAGAGGCTTTTACGAAGAGGAGAATTGCTAGTATCACAAAAATCATGACTGCCATTCTTGCGATCGAGTCAGGCAAGCTCGATGAAACCGTGAAAGTTTCGGAGCGGGCAGTAAGAGCAGAAGGGTCATCGGTTTTTTTAAAACCGGGTGAGAAAATTAAATTAGAAGATTTAGTGTACGGGTTAATGCTGAGATCTGGAAATGACGCAGCGGTAGCAATAGCCGAACATGTTGGAGGAAGCATTGAAGGGTTTGTCTTTTTAATGAACAAAAAAGCGGAAGAAATTGGCATGTCAAGTACTCATTTCGCTAACCCGCACGGACTTGATGACCATGAAGATCATTATTCTACAGCATATGATATGGCATTATTAACAAGGTATGCCATGTTGAACAACAAATACCGGGAAATATCCGGAACTAAAGTTTACCGCACTCCAAACCCGGATGAAAGCTGGGATCGCATATGGCGAAATAAAAATCGTCTGTTAACGGAGATGTATGAGTATTGTACAGGGGGGAAAACAGGTTATACGAAAAGAGCAAAGAGAACGCTCGTCACAACTGCCGAAAAGGATGGAATGAATCTGATTGCTGTTACTTTAAATGGGCCAGATGATTGGAATGACCATATCCAAATGTATGAAATGGCGTTTAACACATATAAATTAGCTGAAATTTTACCGAAAGGTACGGTTAAAGGCGTGAGAAATTCATTTTATAAAAATAATTTATACTTAAATCATCGGTTCTTGTTTCCGGTAACTGAAGAGGAAGAAGACAAGGTAAGAGTAGAATATAAATTAATCAAACCTGATAAAAAATGGGAAAAGGAATGCGGCTTCCCTAACATAGTCGGCAAGGCAATCGTATATTTAGATGAAAAAATCGTGTCAAGCCAGCCTATATATTATCGCATTCCGGAAAGGAAAGATGAATCGTTTTTTGATTTTTTTCGAAATATATTCACTTCAGTTATAGGTGTTAAGAGAAATGGTTAACTATATTTGGGTATTTATGATGGTAATCGGAATTGTCTTTGGCATGATAAATGGAACAATGAATGAAGTCAATGAAGCAATATTTAAGGGAGCCAAGGAAGCTGTCACACTTTGCATTGGACTTATAAGCATACTTGTGTTTTGGCTAGGCATGATGAGAATTGCCCAAGATTCAGGACTGTTAGTTAAACTGTCCATGCTTTTTCGGCCTCTTGTCAAACGATTATTCCCGGAAGTTCCCTACGATCATCCTGCAATGGGTTATATCCTTTCGAACATGATCGCAAACATGTTCGGACTTGGTAATGCAGCAACGCCATTAGGCATTAAAGCAATGGAACAACTAAAAGAATTAAATGGGGGCAAAAACAGTGTCTCAAGATCCATGATCACGTTTTTGGCCATTAATACTTCAAGTATCACGTTAATCCCGACAACTGTCATAGCGATCCGCATGAATTATCATTCTGCAAATCCGACGGATATTGTCGGTCCAACGCTAGTCGCAACATGTTGTTCCGCTGTGGGAGCTGTGTTGATTGACCGTTATTTTTATTATCGACGAAGCCGTAAAGGATGAATGTTTATGCAAATCATATCAGCCATTTCGCTCTGGATTATTCCGGTGCTCATCGGATTAATCTTAATTTATGGAACATACAAGCAAGTTCCTACTTACGAAAGTTTTGTTGAAGGCGGGAAAGAAGGGATCAAAATTGCTGTATCCATTATCCCGTTTTTGGTCGGAATGCTCGTGGCCATATCGGTTTTCCGGGCATCCGGAGCACTTGAATTCCTGATGGACTTTATCAGGCCGGGAATACAGGCAATGGGAATTCCGCCGGAAATTGTTCCTCTTGCCATCATCCGCCCTATATCCGGCAACGCGGCGTTAGGAATGACAAGTGATTTAATTGCAGCATACGGTCCCGATTCTTTTATCGGAAGGCTGGCTTCAGTTGTGCAGGGAAGTACAGATACGACCTTTTATGTGTTGACTGTTTATTTTGGTGCGGTTGGCATAAAAAAAATGGGCGATGCTTTGAAAGTTGGGTTGCTGGCTGACCTCATCGGTTTTGCGGCAGCATTCGCTGTTGTGATGCTTATTTTTGGAAAATAATAAGACAAGAGAAGATACCTATGAAAAAGGTATCTTTTTTATTGCCATTAAAAGCGGGAACACTTTTATTTCAAGCTAAATTATGTCATAATTCATAAGGATAAAAAGAAATTTGCTGACCATTCAAAGAGGTGACAGAAATGGAAAGGCTTCAAAAAGTAATTGCTCATGCAGGTGTCGCTTCAAGGCGCAAGGCAGAAGAGCTGATTCTTCAAGGAAAAGTAAAAGTGAATGGAAAAGTGGTGAAAGAATTAGGGGTAAAAGTAAGCCCCTCTGATAAAGTTGAAGTGAATGAAATTCCAATCGAGAAAGAAGAACCGGTTTATTTTCTTTTTTATAAACCTAGGGGGGTACTCTCCAGTGTAAGAGATGATAAAAACAGAAAAGTAGTGACGGATTTTTTTCCGGATATAAAGCAGCGGATTTATCCTGTCGGCAGGCTGGATTATGATACATCAGGGCTTTTGCTTCTGACAAATGACGGGGAGTTTGCCAACCTCCTTATGCACCCGAGAAATGAAATTGAAAAAGTGTATGTCGCAAAGACGAAGGGAATACCATCGAAAGAAAAACTGAAAAGCTTGGAGAAGGGCATTCAGCTGGAAGATGGAAAAACCGCCCCTGCAAAAACAAAACTGTTATCGCTTGATAAAAGAAAGCAAACAGCAATTATTGAAATCACGATTCATGAAGGCCGCAACAGGCAGGTGCGCAGAATGTTTGAAGCGATCGGACATCCAGTCTTAAAACTTAAACGTGAACGTTACGGTTTTCTGACGCTCCAAGGTTTAAAAGTCGGGGATGTAAGGGAACTAACTCCTCATGAGGTCAAACAGCTGAGAGCTCTTGCACAAAAATAAACGAACGGAAAGTTCAAATAACTTTCACACTTCTATTTTATTATAAACAAAGTGTCTATCATGAATAATGTTATAATAATTAGAAGAATGTCATAAAATATGGATTTTTGTCTTTCACGCCTATCCAAGCTGCACTCTTTCCGTATGCGCTTGCACTTTAGAATTTGGAGGGTAATGGTATTATGAAAAAACAGCGTTTGATTATTCGGACATTAATCTTAATTGTGCTAGGGGCTGCTGTTGCCTATACACTCTATGCAAACTTTAAAAAAGATGAAATTGAAAAAGTAGCGATTGGTGAAAAAGCCCCCGATTTCGTGTTAACAGATTTAAATGGGGAAAAACACCGTCTTTCCGATTATGAGGGACAAGGCGTGTTTTTGAATTTTTGGGGAACGTGGTGTAAACCGTGTGAAAAAGAAATGCCATATATTAACAATCAATATGAAAAATTCAAAAAACAGGGCGTTCAAGTATTGGCAGTAAATGTAGGTGAATCAGATTTTGCTGTGAAGAAATTTGCAGAAAAATATCAGTTGGATTTTCCGATTGTGATCGATGAAAGCGGGGATGTCCAAACTGCATATAGAATAAATCCTCTTCCGGCAACTTTCCTGATAGACAAGAATGGAAAAGTAATTAAATATCACAAAGGGGAACTAACCGAAGAAATGGTTAACGATTTTATGGAGCAAATTAAACCATAAGTTACAGGGAGTTTTTTATTATGAATCAAGTAAAATGTGAATGCGGGCACGTAAATCCGCACGGCACCATATTATGCGAAGCCTGCGGAAAAGTACTCGAGGAGCAGGAGAATGATAAAACACTTGTCGATATGCGTTATGAGGGTAGTGCAAGGCGATCACAAACCTATAATAAAACGATCATCGATAAAGTATGGAATTTTTTTTCATCCGTAAAAGTCGGGGTTTGGCTGATTGTCATTACTTTAATTGCTTCAGCGCTTGGCACGATTTTGCCGCAGGAAATGTACATTCCGCCGGTTATGCCTGCCGCAGAATACTATGAAGACCAATACGGCTGGTTCGGAAAATTATATTATGATCTCGGATTCCATAATTTATATAGTTCATGGTGGTATCTTGCCTTAATAGCCTCGATCGGAATTTCACTCGTTATCTGCAGTCTGGACAGGGTAGTTCCGTTGTATCGCGCTCTTAAAAATCAGCGAGTTACAAGACACGAAGGATTTTTAAAGCGTCAGCGACTATTCGGCATTACAGATGCTGCCGCCGTTAACGATCAAAATTTAGAGAAAGTAAAGGCTCGGCTGAAAAAAAGACGATACAATATTAGAGAAGAAAACGGTAATATTCTTGCTGAAAAAGGACGTTTTTCCCGTTGGGGTCCGTATGTCAATCATGTCGGCTTAATCATTTTTTTAATTGGCGCAATGCTCCGGTTTGTCCCTGGCATGTATGTGGACAAGGTCCTCTGGATCCGTGAAGGGGAAACAAAGGTGATCCCTGAGACGAACGGAGAGTATTATTTACACAACGATAAATTTAAGGTAGAAGTTTATGATAAAGAAAAAGATAATGAAGTATTTAAAGAAGCGATCGACCGGGCCGGTATGGTAGTAAAAAACTATCAATCGAATGTTACTCTTTACAAGAAAAAGGGTAATACAGTGGCGGGGGAAAAACCTGAACTTGAAAAAGTAAAAGACTATGCAATTCGTGTAAATAAGCCGCTGAAATTTGAAGATTTTGCTGTCTATCAAGTTAACTACAAGTTAGATGAATTAAACAAAATGACATTTAAGTTAATTAACAAACAGACAAAAAAGGAATATGGAACAGTTACTATTGATCTGTATGACCCTAAGACACAATATGATCTTGGAAATGGATATTCCGTTGAGCTATTAAGCTATTTTCCTGATTTTGAATTTGATGAGAACAATGAGCCTGTAACGAAATCAAGGATTCCTAACAATCCCGCTTTCGTTTTTAAAATGTTCACGCCCGATAAGCCTGAAGGAGAAATCAGTTTTGTTGCCATCCAACAAACGATTGAGCCTTTCGGAGATAATGAATATAAAATGGCTTTCAGCGGGGTTGAAACGAAAAATGTTTCAGGTTTAACGGTTCGAAAAGATTTAACGCTCTGGATAATTGGCCTTGGCGGTGTTATTTTTATGATAGGTGTCGTACAGGGAGCTTACTGGAACCACCGCCGGATATGGATTCGAAAAATAGGTGATAAAGTATGGGTGGCTGCTCATACAAATAAAAACTGGCACGGTCTTAAAAGAGAAATACAAACGGTACTTGCTGACACTGGAATAAAGGAACCGGAAGATCAGCTGCAATCCGATATTAATAAATAGGAGGGAACCAGGTGGCAGCACTCAGCTCTAATTTGCTATATACGGCATTTATTCTTTATTTAGTCGCTATCGTGTTTTTCGCCGGCTCTATTAAAGATAAAAAAACTGTTGAAAAGGGTACAAACCGCTGGGCGAAAATCGGCCTCGGGATAACGATGATCGGCTTTCTTTCCCAATTAGGATATTTTATAACAAGATGGATTGCGGCGGGGCACGCTCCTGTCAGCAATCTGTTCGAGTTTACAACCTTTTTTGGGATGTGCCTTGTACTCGCATTTATCGTTATTTATTTCATTTATAAAACGTCTCTTTTTGGCGTATTTACACTTCCTGTGGCAGTATTGATTATTGCCTATGCAAGCATGTTTCCAAGGGATATTTCTCCGTTGATTCCCGCGCTGCAAAGCGACTGGCTTCATATTCATGTGACGACTGCTGCGCTCGGAGAAGCAATTCTGGCAATAAGTTTTGCAGCAGGGTTGATCTATTTAGTTAAGTCAGTTGATCAGTCCAAAGGAAGCAAGAGGACGTTTTGGCTGGAAGCCGTTATGTTTGGATTAATCGTAACACTTGGATTTGTTGCAGTATCGACTGCTTTTTCGATTGCAGATTATAAAGCTACTTTTCATTGGATCGATAAAAATGGCAAGGAAACAACAATCGATTATACAATGCCTGCAATTACCGGACCGAACGAAGGTGAACTTGTCACAAAGGGCAAATTTGAACCGATTGTTGAAATGCCTGCAATTATTAACGCAAAAAAATTAAACACAGTGATTTGGTCGTTTGGAGCGGGAATTGTCTTATATGGTTTGCTCCGCTTAATTCTGCGGCGGCGGATTGCAGCCGCTTTACAGCCGCTCGTTAAAAATGTGAATTTGGACCTCGTTGATGAAATCGGCTACCGTTCTGTGCTGATCGGATTTCCGGTGTTTACACTCGGTGCCTTGATATTTGCGATGATTTGGGCGCAAATAGCTTGGACAAGATTTTGGGGCTGGGATCCGAAAGAAGTTTGGGCACTTATTACATGGTTGTTTTATGCAGCATTTCTGCATCTTCGCCTTTCAAAAGGCTGGCACGGTGAAAAGTCCGCATGGCTTGCTGTAATCGGGTTTGTCATCATTATGTTTAATCTTATCGCAGTTAACCTTGTTATTGCCGGGCTGCATTCTTACGCAGGCACTTAACGGCAATTCGCTGTTAGAAAGCCTTCACATTCACCGGGGTGGGGGCTTTTTGCCATATTATAATGATACTTATAAAACAAGTTACAAGGGGGATATAGCTATGGAAAAAGATGTTAAGATTTTAGTGGTTGATGATGAGGAAAGAATCAGACGTCTTCTGAAAATGTATTTGGAGAGGGAAAACTATATCATTGAGGAAGCTGAAGACGGCAATGAAGCATTGGCGAAAGCACTCGGATATGATTATGATCTAATCATTCTTGACCTGATGCTGCCGGGAAAAGACGGGATTGAAGTATGCAAGGAGTTAAGGGAGAAAAAAGCGACACCTGTTATCATGTTAACGGCAAAAGGAGAAGAAGTGAACAGGGTTCAGGGCTTTGAAGTTGGTACAGACGACTATATTGTAAAGCCTTTCAGCCCTCGTGAAGTGGTGCTCAGGGTTAAAGCATTGCTGCGCAGATCTTCTAATACAAGCTACTTGAAAACAGACACGACGACAAAAGATATTATCGTATTCCCACATTTAACGATAGATAACGATGCACACCGTGTTCTTGCTGACGGAAAAGAAGTCAACTTGACACCAAAGGAATATGAGTTATTACACTTCCTGGCTAAATCACCTGATAAAGTATTTGACAGGGAACAGCTTTTAAAAGAAGTATGGCACTATGAGTTTTTCGGAGACTTAAGAACAGTAGACACGCACGTAAAAAGATTGCGTGAAAAATTGAATAAAGAATCAGAACATGCTGCGAAGATGATTGTTACAGTCTGGGGAGTAGGCTATAAGTTCGAGGTTGTCAATGAATGATGTTTTTGAGGAGTGTAGTAGGTAAGCTATGGATCACCATTATTTTGCTTGTTTCAATTGTTTTATTTATTCTGACCGTTATGCTTCTTGGTTATTTTGAAAACTATCATATTGAAGAAACTGAAAAAGGATTAACGAAGACAGCAAATAGAATTTCCCAAGTTCTTGAAGAACATGATCCTGAAGAATTCGAATTAAGCCTTGAAATCTCCTGGGAAATGATTGATGAAGTGACCAAGGCAGTGGTCGTAAGAGATAAAGACCATGCCTATTTTTCGCCTAATACTGAATCCGGAAAGCATTTGCCGCTGAATGTTTTCTTGAATGATAAAAACTTATCACCGGTTTTTCAAGGAAAAGAATTCGTCAAGAGCATCTATTCACCACCGAAGAAAGGCAAAGACAATGATGAAGAGACGCAAATTTTAATTATCGGTGTTCCGCTTCAGTTCGATAGTGAAAAAGGAGCTGTCTTTATATACCAGTCTCTTGAGGTTATGCAAGAGACCACCCGTACAACGACAAAATTTATTATTCTTGCGGCGGGAGTTGCGATTGTCTTAACAACTGTTTTTGCATTTTTCCTCATAACAAGAATTACTTCCCCTTTGAGAAAGATGAGGGAAGCGGCTTTTGAGGTGGCGCGCGGAAAATTTGATACAAAAGTACCGATCCTGACCCATGATGAAATTGGTGAACTTGCGACCGCATTTAACCAGATGGGCAGACAGTTAAAGTTTAATATGAATGCATTAAGCCAAGAAAAAGAACAGTTAGCCAGCATTTTAAGCAGTATGGCAGACGGAGTTATTACCTTTAATCGCGACGGTACGATCTTAATCACTAATCCGCCGGCAGAGCGTTTTTTGCAAAATTGGTATTTTGAACAAGATGGAACCCATTCGAATAATGAGGCAGTTCCGTCCGAGGTAATGGAGTTATTCCAATTGGCGGTTAATACTGAAAAAGAGCAGGTTGGAGAAATTTCGATCCAGGGACGCTTCTGGGTTATTATTGTGAGTCCGCTTTATAACAATAAGTATATTCGCGGCGCTGTAGCAGTTATCAGGGATATGACAGAAGAGCGTAAACTTGATAAACTCAGAAATGATTTTATTGCCAATGTTTCACACGAATTAAGGACTCCAATTTCGATGATGCAAGGGTATAGTGAAGCCATCGTTGATGACATGGCAAGTACGGATGAAGAGAAAAAAGAAATGGCGAAAGTCATCTATGATGAATCATTGCGTATGGGTCGCCTTGTTAATGAATTATTGGATCTTGCCAGAATGGAAGCAGGCCATTTCCAACTTACGATAGAAGAAGTAGTAATTGAGCCGTATATTCAAAGAGTCATTAAGAAGTTTCAAGGTTTGGCGAAAGAAAAGAATATTCATTTAAGTTTCAAATTGAACAACAAACAAACAACATATCGTTTTGATCCCGACCGAATCGAACAAGTCTTAACAAATATAATTGATAATGCGATTAGGCATACCCCTGAAAAAGGATCTGTAACAGTTACAGTGAATACAGATGAACAGGGTCTGCACGTTGAAGTAAGTGATTCAGGCTCTGGTATTCCGGAAGAAGACTTGCCGTTTGTGTTCGAGCGTTTTTATAAAGCGGATAAAGCGAGAACACGAGGATCCGGTACAGGACTCGGACTTTCGATCGCAAAACATATAATCAATGCTCATAAAGGCCATATATCTGTTCGAAGCAAACTTGGCCACGGTACGACATTTTCCTTTTTGATTCCTCGAAATATCGAGTAATTTCTTGTTTTGTGCCGATTAGTCTTGATCCACGGGAAACATTGCTGTGATTTTTTATCAGCCTCTGTCAGTATGGCAGGGGTTGTTTTTTATTCCTTAAAAAATTTTGAGGAAAGAATTACCTTTAGGCTCTTTCATTTTCACTTGAAAAAGTCTATATTTATAGATGTAACTTTTTATATATAGATATCGACTATTATTTCAAACGGGGAGGAGAATGGATGGACTCCGTTTTTGAAGAACTTTATTCCAAATATCATCAGGATGTTTTTCAATTTTTATATTATATGGTAAAAAATCGTGAACTAGCTGAAGATCTCGTTCAGGAGGTTTATATAAGAGTACTAAAGTCATATAAACGGTTTGAAGGGAAAAGCAGTGAAAAAACATGGCTTTTTTCTATCGCCAGAAATGTAGCGATTGATTTTTTTCGAAAACAAAAGGGATGGAAACAGCGATTAATAGAGAAATTTGATTGGTCAACACAGCAAGTAAAAGACGAACATCCAATACCTGAAGAAATTGCATTACAGAATGAAGAAATCCGAACTCTATATGATTGTCTCGATAAATGTTCAGTTGATCAGAAAATGGTCATTGTTTTGCGCTATCTTCATGAGTTATCCATAGCGGAAACAGCTGAAGCTTTAGGCTGGACTGAAAGCAAAGTAAAAACGACTCAGCACAGGGCATTAAAAGTATTGAAGAAAGAAATGGAACAATTATCCAAAAAGGAGGTGGAAATTTGTGAAAAAGTCAGTGTGGACCGATAAAGAACTCGAAGAATTACTTCTGCAGCTGCCGAAAATATCCGATAATCGTGATCCGCGCGACATCTATCAAAATATTGCCCTGAAGACAAAAAAGAGAAAAAGACAGATTTGGATAATGCCCAGTCTTGCTGCTGCAGCCGCCGTGGTTCTATTTATTATTCTTTCTCCTAACTTAATAAATTGGCAGGAGCCGCCAGAACAAAAAATAAGCCTGAATTCAGCCACTTCAAAAGAAAACATGGAAATGGTCCGAAATGATAATACTGCAGCTATTGAGGACAACAATAAAGATGTTTCTATACAAGAAGAAAATCCTGTAAATTTTGAAGACGGTTCGAATAATCAATCCAGCGAAAAAACTTTGGCGGATGATGTTGAACGAACTGCAGTATATAAGGAAGATTTACAAGGAAAAGAGCTGCTGACTTATGCGATTCCGGACGCAAATGGCCAAAATATTGTTCCGGTCAGTGTTCTTGTTCAAAAAGAAGACAATAAATCTTGGTTTGATCAATTTAAGGAAACAATGGCCGATCTGAAAGAAGAAGAATGGGGCCTTAGTGAATATTACCCTTTGCATGCAGATCTCGCTTATGACTCTCTGAAAAAGGTTTTAAATATCGATGTTCCCCGAGATCATCAATATGGTTTCGGTTCAGCAAATGAAATTATGTTTAAGAGTTCCCTTTTAGGCTCTTTTGCTGACGGTGATAAAGTAGATAAGATCACCTTCACAACCGAGAATGAAAAGGGAATTGTTTTAGGAAACGATGAAATTACAGAGCTTGTTGTAGAAAAATCAAACAGTTCTGCACATGGTTATTTGTTTTTATACCCGGCCAAAGGAAAAAAACCTTTCATTGTTCCTACACCGGATGAATATAAAACCATTCATGAAGCGTTTGTGGCAATGAGAAAAGAATTTGCAACACATCAGCTTAAACCTTCAATTTCAGAAGGATTGCAATTCGAAAAAGTGGTACCTAATAATAATGGCATTTTATCTATTTTTCTTACTAAATCCTCTAATGTAAATGATTTACAGGAAATGGTGTATTCCATTGAAGCGATTTTGCTGACGGCAAAAAATTTTGGTTTTAAAGCTGTCAAGGTTGAAAATCCTCCTGTTAAAAATATAGGACAGTTTGATTTTTCAAAAGAACTTCAAGTTCCGGTCGCGGCAAATAAACTCTCGATTGAATAACAATAGGCTTACCCTCAGGTAAGTCTTTATTTTTTGTTTAGGAAATTATAAATTTCATACGTTGTGTATAACTTTGAATGAAGTTTGTCGTAATCTGGCTCCACAAGGAACGCTACGGAAGCGATACTTCGCACGAAGAAAAGCGTTAGCTTTTCGAGGAGCGCCCAGCCCCTCGAGGTCACAAGCCAAATCACTCCAGAGTCTATCGACTCTTGCGTGATTCGTCTTGTGCTTGTCGGGGCTAAGCGGGGTGCTTCCGCCTTTTGTTCTTGCATAAAATTGATGGAATGCTCCAAATACTAACAAAAGTGCTTTGTGCGAGTACTCCCAATATGACAATCGTTCTAACAGAGTACAAGCTGTCATATTGTATTTGGGAGAGTACATTTGTTAGGAGGAAAAAAATGCTGGATTACATAAAAAGGTTTTTAATTGCAGGAATAGTCGCTTTTTTTGTAAGCTTATTATTTCTGGGAGGAAAACAAGCCCAAGCGGATACACTGGAAGCTGGAGCGATGACATCCCAGTGGTTATGGCCTGCTGAAGGAACGGTAACAGATCTATTTGGAACGAGACAAGGTTTACATAAAGGAATTGATATCGCAGGAGAATATGGATCGCCAATTTTTTCTGTAGATGAAGGAACTGTTGTAAAATCATATTTTTCAGAATCGTATGGGCATGTTGTATTCATTAAGCATCCTAATCAATACGAAACAGTTTATGCTCATTTGAAGAAAAGAAATGTGGCAGAAGGACAAAAAGTGAATCAGGAACAGATGATTGGAGAAATGGGAAATACAGGAGATTCATCTGGAATTCATCTTCATTTTGAAGTACACAAAAACAAATGGACTTTTGAAAAAGAAAATGCGATAAATCCCGAACTGGCTCTCGGAAAAATGAATATTGGCCAGGCTGTACAAGTAGTATTAGCCAACAATGATTCAAATAAAGTGGCCGAAGCAGCAGTCAAGCTGAAAGAAGAGAATGATCGGAATAAAGTGAATGAGGAAAAATAAAGAGAATTTCCATATCGAATTTCAGAAATTTTGATCATCTACTTTCTTTTTTTTACTATAAATCTTGCTGCTTATGCTTTTTAAAAGTATAATGAGTAAAAAAAATCGGGAGAGGAATCAGAACATATGCTGACGGATTATCACAATCATTTGGAAAGAGGAACGCTTACCCTCGACTATTTAAAAAAATTTACTGATGCGGCGAAAGAAAAGGGCATCGAACATTTCGGCATTTCCGAACACGCCTACCATTTTTATCAAACAGCTGATATTTTACAAAATCCTTGGGTAAATGAACGCAGATATTATGATATGGAAGATTATGTGAAGTTATTCCATCAAGCGTGGAACGAGGGCATTGATGTAAAAATGTCGATTGAAATGGATTATACGCCCGGAAAACATTCGGAAATGGAAAGGTTTATAAAACAATACGAGTTTGATTATGTGATCGGTTCCATTCATTGGATTGATGATTTTGGAATTGACCTTGCAGAGTACAGAACGGAATGGGATAAAAGGGATTTGTATGATATTTATGAAAAATATTTTGATCAAGTAGTTACACTCGCTCAATCGAATTTGTTTGATATTATTGGGCATCTCGACCTTGTTAAAATTTTTAAATATGTTCCGGAAAATGAAGAGTTCTTGCTGGAACAATATGATAGAGCGACGACCGCATTGGCTGACTCGAAGACTTGTGTGGAAATCAGTACAGCCGGTCTCAGAAAGCCGGTCGGGGAGCTGTATCCGGATCCCAGATTATTAAAGATGTGTTTTCAAAAAGGAATTCCAATTGTTTTATCTTCTGATGCCCATGTTCCTGAGCATGTTGGCGCAGATTTTGATCAAGCTGTTCGTTTGGCGAAAGAAACGGGCTATCAGACAATCATGACTTTTTCAAAAGGAGAAAGAAAAGAATATCCATTAGGGTAACAATAGCGAGGGGCTGACTCAAAGCATATGAGTCAGCCCCATTTATTGAATAGCTTATTAATTAAAGTATGATTGGATTAATGGATACGATATCATCCAGTTCCTGCAACAATTTAACCTTCTCATCATCAAGCGGTTTGTCACAAGATAAGATCATAATCGCTTCCCCACCGGCCTCTTTTCGGCCGACCTGCATCGTTGCAATATTAATATGATGGTCACCAAGAATTTTTCCGACCCGCCCGATTACACCCGGTCTGTCTATATGCTGAATATAGAGAAGATTTCCATCAGGGAAAAAGTCTATATTAAAATCATTGATATATACAATTCTTGGCCCATAATTCTCAATAAAGGTTGCTCTTATTGTATAATCACGTACATCGCCTTTAATTGTGACAGAAATACAATTCGAATAACCGAATGTATTCGAAGATATTTTTTCTCCGACTGTAACTCCACGTTCCTTTGCTGTAAGCATGGCATTCACTTCATTCACATTTGCATCAATCCTGTTTTCAAAAAACCCTGAAAGTAATGCTTTTGTTAAGTAGGAAGTTTCAAGATCGACAACTGAACCTGAATAAGTAACAGAAATTTCATTGACGCCTTCTTTGACGCATTGAGACAGCATCGATCCTATCTGTTTTGCTAAATGATGGAACGGCCGTATTTTTTCATATATATCTTTTGACATAGCCGGCAGATTAATTGAGTTTAAAACTGGTTTGTCTTCAAAAAACATCTTGACTTCTTTCGCAACTTGGGTTGCAACATTTAGCTGTGCTTCTTTTGTTGAAGCACCAAGATGCGGAGTAACAATCACATTGTCAAATTTAAATAAAGGATTTTCCCCTGGCGGCTCTGTTTCAAAGACGTCTAGAGCAGCACCGGCAACATGCCCGTTTGCAATAAACTTGGCAAGTGCCTTTTCGTCAATAATGCCTCCTCTGGCACAGTTCAGGAGATAAACACCTTTCTTTGTTTTGCTTAATGTTTGTTCATTTATAAGCCCTTTTGTTTTAGGAGTTAAAGGTGTATGCACGGTGATGATATCAGCATTCATTAATACATCATCGAGTGAACCTGCTATTATTCCCATTTGTTGTGCGCGTTCTTTTGTTAAAAATGGATCAAATACATGAACGGTCATGCCAAAAGCTTTTGCCCGTTTGGCAATTTCTGAACCAATCCTGCCCAAGCCGACAATGCCAAGTGTTTTACCATATAGCTCAGTGCCGACAAACGCATTCCTTTTCCATTCCAAATTTTTAACCGATTGATGAGCCTGTGGGATATTCCTCATCAATGACGCCATCATCGCAAAAGTATGCTCAGCAGCTGAAATCGTATTCCCGTCAGGAGCATTCACCACAATGATTCCCCGTTTTGTAGCAGCCTGGACATCAATATTGTCAACTCCTACACCTGCACGGGCAATGATCTTTAATGACGGCATTTTTTCCATCAGTTCTTCGTCTACTTTAGTAGCACTTCGTACTAATAGAGCCTCAACTTTGTCGAGAGGAACTTCCGGATCGTCCACTTTTTTCTGAATGATTTCGGCATCTTTCATTTCAAGCAATGGCGCTAGTCCTTCCTCACTGATCGAGTCTGATACTAAAATATAGTGCATTTCCATACCACCTGTCTATGTTTTGAAGAACAATTTTCTGCTATTTTACAAGACGAACATTTATCTGTCAATTTAAAATATTGTTCCGTTTTATATTGTAAACTTTTTAAAGTTTGAATGGACAATATTTATCACTTTTTTGAAATTTTTTTGAACTATCCAGAACTTAATGATTTCATTATTTAAAGAAAGAATGTTCGGTTTTTAATGCAATCCGAATTTTTAAGTTACAATACTTCCAAAAAATAATTTTTCTCAGTATAATAAGTTTTGAAAAATAATATGATCTATCTTCGGGGCAGGGTGAAATTCCCGACCGGCGGTGATGAGACATTCTCTAAGCCCGCGAGCCTAATCGATATGATTTAGGCAGGATTTGGTGAGATTCCAAAGCCGACAGTATAGTCTGGATGGGAGAAGATGGAGGTTCTGCGGACGTTCAAAAAATATAGGAATTTTGAACGTTTATTAAGTGTGCCTTCCAAAACTCCCTTAAGAGATTTCTTAAGGGAGTTTTCATTTTTAACGGGCTGCACTTAATGCTGAACCTTTCTTCCTTCAATGAGATGGATCTCAAAAGGAGAGAGGAACATGAAAAAATTAAACACGAAGACTCTAGTTACGGTGGGAATGCTCAGTACGATTGCATATGTATTGATGCTGTTGAATTTTCCGATTCCGCCATTTCCAAGTTTCTTATTGATCGATTTCAGTGATATACCTGCACTGATAGCTGCACTTGTATTTGGACCGGCTGCCGGGATACTTGTTGAATTAATAAAAAATATTCTGGATTATTTGATGAAAGGGAGCCCAACAGGCGTACCTGTAGGACATATTGCGAATTTTGCGGCCGGAATCATCTTTATCTTGCCGACCTGGTTTGTCTATAACAAACTTAAAACGAAAAAAGGCATGACTATTGCTTTGGTGACCGGAACTTTTGTAATGGCTGTCCTTATGAGTATTTTAAATTATTTTTTCATTTTGCCGGCCTATACATTTTTCTTAAACGCACCTGCAATGTCTGCTCCTGAAACGAGACAATTGATTGTAACGGCGATACTGCCATTCAATATTGTAAAAGGCTTACTTTTGTCAATCGTCTTTATGCTGATCTTCTCGCGCCTGCAATCGTGGATCGGCAAGCAAAAAGTTTATGAAAGTGCATAATAATACCACAGGGCAGCTTATTAAGACCAACAAAGTGTGCACCTAATAAGTTGTTCTTTGTACCCAAAAAGGATACCGGATTATAGGTGATCGAATGGTATAACAGATGATTGAGGGAGAATAGTCTTGATTCTCCCTTTTTTTATTGTTTAGGAAATTATAAATTTCATACGTTGTGTATAACTTTGAATGAAGTTTCGTAATCTGGCTCCACAAGGAACGCTACGGAAGCGATACTTCGCACGAAGAAAAGCGTTAGCTTTTCGAGGAGCGCCCAGCCCCTCGAGGTCACAAGCCAAATCACTCCAGAGTCTATCGACTCTTGCGTGATTCGTCTTGTGCTTGTCGGGGCTAAGCGGGGCGCTTCCGCTTTTTGTTCTTAGTTCATTCGGACAAATCCTTTGTTATTTGACCGAAATCTTACACAAGACAGAAGTACACAAAGTAAACCATGAAAAATTCTGGCAATAAAGATAGTTTCCATGAAAAATAAAAACCCCTTCTAAAAGAAGGGGTGCCAGTAACTTAACGATAAAGTTTTATCAAATTCTTATTCGAATTTTGTTGGGTCGCCATCGAATGGTTCGTCTGCAACTTTAATGGAATCAGTTGGACAGCCTTCGAAAGCATCCATCATATCATCGATCAAAACATCAGGAATTTCTACGATGCCTTGGTTATCATCAAGAGTTACATATGCAATGCCGTCGTCATCATAATCATAAATATCCGGCGCTGCAGCTCCACATGCACCACATGCGATACATGTTTCTTTGTCAACAATTGTATATTTTGCCATGAAAAAAAACCTCCCAGTTAAATAAACGAGTTATTCTATCGTCATCCATCTAAAATAATGGAGCCGTATTCCACAACCCTATTGTAAAACTGTGTAAAGAACTTTTCAATAGAAAATCTATTGAGAATGCTTATCATAACAAGGCTTTTTCATTTATACCTTTCTTGATAAAACATTAATCATATTCATGTTAAAATAAATGAACAGGAAAAGGATCAAATAAATTTTCTTACATTATTAATTATTACCAACAAAATGAGGAAAAGTCATGAAACATAAATTTTGTAAGGATAGGTGATGAAATGACGGCCACCTACCTGGAATTAATCATTTTATATTGCTTAAAAAAAATTAACGGAGAGAGAACCATTTATTCAATTTATCATCTCTTGAAAGGGAAAAAATCATCCCAGACGATACAGGATACCCACTTGTTTCAGCTTCATCCATTCTTTCAAGCTTTTCCATCTATTACAAGGATTGAGATTGAAGAAAAGGTTGGAAAATTTGAAAGAGATGGCTGGATTGAAAAAATGAATGACCAATATTTTTTTTTAACGGAAAAAGGAAGAGATATGCTTGATGAAGAATTTCGAAGAAAACCCGTCCCCGAATTTTTAAACGGGTGGAAATATCACAATGTCACGGAACTGTTTTGGGAGCGCCTGTCCCTTTTTATTCAAGTATGCTCGAACTTAATCAATCGCAAGCCGGATTTTGTTCCCGTCCATAAGAAAAAAGAAACTCTTGTCTGGCTGAAGAATTTTTTAGCGAAACAAGAAAAAGATCGATTCCACCTTTCTGAACAGCTTTACAAGGAGTTAACAGATTGTTTCGAAGCAAATCATCAAATCGACCCTGCCATCCTTGTCATAAGGTTCACCGGTTATAACAGAATTGGGCTAACGGAAAACCAAGCAGCTGAAAAACTGGGAATGGAACAGACATATTACCGCGTATCTTTCCTAAACCTTCTTCACTATATGATTGAAACGATTACAAAAAGACCTGCCAGGTTTCCGCTATTACACTTCATTATACCGGAGGCAGGCAAATTCGTACCGCTTACCAATTCGGCAAAAAAGACATATGAGCTTCTTAATTCCGGCATGCCGATGGAAAAAATAGCGCGAGTAAGAAATTTAAAAAAGAGCACGATTGAGGACCATATTGTGGAAATTGCTTTAAATATGAAAGATTTTGATATCAGTCCTTATGTAGATCAGTCAACTCAAAAAAACATTTTAGAAGCTTCTGGAAAAGTTTCATCAAAACAGTTGAAGCACATCCGTGCACATGTGGAAAATGCCAGTTATTTTGAAATTCGATTAGTCCTTGCGAAATATGGTGATCAACAATGAAACTAAATGAATTACTTATGAAATATTTTCATTTCAACTCCTTTAAACGGGGGCAAAAGGAGACGATTGCCTCTGTTTTAGAAGGAAAAGATACTTTGGCAATGCTCCCGACAGGTACCGGCAAATCATTATGTTATCAGCTTCCCGCTTATATTTTGCCTGGACAAGTAGTCATCGTCTCACCTTTATTATCGCTTATGCAGGACCAGGTTGAGCAAATAATGAGGCGGGGGGAAAAGCATGTTGTTGCTCTGAATTCATTTCTCTCACCGCTTGAAAGGAGAGACGTCCTTTCCGGTCTGGAAAAATATAAATATATCTTTGTTTCCCCTGAAATGTTGAATATGGATTATATTGTTAAACGATTACAAATGATCGATATATCATTATTTGTTGTGGATGAGGCCCACTGCATTTCTCAATGGGGATATGACTTCAGACCGGATTATCTTACACTTGGAGAAATAAGGGAAAAATTAGGGAATCCATTAACTCTAGCTTTAACAGCCACTGCAACAAAAGAAGTCAGAAAGGATATTAAAGATTCCTTGCGTATACAAATTTGCAATGAATTCATCTATTCCGTTGACCGTCCAAATATCGCTTTGGCGGTTGAAAAAGTCGAAGATCACAAAGAAAAGAATGAACGTGTATTAGAGATTGCAAGGGAATTTCAAGGCCCGGGAATCATTTATTTTTCATCGAAAAAAATGGCTGAACAGATGGTTTCTTTCTTAAAGGAGAAAAATATCGGGAATATTGCGGCTTATCATGGAGGCATGGACCAAGAGAATCGGATCTTGATTCAGCAGCAATTTATTCATAATCAACTTGATATCATTTGTGCTACAAGCGCCTTTGGCATGGGGATCAACAAAGAAAATATCCGATTTATTATCCATTATCATATGCCGCTCCAGCTTGAATCCTATCTTCAGGAAATTGGCCGCGCGGGACGTGATGGAAAAGAGAGCATTGCGGTTCTGCTATATTCCCCGGGAGATGAACAACTTGCATTTCAACTGGCAGAAGGCGAATTGCCGGAAGAAATCCAAATCAATAGCCTGCTTTCCTGGTTGAAATCAAACCCGGACAATCGTTCAAATTTTGCTGAATATGAGAATGAAATCAGCATGGTTTGCGGGTTTAACGAAATTCAGTGGCGTATCGTTCATCACTTTTTAGAGCGGATCGATTTTTCCGAGAATGGATGGGAAACTGAATTTACTCATTTTAAAAGATTTATAGCAGACCGCGGTTCGATGAAAAGGAAAAAAATTTGGGAAATGAGAAATTGGATCGAGGCGGATACGTGCCGGAGAGACTTGATATTAAAATATTTTAGTGAAACATCGACAATGAAAGTAGATCATTGCTGTGATATTTGCGGAATTCATTACAATCAATTTTTTAAGCTGGACAAAGAAAAATCTCTTGCAAATTCTTCTTTTGACTGGAAAAATTATTTAGCAGAGATTCTTATAAAATAAGTGAGCGAATGATATGAAAAATAAGTATAAAGAATTAATTAGCGTGCTCGACTCGAAAGAACTGCTTTTTCATCTATATGCTACGCAAATATTACTATTAACGATATCAGTCATTTTAGGTATGATATTGTTTGACAGCTTTTCTGCATTTTTTGAATTATTTCATTTTACTGATTTTAAAATTTTGTTGGTCGGCGGTACAGCCGGACTGATGATTGTTTTCATAGATTTGCTGCTAATAAAGCTCTTGCCTTCTTCCTACTATGATGACGGAGGGCTCAATGAACGAATTTTTGCCGGCAAGTCGATTCCGCATATTGCATGGCTTGCAGCTTGTATTGCAATCAGTGAAGAATTATTATTTCGCGGAATGATTCAAACCCATTTTGGGTTAATTGTTTCAAGTGTTATTTTCGCTCTCGTTCACTACCGTTATTTATTTAATTGGTTTTTATTTTTGAATATTACACTACTAAGCTTTTTTATCGGTTTCATTTATGAATGGACAGATAATTTGCTTGTCACAATCTTTATGCACTTCTTAATCGATTTTCTATTAGGTGTATGGATCATGGTTAAGAAAAAACAGAATGAACAGGAAGGGATATTCCATGAATAGAGAAGATCCTTACAGAGACCAAGCTGAAAGGCTGAGGAAAAGAATTGAGCGGCTTCCAATTGAAAATGAAGAAAATCCGGGTAAACTTCCGCCTCGCAGTGAAATTCACCGCAATAAAAAGAAGAAAAATAAATGGAAGCTGAAATATCCGGTCATCCGTCTTTTGGTATTGTTTTTTATCTTATTGCCTATTACGATTTATAGCGCTTATACATATTTGGAAGGACAAAAATTTTCAGGAAAGAAAGAAGCAATTGGCAACGGCGATGAAGGATATGAACCGATTGAATTAGAAATAAATGAAGATCCTTCTGAACCGAATACGGAAAAGGAAACAGAGAAAAGCTCGCTTGACAATGAAGATCATGAAGAAGAGGAGAACATTTCTTTAAGTGAGTCCATAACAGAAAGTCATTCTTCATCTGCTGAAAATGCAGCAACGCAGCCTGAAGGAAATAAAGATTCCGGACCGAAGACAATCATTTATCATACTGTTCAACCAAATGAAACTTTGTTCCGGATTGCGATCAAATACTATAATTCGAGAGAAGGAATGGATATCATTCGAGATGCGAATGGAATTCAAGGAAACGAAATACAAGCAGGACAAGTATTGGAAATTCCGCTGCAAAAATGAGGCTGTGGGTCTGGCTCCTCCATTGGAGGGGTCTGGCCTTTTTTTTTCGAAAAATCATATCTATCCGGACAAGTTCATACAATTTTTATATAGAAAAAGATGAAGGGGGAGGAAGAATGGAGCCGCCAATCTTAATGCTTGATGATCGGACGGATCAAGCAACGAAAGAAATGCTTGAGAGCGTTGTAAAACGGAAACGAAAATTTGACAGTTATAAAAACAGGCATTTATTTGTGATGTGGTTAACGATCGCCCTTGGTTTTTTCTTTTTTATCTATTTGTACTATACGGTGATGCAGCCATATTCTTATTCTTTTGCAGCGATGTTTTCTGCGTTTGTGAATCAATCTGTAAATTTTTATTTGCTTGTCATCATCGTCGGCATTTATGGATTGATGAATTTATTAAGGGAGAAAAGAGAGAAAGCGGAAAAAGAATTTCATGCGTTAAGGTGTGAAATTATAGATAAAAGCAAAGATTTATGGAAAAAAGAAGAGGAATGGAAAAACCGCCATATCGTATTTGAAATGATGAAAAAAAAATACGATATCAACTTATACCATGAAAACAAATAAGGATTTGTTAAAGCGGCATTGGATAATTTTAAGAAAATAAAAAAAACCCTTTCATACAAATGGTATGGGAGGGATTATTCATGTTGAAGAAATTGATACAATTAGCATTGGGTTTTATATGCGGATATTTATATATAAATTGGGTGCCAATTCATAATCCTTTTGTCATTTCCGATTTTTTTGCTGAGTTCGTATTGGAGCCGCTTGAATTTCTTGTGGCTGCTATAGTCTTTCTTATCGGATTAATCGCAAATGGGGATCTGCTTCGAGAAGGAATCGAAAAAAAAACATTCGCTTTTATTCGCAGAAAGAATGTTTCCATTTATGAACTGGCAGTTAATTACAGTGTCATATTCAGTTTTATCATCATGACACGTTATGGGATTTGGCAAACGATTGTCCTTTTTAGTTTTTCTTTTATCTATGGTATGATTTCCATAGATTTTAAAAATACCATTCTTGCTAAAAACAATGAATTGTAAGTTGGGGGAATTATGGAATTATTTATTATCCTTTTTTTGGCTTGCTTTTTTTTCCTTCTTTATATGATAAAAGAAGCATTTGCCAATCGTGTGATCAATACGGAATTATTATTTCCTGAGTTTCCGAAGAGTTTTGGCGAAGTCAAAATTTTTTTTATCTCCGATATTCATCGCAGATCCGTTTCAGAAAAAATCATTTCCCAAGTAAAAGGCCGTGCAGATTTCGCGATTATCGGCGGTGATCTTATGGAAAAAGGGGTAAGCTTTGAAAAAGTAAAGGCAAATTTATCAAAACTAAGACAAATTGGGCCTGTTTTTTTTGTTTGGGGCAATAATGACTATGAAATAGACTATCATCAGCTTGATGCCATTTTGCTTGAGAATAGTGTTAAAATATTAGACAATACTACTGTAGTTTTTGAGTCGGAAGAAGGGGAAAAATTTTTCTTAATGGGTATTGATGATATGAATCAAAGGAGGGACCGTCTTGATCTTCCGTTAAGCGAAGCAGAGAAGGACGGCTTTAAAATTTTAGTCAGCCATAATCCGAGAATTACGGCAAAAATCCGCACTGAGCATCGGATTCATCTCGTCTTGAGCGGACATACACATGGAGGGCAAATTCACGTTTTTGGATATGGCCCATATGAAAAAGGAAAAGTAAAGAAACTGAAACAAACGACTGTTTTAATAAGCAACGGCTATGGAACAACTCTTCTGCCGCTGCGTTTAGGGGCAAAATCTGAAACGCACCTAATTACACTTAAAAATGGTTAAAGCATATTCAGTTTACACAAAACCTCTATAAATATATAATCATGATAAGCAGAATGACTCAAGGGGCGTATGAGCTAAGGTAGACAATTCACCAACAATCAAATTATTCATAAACTAAAACATGAGCTTTTGTTCACGGCAGGGGGCATGATCATGCGCTTGGAACGGTTAACTTATAATAAAATAAAAATTTTTCTTACATTTGATGATTTAACAGATCGAGGCTTGACAAAGGAAGATATTTGGAAAGATTCCTTGAAATGGCAACAACTTTTCCACGATATGCTTGATGAGGCAAGCAATGAGTTTGGCTTTGAAATCCATGGTTCAGTAGCCGTAGAAGTTTTCTCTCTTCATGCGCAAGGAATGGTCATGATTGTTACGATGGAAGAGCAGGATGAAGAAGAGGAATCTTTAGGAGAAGGATTCATTGAAATGCAAGTGACAGCTGTTGATGGTAATGAAGATGTTTTATTTGAATTCGAAAATATTGAAGATATTATTCAGTTGGCGATCCGTCTTTTTTCCATGAATATTTTTGGCGGAAATTTGTATTCGATGAATGGTCGCTATTTTCTGCATATGAATGATATTTCTTCAGCAGATTTGAATAAAACGATCTCCATATTAGCTGAATATGGTTCTCCTTCAATCATCAGCATTCACCGGCTTTTAGAATATGGGAAAGAAATTATTAAGGAAAAGGCGGTAGAGACACTCGTTCATTATTTTTCGATATGATGAGGACGGGAAATGCCGTCCTTTTTTTATTTTTGGCTGCACCTTTTTTGTGTAAGAAAATACTTAATTTGAGGTAAGCTAAATAGTATGAAATTCATTTTTTCTGCAAACTGTACAATCAAAATTTATTATAACAATTAATATTGAAAGAATCTGAAAATAAACGTCTGCTTGATTTTCAAAAAAGAGTGAACATAAGATCAACTAACAGAAGATTACTTAAACAATGGGATTGGAGGCGATTTCATGAAGTAATCAAAAAATGCGGAAAAGTGGCAGTATTTTTATCTTGCATAAATTAACCAAAAGTGTATACTATGTCATGAAAGCGGACAACATCCGTGAATAGTGATATCTTTAGGAGGTTTACAAATGGTAGCCGAGAAAGGTACTGAAAATATAAATAGGGAGGACAAACATGACGTCTTAAAGTCAACTCAAACTGTCATTCATAGGGCTTTGGAAAAGCTAGGTTATCCCGAAGAAGTTTACGAGCTTCTTAAAGAACCTATACGCATGATGACAGTTAAAATCCCGGTTCGTATGGATGACGGTTCTGTTAAAGTTTTTACTGGCTACCGGGCCCAGCATAATGATGCAGTTGGTCCAACTAAAGGAGGCATTCGCTTCCATCCAAATGTAACTGAGAAAGAAGTTAAAGCTCTTTCGATTTGGATGAGCTTAAAGTGCGGTATCGTGGATTTGCCTTACGGAGGAGGGAAAGGCGGTATTGTTTGTGATCCAAGAAATATGTCTTTCCGCGAATTGGAGCGATTAAGCCGAGGATACGTCCGGGCAATTAGCCAGATTGTCGGACCAACGAAAGACATACCTGCACCGGATGTATTTACAAATTCGCAAATTATGGCATGGATGATGGATGAGTACAGCCGAATTGACGAATTTAACTCTCCGGGGTTTATTACCGGTAAACCGCTTGTGCTTGGGGGCTCACACGGCCGTGAAACTGCAACGGCAAAAGGCGTTACAATTTGTATCCGTGAAGCAGCAAAGAAGAAAGGAATCAATCTTGAAGGTGCTCGGGTTGTTGTACAAGGCTTTGGAAATGCCGGAAGCTTTTTATCAAAATTTATGTATGATGCCGGCGCAAAAGTTGTTGGCATTTCCGATGCTTATGGCGCATTGTATGACCCGAACGGCCTAGACATTGATTACTTGCTTGACCGCCGCGACAGTTTTGGAACGGTTACAAAATTGTTTAATAATACAATTACGAATAAAGAACTTTTGGAATTAGATTGCGATATTTTAGTACCTGCCGCTATAGAAAACCAAATTACTGAAGAAAATGCACACAATATCCGAGCTAGTATCGTGGTTGAGGCAGCAAATGGGCCGACAACGTTAGAGGCAACCCAAATATTGACGGAGCGGGGCATTTTGCTTGTTCCGGATGTTCTCGCTTCTGCAGGCGGAGTAACGGTTTCTTATTTTGAATGGGTTCAAAATAATCAAGGCTATTACTGGAGCGAAGAAGAAGTCGAAGAAAAATTAGAAAAAGTAATGGTCAAAGCTTTTAATAATGTATATGAAACTGCTCAAACACGCAGAGTCGACATGCGCCTTGCAGCATATATGGTCGGCGTCCGGAAGATGGCAGAAGCAAGCAGGTTCAGAGGCTGGGTTTAATAATTAAACAGATAATGGAAGTGTATTCCAGAAAATTGATTCTTCATTGAAACTTGAACGAGAATCTCCTATCATTAATTGATGGGAGTTTTTTCTTTAATAAGAAAGTTAATTTGCTCGAATTTTTTGTTAAGGAGTGAACATAGATGAAATACGAAGACGCAATTATTGTTGGAGCAGGACCCTGCGGGCTTGCTGCTGCCATTTCTTTAAAAGAAATCGGCAAAAATCCGCTTGTTATTGAAAAAGGGAACATCGTAAATGCTATTTACAATTACCCAACTCATCAAACTTTTTTTAGCACAAGTGAAAAACTTGAAATCGGCAATGTTCCTTTTATTACAGAAAACTATAAGCCTAAACGAATTCAAGCACTTGCCTATTATCGGGAAGTGGTAAAACGGAAAAATTTAAGGATTCATTCTTTCGAAAAGGTTACTTCTATTTCCAAGCAAGAAAACGGCATGTTTCTTGTTCAATCAGAAAAGAGCATGTATACGGCGCCATATGTTATTATTGCAACCGGTTATTATGATCACCCAAACTACATAAATGTTCCCGGTGAGGATTTGCCAAAGGTTTCCCATTATTTCAAAGAGGCACATCCGTATTTCGATCAAGATGTTGTTGTTATTGGCGGAAAAAATTCAAGTGTCGATGCCGCGCTTGAACTTGTTAAGGCAGGTGCAAGAGTAACCGTCCTTTACCGTGGAGAAAGCTATTCTCCGAGCATTAAACCATGGATATTGCCTGAATTTGATTCGCTCGTCCGAAAGGGAATCATTAAAATGGAGTTCAGGGCTCATGTTAAACAAATTACTGAAGATACGGTCGTGTATGAAAAAGATGGCAAGGAATATGAAATTAAAAATGATTTTGTCTTTGCTATGACCGGTTATCATCCGGATCATGAGTTTTTAAAGGCAATGGGCGTCGAGATCGATAAAGAAACAGGCAGGCCTGTATATGATATGGAGACAATGGAGACGAATATAAAAGGTATTTTCATCGCAGGCGTCATTGCGGCCGGGAACGATGCAAATGAAATTTTTATCGAAAATGGGCGATTCCATGGCGGACAAATTGCACAAGCTATTTTGAATCGAGAAAAAGAGGGAAGATGAACGAATGAAAAAAGTTGCGTTGCTTACGACTGGCGGGACGATTGCGAGCAAAAAAACTGAGAGCGGGCTGCTGTCGTCCGGGGAGTTGACAGGCGAAGAACTAGCAAGTCTTTGCCGTTTGCCCTCTGATATAGAAATAGAAATACACAGTGTTTTTCAGCTTCCGAGCATGCATATCGGGTTTGATAAACTCATAGTTTTGAAAAAGAAAATTGAAGAAGTTTTTAAAGATAAAACAGTGTGCGGGGTTGTTGTCACTCATGGTACAGATTCATTGGAAGAAACAGCCTATTTTCTGGATTTAACGGTAACAGACACCCGACGGATTGTCGTCACCGGTTCACAACGTTCTCCGGACGATTTGGGAACAGATGTTTATTCAAATCTTCGCAATTCGATCTATGTAGCTGTTGACGAGAGTTTAGATAATGTTGGAACAGTCATCGTGTTTAATGAACGTATTTGGTCGGCCAAATATGTAAAAAAAGTACATGCATCAAACCTTCAAGGTTTCGAATCGTTCGGATACGGATATTTAGGCATCATAGATAATGATGTCGTCAGTGTCTATCAAAAGCCGCTGATTCGGGATTGTTATGAAATCGGGGATGAGCTTCCTGAAGTTGATATTATTAAATGCTATGCCGGTGCAGACGGGAAATTTATCCGCCATGCAGTAGATTGCGGAGTGAAAGGAATTGTTCTTGAAGGTGTCGGAAGAGGACAGGTTTCTCCATTAATGGTAGATGATATTGATTATGCGATTAAAAAAGGTGTAAAAGTTGTAGTAACAACGAGTGCTGAAGAAGGGCAGGTTCATACATCATACGACTATCGGGGCAGTGCTTATGATTTGAAACTGCGCGGAGCCGTCCTTGGCAAGGATTATGACTCGAAAAAAGCAAGAATCAAACTTGCAGTTCTAATGTCAGCAGGAGAAAATATCGAAAAAGGATTTCGAATCTAGCACGCAATCTTCATAGACGATCTTGTCCGCTGCGTTAACGCGTTAATGTATTGAGGGCCAGGCCCGCACCGCGTTAACGCGTTAATGCGTTGAGGGCCTGGCCCGCGCTGCGTTAAAGCGTTAAATTCTTTTTTTTCAAAAATGGAAAATGGCATTTTCTTTCTGCTTATAACATGGTACGATTAAGGAAACGGATTGAAAAGAGTGACAGCTAATGCTGGGAATATTATCTGCCGGGTTTGCTCCCGGTTTGGCATTGTTAAGCTATTTCTATTTAAAAGACGAATACGAAACCGAACCCCTTTCCATGGTTTTCAAAACGTTTATATTTGGGGCTATACTTGTGTTTCCGATTTCATTTATTCAATATGTATTGGAGACGGAACATCTTATACAATCAGGAATAATAGAAGCTTTTCTGACAACAAGTTTATTAGAAGAATTTTTTAAATGGTTTATCTTGTATTACACAGTATATCAGCATGTTGCTTTTGACGAGCCTTACGATGGAATTGTATACGGTGCGTCTGTTTCTCTTGGTTTTGCCACCGCTGAAAACATCTTCTACCTCGTTGCAAATGGACTTCAACATGCTCTTGGAAGAGCGCTATTGCCTGTATCAAGCCATGCTTTGTTCGGAGTCATAATGGGATATTACATTGGCAAAGGAAAATTCTCGGAAAATCCGAAGTCTAAATGGATTTTATTGTCACTTGCAATCCCTTTTATTTTGCATGGCATTTATGACTCTATTTTAATTTCTCAAAAAGACTGGCTGGTCTTAATGTTTCCGTTTATGATTTTCTTGTGGTGGCTCGGCCTGCGAAAAGTGAAAAATGCCCGTGCTTTAAGTACAAAACATTTTGAAGCACAGATAAAAGTACAAAAAACTCTTCATTTATGAAAAATGAAGAGTTTTTTCTTGTCCAGTTCCAGCGCCTAGCCCCTCGAGGTCGCTTCGGTCCTGCCAATGAAGTCAAAAAGCGACTTCATCGGCAGGACCTCCAGCGCTTGTCGGGGCTAACCAAGGCGCTTGCACTTTTCTTTCTTTATCTTGAATAAAAATCCAGTAGCTGCAAAACATATGGTTAATGCAAAATGAATCACATCTGGGGGTAACAATCAATGAATAAAAAGCTACTGGCAATGAGGCTGTTTGCTATTTTCGCCGCTTGTGTACTTCTGTTTCCGACCGCAGGAAACCAACATGCGGATGCCTTCTCTAACCAGGTTATCCAGCATGGTGCAGTCGGCGATGATGTAATCGAATTGCAATCCCGTCTTCAATATTTAGGTTTTTATAATGGAAAAATAGACGGGGTATTTGGATGGAGCACGTATTGGGCTCTTAGAAATTTTCAATATGAATTTGGCCTCCCGATCGACGGCTTGGCAGGAACGGAAACGAAACAAAAACTCGTCAAAGCATCGAGGTATAATGAACAATTCGTAAAGGAGCAAATTAAAAAAGGCAATAAATTTTCCCATTACGGAGGAGTATCGCTCGAAAAGCAGAAAAAGCCTTCCGAGGGCAGACAGGCGAACCGGAGAGGCGGGGGTGCCACTAAGCGGCAAAAAGTAACTGCAACAAACACCCCAAATGGTTTTTCATCAAATGATATTCAATTAATGGCCAATGCTGTTTACGGTGAAGCAAGGGGTGAACCATATGTTGGACAAGTTGCAGTTGCGGCAGTTATTTTGAATCGTTTGGAATCCCCTTCGTTTCCGCATACAGTATCAGGAGTCATTTTTGAACCAGGAGCATTCACTGCGGTAGCCGACGGGCAAATCTGGCTTACACCGAATGAAACGGCAAGGAGAGCAGTTCTTGATGCAATAAACGGCTGGGATCCGACCGACAATGCCCTCTATTATTTTAATCCTGATACAGCAACAAGTGCATGGATTTGGTCGCGTCCACAGATTAAAAAGATCGGAAAACATATTTTCTGTAAATAGGGGTGATGAACTTTGCTTAGAGGAATATTAATAGGCGTCTTAGTGGTAGGTATAGCAGGAACAGCGTTCTGGGGCTACCAGGAGCATCGGGAGAAAAATGCCATCCTTCTAAATGCGGAAAACAATTATCAGCGCGCCTTTCATGATCTGACGTATCAATTAGACCTTTTGCATGATGAAATTGGAACGACATTGGCTATGAACTCAAAAAAATCACTTTCTCCTGCCCTTGCTGAAGTCTGGAGAATTACATCTGCTGCTCACAGCAATGTCGGCCAATTACCGCTGACACTTCTGCCTTTTAATAAAACGGAAGAGTTTCTCGCAAAGATTGGCGATTTTAGCTACAGAACAGCTGTAAGGGATTTGGAAAAAGAACCGCTATCAGATAAAGAGTATAAAGCACTGCAAAATTTGTATAAGCAATCGGCAGACATCCAAAATGAAATGCGGAAAGTGCAGCATCTTGTACTTAAAAATAACCTCCGCTGGATGGACGTTGAATTGGCGCTTGCAACAGGAAAGGAAGCATCTGACAACACGATTATCGATGGCTTTAAGACAGTTGAAAAAACTGTTGAAGGGTATTCAGAGACAGATTTTGGCCCCGCTTTTATCAATATGCAAAAAAAGGATGAAAATTATAAATATCTTGAAGGAGAGAATATCTCAAAAAATGAAGCGGTGAAAATCGCAAAGAAGTACGCTTCTCTAGGAAATGACGTAAATGTAAGAGTCGCAGAGAACGGAAAAGGTTCAGGATATGGATTTTACAGTGTAACGATACAAGATCAGAAAAACAATCTTGAAGCCAGCATGGATATTACGAAAAAAGGCGGATATCCGATTTGGTATATTTTATCCAGGGATGTTAATAAACAGAAAATAAGCTTAAATGAGGCAAGCAATCGGGCAATTAATTTCTTAAAAGAAAATGAGTTTGAGAATATGGATCTTTTTGAAAGCGCCCAATATGACAATGTTGGTGTATTTACATTTGTCGCAAACCAGGATGATGTACGAATCTATCCAGACAGCATTAAAATAAAAATCGCACTTGATAATGGAAAAGTCATTGGATTTTCGGCAGAGGATTATTTAAAATCGCATCATTCAAGAAAACTGCCAACTCCTTCTCAATCAATTGCAAATGCAAGAACAAAGATCAATCCGAACGTTAAAATAATGGAAGAAGGTAAGGCTGTTATTATAAATGACTTGAACCAGGAAGTTCTTTGTTATGAATTTCTCGGGACTTTAGGTGATGATACGTACCGTATTTTCATTAATTCGGAAAGCGGTATTGAGGAAAAAGTGGAAAAATTAAAGAATGCCGAACCAATCTATGAAGATGTCATTTAAAAGATAGCGGCCCAAAAGGATCATTTACTTCCTTTTGGGTCTTTTATTTATCAATTTTTTTCTTTATTTAAGCCAAGCTTTCTGATTATAATGAAAAAGAACATTCCATTTGTGGTATTTAATTCAAGTCAGCAAGGAGGGGGGTCTGGCCCTCAATGATTTAACGCGTTAACGCGGCGCGGGTCTGGCCCTCAATGGTTTAACGCGTTAACGTCGTGCGGGCCTGACCCTCAACGGTTTAAAGCGTTAAAGATTTTTATTATAATACATAGGAAGTGTGGCGCAACATGTTAAAAATTGGCGATACCTTAATGCTTGAGCCAAAGTATTCGAACGCGATCGAAACATATAAATGCAAACTTGTAGAAAGGATTGGCAGCGATTTATACATTGATTATCCGGTTAATACAACCACTAAACGGACCGTTTTTTTGATTGACGGAACACAATTAAAAGTCACATTCGTCGGAGAAGACGGTTCCGTATATTTGTTTGAATCTGAAATAAGGGGAAGGGTTAAGCAAAACATCCCAATGCTCATATTATCCTACCCAGAAAAAGAAAATTTGATAAAGATACAGCGCCGCCAGTATGTGCGGGTAGAAACTCCTGTAGATGTCGCTGTTCATCCGTTGAACGGGGAATTTCAGCCATTTACTGCCGTCACTGAAGATATTAGTGCGGGAGGGGCAGCGGCAATCTTGACAGGAAAAAGTGAAGTGTTAAGGGAAGGTATGATTGTAGAGGCGACTTTTGTTCTTCCGTTTCAGAGCGGAGAATACCATTATAAGAGTTTTAAGAGCCGCGTTGTCCGGGTTGAAGATGTAAGCGAAAATAGAAAAAAAATTTCCTTGCAATTCACGGATATCACCGGACAGGACCGACAGCTCTTGCTTCGTTTTTGCTTTGAAAGGCAGTTAGATATGAAGAAAAAAGGATTTAGTAGTTAAGGAATAAATGAATCATAACGCTCCCATAATAAGAATAACTATTAACTTTAGGAGCGTATTGATGAAGACGTTTGAAAGGATTCTTATGAAAGTAATTGTTATTCAATTAATTTTTTTGCTTTTCGTACAGGTGTTTTTTCATAAACTGAATATTTTTCCAGAATTAAAGCAAATAACACAATATGAAGGCGTCAGCGAAAACAATTTTACGCAAATACTAGAAACGTTCCGGGGACGTTAAAACAGGCAGGTTTCACCTGCTTTTTTATATTATTAAAACAATGTTCTTGGTCAAGTATTTCAATTAGATGTGGTAAAATAAAGTGAAACATCTTTGAGTGTAGGAGGAAGTATGGACAAAAAGATTTCAATTGCGATTGACGGGCCGGCGGCAGCAGGAAAAAGTACGGTTGCCAAAATAGTGGCAGAAAGACTGTCATATTTATATATTGATACTGGTGCCATGTACCGTGCATTAACATATAAAGCGATTCAGAAAAAGGTGGATCTCCAGAATGAAGCAGAGTTAATGGATTTGCTGCTTGACACAACGATTGAATTAGTTCAGGGAAAGGAAGGGCAGCTTGTGTTTCTTGATGGAGAAAATGTTGCTGACGAAATTCGGACAAGCGAAGTGACAAATTCCGTCTCAATCGTTGCAAAACATAAATTAGTGCGTGAAGAAATGGTGAAAAGGCAACAGGAGCTTGCTTCCGGCGGAGGAGTAGTCATGGATGGGCGCGACATCGGAACACATGTACTTCCGCATGCTGAAGTGAAAATTTTTCTTTTAGCAAGCGTTGAGGAAAGGGCCCAAAGGCGCCATCAGGAAAATCTTCAAAAAGGATTTTCTTCAAATTTGGAGAAATTAAAAGAAGAGATTGCTAAACGTGATAAAATTGATTCAGAACGGGAAGTGGCTCCTTTAAGAAAAGCAGATGATGCTTTTGAAATTGACACAACTTCCCTTTCGATTGAACAAGTGGTGGATAAAATCATGGCGTTGGCGGAAGAAAGGATCGGGTCAATTTGACGTTTTACAGTTTTGCAAAATCGGTTGTATCTGGGATTTTAAAGCCTATCTACCGAATTCAAGTAATCGGGGTAGAACATTTTCCTAAAGACGGAGGAGTTCTTCTTTGCGCCAATCATATTGATAATCTGGATCCTCCTGTTGTAGGAATTACCGCTCCTCGACCGGTGCATTTTATGGCAAAAGCCGAGCTTTTTTCTGTTCCTGTGCTAGGGAGAATCGTTCAAAATTTAAACGCATTTCCTGTCAAAAGGGGAATGAGCGATCGCGAAGCCTTGCGAAAAGGTTTGTCAATCTTAAAAGAAGGAAAAGTTTTAGGGCTTTTTCCAGAGGGAACAAGAAGCAAGACAGGTGAATTAGGCCAAGGCTTGGCAGGGGCAGGTTTCTTTGCTCTCCGGTCGGAGGCCCATGTTGTGCCGTGTGCAATTATCGGTCCATATAAACCTTTTAAGAGATTGAAAGTGGTCTACGGAAAGCCGATTGATTTCAAACATCTGCGTGAAAATAAAGCAACGGCGGAACAAGCAACTGAATTAATTATGGAAGAAATCCGTAAACTGATAAACGAGCATAAGTAAGTCTTCATGCTTGACAAAAAAAACTATTTGTAAGAAGTTAGTAAGAAGAGGTTTTAGAAAAATTCTTTTAACTCAAACTTGTTTTTTAAATGTGGTGTTTCCATCACATTGCTTATATTCATTTGAGCAGTGACTGGATTAAGGAGGAGTTACATATGTCAGAAGATATGAATCAAGTAGAAGCAACAAATTTTCAAGTAGGCGACAAGGTAAAAGGAAAAGTGTTAAAAGTAGAAGAAAAACATGTCCTTGTCAGCGTTGAAAACAGCAAGCTTGACGGCATTATTCCAATCAGTGAGCTTTCAAGCCTTCACGTTGAAAAAGCGGAAGATGTTGTTTCCGAAGGTGATGAACTTGAACTTGAAGTAATAAAAGTTGAAGAAGAAGCATTAATCCTTTCAAAAAGGAAGATTGATGCTGAAAAAGCATGGGACGATCTTGAGAAAAAATTTGAAAGCGGCGAAATTTTCGAAGCAGAAGTGAAGGATGTTGTAAAAGGCGGTCTTGTTGTCGACTTAGGAGTACGCGGATTTGTACCCGCCTCTCTAGTTGAAGACCATTTTGTCGAGGATTTTTCTGATTATAAAGGAAAAACACTTACTTTTAAAATTGTTGAGCTTGATAAAGAAAAAAATCGCTTAATTCTTTCACACCGCGCAGTAATCGAAGAAGAAAAAATCAGACAAAAACAAAGCTTGCTGGAATCTTTGCAGCCTGGCCAAGTATTGGAAGGAACGATTCAAAGGATTACAGATTTTGGAGCATTCGTAGATATCGGCGGTGTAGACGGCCTCGTTCATATTTCTCAATTATCCCATCAGCACGTCGAAAAACCATCTGATGTTGTTGAAGAAGGCCAAAAAGTGAATGTGAAAGTTCTAAGCGTGGATCGCGATAAAGACCGTATATCCCTATCCATCAAAGAAACTCTTCCTGGTCCATGGACAAATATCTCTGAAAAGGCACCTAAAGGAAGTATTCTCGAAGGTACGGTAAAACGCCTTGTTTCTTATGGAGCTTTTGTGGAAGTATTTTCAGGTGTGGAAGGACTTGTTCACATTTCGCAAATTTCGCATAAACATATTGGAACACCACATGAAGTTTTAAAAGAAGGCCAAACGGTACAAGTGAAAGTGCTTGATGTGAATGAAGAGCAGCAACGTCTTTCATTAAGTATCAAAGAACTGCAGGAAAGAGAACAGGCTGCACCGGCTGATTACGAACTTCCTGAAGAATCAAAAGGATTTCAGCTTGGTGAAGTAATCGGTGATAAATTAAAGAATCTCAAAAACTAATGGTGATATAACTTGTCAAGACCAAACAGGAAATGGGATCATATAAAATATGCACTAAAAACAGGACAGAAGCGGCTTTCCGGTTTTGATGATATTAAATTTGTCCACCAAAGCTTGCCCGATGTTTCTTTGGAAGAAATTCAATTGGGCACCAAAATTGGCGAACTTGTCTTAAGTTCGCCAATTTTTATCAATGCGATGACGGGCGGCGGTGGGGAACGGACATATGAAATTAATAGGAAATTAGCTTATACGGCCCGGACTGCCGGTATTGCAATGGCAGTCGGCTCGCAAATGTCAGCATTGAAAAATAAAAATGAAAAAAATACATATGAAGTTGTCCGAAAAGAAAATCCCAATGGCGTTATTATCGCAAACTTAGGAAGTGAAGCGACCGTGGATCAGGCCCGATATGCGATTGAAATGATAGGGGCTGATGCGATCCAAATTCATTTAAACGCAATTCAGGAATTAACAATGCCCGAAGGGGACAGGGATTTTAAAGGAGCCCTTTCCAGGATAGAAAAAATTGTCAATGGTGTAAATGTTCCTGTCATTGTAAAAGAAGTTGGATTCGGTGTCAGCAAGGAAACAGCTTCGAAGCTTGCTTCCATTGGCGTTCAAGCAATTGATGTTGGGGGATACGGCGGTACAAATTTTGCCAGGATTGAAAATGAGCGGCGGCATCGATTGCTCTCTTTTTTTAATCATTGGGGGATTCCAACAGCTGCTTCCATTGTTGAGGCGAAAGAATACGGCCTGAATGCTTCAATAATTGGTTCCGGCGGAATCCAAACAAGCCTTGATATTGCAAAGGCAATTGCCCTCGGAGCTGATGCAGTCGGCATGGCAGGATTTTTCTTAAAGTTATTGATTGAGAGGGGAGAAGATGCTCTGGCAGAGCAGATTCTTTTCATTTTGGAAGACCTTGCATTTTTGATGGCAGCGTTAGGGACAAAAACAATAAGGGAATTGCAAAATACTCCGATTGTCTTATCAGGTGCGACCCACCACTGGCTTTCTGAACGGGGAATTAATACAAGAAAATACAGCCAATACAGAAAGTAAAGAGCTCCGCAGCTTAGCGGCAGCTCTTTTTTTATCATCATTATAATTAACTTTGCTTCCCGTCGTTTAAAGATCGCGCTTCTTCCGGGCTTTGCAATTTTGATGCACCTGGATAATGAAGAGCCTGGTCACGGTCTGATTCCACTTTGCCGCTTTTTCTTAGACGTTTTTCCTGCCGGTCTTTACCCACCATACCACCTCCTATCCTTTAACATAATTCACGAAGGAAAGTTTATACCCGGAAAGATTAAAGTACATAATTTTTTGTCATAATGGTAATGATAGGAGGTAGTAATAAATGGACGGGGCTTTCTTTTATTGGGTTTGCTGGCTTATATGGGTGGCGGCCACTTTTTTATTAGATAGCAAAAATAAATATCGGTATACCATTTCAAAAAGGCTGCTTATCATCATCATCTTTTCTCCTATTCACTTTTCTGTCTTTCACTTTCAAATTTACGCAGCCGCTGTTTTCATTTTTTTCTCAATCATGATGGATATTTCTAGATTAAAAAAACGAACAATTCTTTATTTTTTTGTATCTTCTTTTATTATCATGCTTGCCTATGCCAGTTTCCTTATGTTTGAGTTATACGATCCGGTATGGGTGATTATAAATCGTGATTGGCTGCTCGTTTTTATTTTAATATATTTAACTTTTATGCTTCAGTCTGAAGTGCGGATGAGAATGTATACAATGCTGGCAGGCATTCTACTAGGAGAACTGCTTTATGCATTTGTATTGCGTCAAAATGGATTCTCATACCCGATCGGATCACTGGCCATTCTTGATCTTGCATCATTAGCAGTTGCCATTCTGCTTTTATGGAGCGGCCTCAAATTTACGGCAGCTTATTTTAACATTCAATTTAACCATTTTGAAAAGGAGAAACATAAATCATCATGAATGAATATACTCTGCCTATCATATTTGGAGTGATTGTCGGAACACTGACAAGAATTTATCTGCTAAGGACTGATTATCGGCAATATCCGACTTATTTGCATGGAAAAATTATTCATATTGCATTGGGATTTATTGCTGCAGGGCTTGGAACGGTAGCAGTACCAGCCATGTTAGAAGAAGAGTATACAGCAATAACGTTTTTAACGCTAGCTGCATCTCAGTTCCGGGAAGTCCGCAATATGGAAAGAAATACATTGACCGAACTTGACAGTTATGAACTTGTCTCAAGAGGAAAGACATATATTGAAGGGATTGCAATCGCATTTGAAAGCAGAAATTATCTAGTCATTTTCACATCACTGTTAAGTACGTTTGCGTATATCTTTTTTAATATTTGGGCGGGAATTGCAGCGGCCGCTGTTGCAGTCATCATTTCAAAGTATTTGATGACCGGGGGACAACTAAAAGACATTGTCGATATTGACTATGTTGAACCAAAGTTTGAAGGTCCGGGATTGTATGTGGATAACATTTACATCATGAACATCGGTTTGCCTGAACGCCGGGAGGAGGTTCTCCGCTATGGTATGGGATTTATTTTAAAGCCGAAAAACTTCAATGCACGGTCTACAATTGCCAACCTCGGACAACGACAAGCAATTCTTCATGACGTCTCAAATGCACTTGGTGTATACCGCGATTCCGGCACTCCGGCACTTGTTCCGCTGGCAAAGAGAGACTTGAATGACGGAAGGGTTGGGGTTTTCATTTTGCCGCAGGAAAAGAATGTGGAAAAAGCTTTGAAGATCATCGGATTAGTTCCAACATTGGAAAATGCAATCAGAATGCCGACAGAGAGAAATAAAGATAAGGGAAGGCAGGGGTAAGGCATGATGCTTGAAAAATTTATTCTTGCAGTTGTGACAACCGATCCAAATAAAGTTCCGAGCGGAGCAGCCGTTTTCCATTGTGAATCAAAAAAAGAAATGGAACAAGTGTGTGCGAATTTAGAAGCAATTTTAGACGGCATTGCCCATGCGATTACAGAAGAGTTATTCATAATTGTAAAACATTGACAAATATTCCATAGTTTTAAGTTTTCATTGCTTGTTATCAATCTCTTTGTTAAACTAATGAAGTTAGACCCTTCTAGCATTTGAAGGGTTTCTTTCTTATGTTTATTAAGACAAAAAATTAAATGAAACAAGAATATATTTTATATATGAAAGGATGAAATGCATGGCGAAACCAGTTGTAGCCATTGTCGGCCGTCCTAATGTAGGAAAATCAACGATTTTTAACCGTATTGTCGGCGAGCGGATATCGATAGTGGAAGATATTCCGGGTGTAACCCGTGACCGGATTTATAGTTCAGCTGAATGGTTAACACACGATTTCAATATTATCGACACGGGGGGCATCGATATCGGAGATGAGCCGTTTCTTGAACAAATCCGCCAACAGGCTGAAATTGCCATTAATGAAGCAGATGTCATTATTTTTATCACAAACGGACGGGAAAGGGTTACCGCGGCAGACGAAGAAGTTGCGAAAATCCTGTATAAATCGAAAAAGCCTGTTGTTCTCGCCGTAAATAAAGTTGATAATCCTGAAATGCGCGATCAAATTTTTGATTTTTATTCCCTTGGTTTTGGTGAACCGATTCCAATTTCCGGCACCCACGGACTTGGATTAGGAGACTTGCTCGATGAAGTAGCGAAACACTTTCCGAGCAAGCACGAAGAGGAATACGATGAGGATGTTATTAAGTTCAGTTTAATCGGCCGGCCAAATGTGGGAAAATCGTCACTTGTAAATGCTTTACTGGGAGAAGAACGGGTAATCGTAAGTGATATTGCCGGTACAACAAGAGATGCAATTGATTCCCCTTACACGTATAACGGACAAAAATATGTCATCATTGATACTGCAGGAATGCGCAAAAAAGGAAAGGTTTATGAAACAACTGAAAAATACAGTGTTTTAAGAGCACTAAGAGCGATTGAACGATCAGACGTTGTCCTTGTTGTATTGAATGGTGAAGAAGGGATTATTGAACAGGACAAACGGATTGCAGGATATGCACATGAAGCTGGCCGGGCAGTTGTTATTGTCGTAAATAAGTGGGATGCAGTTGAGAAAGATGAAAAAACAATGAGGGAGTTTGAACAAAAAATTCGCGATCATTTTCAGTTTTTGGATTATGCTCCGATCGTCTTCTTATCAGCTAAAACGAAAAAAAGACTCCACACATTAATGCCAATGATTAATATGGCTAGTGAAAATCATGCACGCCGCGTTGAAACAAGCGTACTAAACGATGTCATCATGGATGCGGTGGCCATGAATCCAACGCCGACAGATAAAGGTAGACGCTTGAAAATCTATTATACTACTCAAGTAGCGGTAAAGCCTCCGACATTTGTTGTTTTTGTTAATGATCCGGAGCTGCTGCACTTTTCTTATGAGAGATTTCTTGAGAATCGAATTAGGGATGCATTCGGTTTTGAAGGCACACCGATTAAAATTTATGCGAGAGAAAGAAAATAAGGTAAAGGTTGTGATATGAGATGGAACGGCAAAGAGAAAAAGTAGCTGTGATCGGAGCGGGAAGCTGGGGAACAGCACTTGCGATGGTACTTGCCGATAACGGTCACGAAGTCAGGATTTGGGGGCATAAGCCTTCTCAAATAGAAGAAATCAATCGGGAGCATACAAATCAAAAATATTTGCCTGGCATATCCTTGCCGGAATCTATCATCGGATTTTCTTCTCTCAAAGAAGTTTTAAAAGACATAGAAGTGATGATTTTAGCCGTACCAACAAAAGCGATCAGGGAAGTTCTCGGGAAAATAAGGGGAATTCAAGAAACACCGTTAACAATTGTCCATGTGAGCAAAGGAATTGAGCCGGATACTTTGCTTCGCATATCAGAAATGATTGAAGAGGAAATGCCTGAAACACTTTTAAAAGATGTTGTCGTTCTTTCCGGACCGAGCCATGCTGAAGAAGTCAGCCTCCGGCATCCTACGACTGTAACTGTTTCTTCTAAAAATATGAAAGCAGCTGAAAAAATTCAAGATTTATTTATGAATCAAAATTTCCGGGTATATACAAATCCGGACATGATCGGCGTTGAGATCGGGGGAGCACTTAAGAATATTATTGCACTCGCGGCTGGAATCTCTGACGGACTCGGCTATGGCGATAATGCTAAGGCTGCTTTAATCACAAGAGGACTTGCAGAAATAGCCCGGCTCGGTACAAAAATGGGCGCCAATCCGTTAACCTTTTCAGGTTTGGCCGGAATTGGCGATCTAATTGTTACATGTACAAGTGTTCATTCCCGAAACTGGAGAGCAGGGAACCTTCTTGGGAAAGGCAATAATCTCGAAGAGGTTTTAAATAATATGGGTATGGTTGTTGAAGGGGTCCCCACGACTAAGGCGGCCCATCAGCTTGCAAGAAAATACGACGTCAAAATGCCGATATCCGACGCTTTATTTGATGTTTTATTTAACGGTGTGAACCCGAAAGATGCAGTAGATACGTTAATGGCCAGGGTAAAAACGCACGAAATGGAAGACTTGGTAAATGTTCTTGACTTAAAAGAATAGCAACCCGGACATAGAAAAATAATATAATTTCTAAATATATGGGCATTAGAGGATGCGATTGTGTTGCATTTCGCATACTATGCAACGAACCAAACTGGTAATTTGAATTGGGTCTTTGGGTATTTAGTCGAAACAGGCTGAAATAAGGGGCTGCCCCTCCCTTTATTTCAGTCATTTTTTTTGTGGAAAAGGGCGGTGCTGCGCCGACAAAAACTCATGCATGTTTCTTGTCATTTAATTGATGATGTTGTTTTTTGTTTTGGCACCTATGATATAATATATACCTGAAAAGGAGTGGTTTTTATGTCACCTGCTTTAATGAAAATGTGGATTTCCTTTGGTGCAATGGGATTTATGTTTTTATCTATGATCTCTATTTATTTCAGCCGGTATAAATTAAAAGGCGTCATTCGAATCATTACTGCACTGATTGCGTATGTTTTATTGATACTTTCGGGAATCATTATTTTTTTAATCGTTTTCAGCGGACCTACCAGTGAATAATATACATATTCTAAAGGATTGATGTTTTATGAAAAAAGGAATTGTTTTTTCCTTGCTAATCATTTTGGCAGTAATTCTCTCTGGCTGCATGTATCCGAAAGAAAAGCTTGCTGAAAATCAAGTGCCGTATGATGATCAAGTACAATCCGTACAAAGTGCTGTTGATCGCTTTCAGAAGGATAATGGCGGAATCTTGCCAATAAAAACAAGAGATGCATCAACACCCATTTATCAAAAATATCCGATTGATTTCCAAAAAATTGTACCGAAATATATGGCAGAACCTCCGGGCAACAGCTATGAAAGCGGGGGGATTTTTCAATATGTCCTTGTGGATGTCGAAACAAATCCAACGGTGAAAATATTCGATCTAAGAATCGCAGAAACAATTAGAGAAATAAATTTGCGGATTAAAGCAGCAGGGTATCCTCCATATAAAGAAAAATTAGCCGAGAATTTGTATTCCATTGATTTCAAGAAACTGGGCTATAAGGAAGAACCGGTAGCAATAAGCCCTTATTCAAATCAAAATTTGCCTTTCGTTGTAACCGGAAATGCTGAAGTATTTGTTGATTATCGGAGCGACTTATATAAGGCGCTGCAAACGACAAAACATTCTTATAAACCGGGCGATGATATTCGGGAATTATTAGTGAAAAATTCCGTATTTGTGCCGGCATATTCGTTGCCTTATACCATTGATCCAAAAACAAATGAACCAATCTTTTTCGTGAAATAGTCATAACCCTTCTCCTGCAAAATATATTTTAAGGAGAAGGGTTTTTCTCTTTTTGAACCCTTAATTCATTTGAAATTATCGAAAGAAAATAATCGATTTATGTAAAAATGATAATAGTTTCTGATAAGGAGGCAAAAAATTTTAGAAAACAGTCATATCATAATAGGACAAAATCATAAACATATAATGTCCAAAATTAGCTGAGATGGATAATATTATCCCACTAACTCATTCGGGAGGGGAGAATCACTTGGAAAAGGTAGATATTTTTAAAGACATTGCCGAACGAACAGGCGGCGATATATATTTAGGTGTTGTAGGAGCAGTTAGAACAGGTAAATCTACTTTCATAAAAAAATTCATGGAACTTGTAGTTTTACCAAATATAAGCAATGAAGCAGACCGTGCTCGGACACAGGATGAACTTCCGCAAAGCGCAGCCGGTAAAACCATTATGACAACAGAACCAAAATTCGTTCCAAACCAGGCCGCAACTGTTCATGTTGATGAAGGTCTGGATGTAAATATCCGTCTTGTTGACTGCGTCGGCTATACAGTACCCGGGGCAAAAGGGTATGAGGATGAAAACGGGCCGCGCATGATTACCACTCCTTGGTATGAAGAGCCAATTCCATTTCATGAGGCAGCAGAAATTGGAACAAGAAAAGTTATACAGGAGCATTCTACAATCGGTGTTGTTATTACAACGGACGGAACAATTGGCGATATTCCGCGTGAAAATTATCTTGAAGCGGAAGAGAGGGTAATTGAAGAACTGAAAGAGGTAGGCAAACCGTTTATCATTGTCATAAACAGTGCCCAGCCTTACCATCCAAACACGGAATCGCTCCGAAGCCAATTAATTGAAAAATACGATATACCTGTACTGGCAATGAGTGTAGAAAGCATGCGTGAAAGTGATGTTTTAAATGTTCTTCGCGAAGCTTTATACGAATTCCCGGTACTTGAAGTGAATGTGAATCTTCCCAGCTGGGTAATGGTCCTGCGTGAAAACCATTGGTTACGTCAAAACTATCAAGAAGCAGTTAAGGAAACCGTTAAAGATATAAAGAGATTAAGAGATGTGGACCGGGTTGTTCATCAGTTCAGCGATTTTGAATTTATCGACCGTGCAAGCCTTGCCGGAATTGAAATGGGGCAGGGAGTCGCTGAAATTGATTTATACGCTCCGGATGATTTATATGATGAAATCTTAAAAGAAATTGTTGGGGTTGAAATCCGCGGAAAAGATCATTTGCTTGAACTTATGCAGGATTTTGCCTACGCAAAAGCAGAGTATGACCAAATCTCTGAGGCTTTAAAAATGGTAAAACAAACCGGCTATGGAATTGCCGCACCTTCCATAACTGATATGAGCCTTGATGAGCCGCAAATCATTCGCCAAGGACCAAGGTTCGGTGTTCGCTTAAAAGCTGTTGCTCCATCCATTCATATGATTAAGGTCGATGTAGAATCCGAATTTGCACCAATCATTGGATCGGAAAAGCAAAGCGAAGAATTGGTCCGTTATTTAATGCAAGACTTTGAGGAAGACCCGCTGTCGATCTGGAATTCAGATATTTTCGGCCGCAGCTTAAACTCAATCGTCAGAGAAGGGATTCAGGCAAAACTTTCGTTAATGCCTGAGAATGCCCGCTACAAATTGAAAGAAACTCTTGAGCGAATCATAAACGAAGGCTCAGGTGGACTAATAGCCATCATACTATAGTTAGAAAAGCGGAAGCGCCTCGCTCAGGCCCGACATGCTTCTAGGTCCTGCTGGTGAAGTCGTTTTTTGACTTCATCGGCAGAACCGAAGCGACCTCGAGGGCCTAGGCGCTGGAGCTGGACAGTTAAAAAGACTCCTTTTCGGGAGTCTTTTTTGTGTGGCGTATATTACAAGATGCACGGATAAGAAAACATTACCATTATTTCATGAATATTTCTTGATATGCGTAAATGAATATGTTAATCTTTTAACAGAATTCATGTTGTGGGGCTCTAACCCTTATGATTAAAGGGTTTTTGCCAAAAATAGATTGAAAACTGGCTCGCAATCATTTAATATAAGGGCTGAGTTAAACAAAAATAATTCCACAATGTATAGAATTCGGTCATTTTGTTTAGAAATGTAGGTAAGAGACTTACTTTTACTGAATTTACCGTGATTTTTTGGGAGGAGGTGAAAGGCATGAATAAGACAGAACTAATTAATGCAGTTGCAGAAGCTACTGAGTTATCAAAAAAGGACGCTACTAAAGCAGTTGATGCTGTTTTCGATGCAATCTTAGATGCTTTAAAGAATGGTGATAAAGTACAATTAATCGGTTTCGGAAACTTTGAAGTACGTGAGCGCGCTGCCCGCAAAGGCCGGAATCCTCAAACCGGAGAAGAAATCGAAATCGCTGCAAGCAAAGTTCCTGCTTTCAAACCAGGTAAAGCGCTTAAAGATGCAGTTAAATAATTACATACAAGTGCTTAAAACTATGCTAAGCAAAAGGCTGCGGAATTCCGTGGCCTTTTGTATTTTTTGTCTGCGCTTGCTAGATTCGTTTAGTGCTTCCCGGGGCTGAACAAGCCGCTGGAGCCTATTGTTTATGCTTCCAGGAAATCTTCCATTTTGCTTGTACTGAAATGGTTATGCTAATATTGTAATGATAAAATTAAAAGCGGAGCAGGATAATAAAAGCTGACTTCGCTATCCAAGTATTGTATTGATTTAGAAGTAGGAGGATTTGTGATGTCAAACATCAATCGTGCCCAAATTGAGGAAGCGGTGCGTTTAATATTAGAAGCTATCGGAGAAGACCCAAACCGTGAAGGTTTGCTTGATACTCCAAAACGTGTAGCAAAAATGTACGAGGAAGTGTTTGCCGGTTTAAATCAAGATCCAAAAGAATATTTTGAAACAATTTTTGGAGAAGAACATGAAGAATTAGTGCTTGTTAAAGATATCCCATTTTATTCCATGTGTGAACATCACCTTGTTCCATTCTTCGGACATGCACACGTTGCTTATATTCCAAGAAATGGGAAAGTAACCGGACTAAGCAAACTCGCAAGAGCTGTTGAAGCAGTTGCCAGAAGGCCGCAGCTGCAGGAACGGATTACTTCGACGATTGCCAACACAATTATGGAAAAGCTTGACCCTCATGGTGTAATGGTAGTTGTAGAAGCGGAACATATGTGCATGACAATGAGGGGAGTAAAAAAACCGGGTTCAAAAACGGTCACTTCTGCGGTACGCGGAATTTTACAAAACGATGCACGTGCACGTGCTGAAGTGCTCTCTTTAATCAAGAATTAAATCGTATTAGCTCTAAGGGCCTTATATCAATTTCATCAAAGATTGCCGGGGTGAAGAAAATGGAAAAGAAGAGCAGCTTTCAAAACGGGGAATTTGTTGTTATAAAAGCATTGGATGACGGTGTAAACGTGATCGGGTTAACAAGAGGCACTGATACAAGATTCCACCACTCAGAGAAGCTTGACAAAGGTGAAGTAATGATCGCCCAATTTACTGAGCATACTTCAGCAATCAAAATCAGAGGGCATGCAAAAATTATGACTTCGAATGGAGAAATTGAAAGCGGGAATTAACAGCTGATTCCAATAATAAATGTGAAACATAATTAACATTTTTGAAAGTTTTTTATCTTCTGAAACCACAAACCTAATTTCTTTTATGGTATAATTGTCTCTGCCTTAATGTACGGATATTAAGGTAAATGCTTACATTTTCCAATAAATTGCGAACTTTCTTTATATGGATATACATAATTCGGGAAGCAAGGGTGATTGATTTGCAAGACATTCAAATGAAACTGACAAAAATTAAAGAGCAGATTATGCGAAACGTCTCACATCCGTATTTGGTGAAATATATTAAAGCCCCCACAGTCGATGAAGACAAGCTGCTCTTGCTTGTTTCCCTTATGGAACATTTGAAAATATCAAATGATGAAATGGAAAGTTATGTCTTAACGACGATGCTTATTCAAATTGCCCTTGATACCCATGAGCATGTAACAGAAAACAAAAACCAGGAAGATACTTATCACAGCTTGAAAAATCGCCAGCTTACCGTTTTAGCGGGTGATTATTACAGCGGTTTATATTACAAGCATTTATCAGAAATAAATAGTATCGGTGTAATCAGGACACTAGCAGCAGGGATAAAGGATGTAAACGAGCACAAAATTTCCGTCTACCAAAAGGATTCTGACGGGATTGATAAATTAATGAACAGTATAAAGATGATTGAGTCCTCTCTGTTTGAAAAACTGACAGAATATTTTCAAGCGGATGTCTGGGATGAATATGCCTCAAACCTATTATTTTTAAAACGCCTAATCAATGAGAAAAAGAAATTTTTACATGAAGAGGCATCGATATTATTTGAGGGATTAAAAAAACTTGTATTTCCAAAAAACGATCAGCCTTTGTCAGAATTATCGAATGAGCAGCAGCGGTTCTTATTGCTGATTTGTGATCGTTATATTGAATTTGCGAAGCAGTTAATTGAAAAAGGAATCAAAAAATTACCTTTCCTGAATGAACTTTTGAAGGAAAGAACATTATTTATTTTGAACCAGCACCATACGCTGGCAAAAACTTTTGTGGAAGAAGGGTAAGATCACATGCATCAATCTAAAGAAGAGCGTGTTCATCATGTCTTTGAAAAAATCTATCAAAATTACGACAAGATGAATTCTGTTATCAGTTTTCAACAGCATAAAAGATGGCGAAAAGACACGATGAAACGAATGAATGTCCAAAAGGGCAGCAAAGCTCTTGATGTATGTTGCGGCACGGGGGATTGGACGATTGCCCTTGCTGAAGCTGTTGGCCCCGAAGGTGAAGTGATTGGCCTTGATTTCAGCAAGAATATGCTGAAGGTCGCAGAAGAAAAAGTCAATAGCAAAAATTTCAATCAAGTTTCACTTATCCACGGAAACGCAATGGAGCTTCCGTTCCCTGACCAATCGTTTGATTATGTTACAATTGGCTTTGGTCTAAGAAATGTACCAGACTATATGCAAGTGTTAAGAGAAATGAACCGGGTGTTAAAACCCGGAGGTATGGCAGTCTGCCTCGAAACTTCACAGCCGACATTGATTGGATTTAAACAGCTGTACTATTTTTATTTCCGGTTTATTATGCCGTTCTTCGGAAAAATCTTTGCAAAGAGCTATGATGAATATTCTTGGCTTCAGGAATCTGCACGCGAGTTTCCGGGAATGAAAGAACTTGCAGAAATATTTAAAGAAGCGGGCTTTATAAAAGTACATTATAAGCCATACAGCGGAGGCGTTGCCGCTGTTCATTTTGGAACCAAAAGAGATGCCTGACCCATTACTGAGCGGCCGGGCATTGATATTTTATAATGCTTTATTTAATTCAGTAACAGAAAATGACAGGATATTAAAGCTGGGTGGATACAATGAAATTAAAAATGATGTATTCATTTTTGAATTCGGATTTAAATATCGTTGAAAAAGAACTGGAGGAGACAATACAGTCAAAGTCTCCTTTATTGCGTCAAGCATCCCTGCATTTATTGCAGGCCGGGGGGAAAAGAATTCGCCCAGTTTTTGTGTTGTTGGCAGGAAAGTTTGGAAATTATGATATCAATGTAATCAAAAATGTTGCTGTTGCACTTGAACTGCTTCATTCGGCTACACTGGTACATGACGACGTGATCGACGATGCCGAACTCAGGCGCGGAAAACCGACGATAAAGGCAAAATGGGATAACCGGATTGCCATGTATACGGGAGACTATATTTTAGCACGTTCTCTTGAATTAATGACAAAAATCGAGAATCCTCTTGCCCATAAAATCCTTTCACATACGATTGTTGAAGTTTGTATTGGGGAAATTCAACAAATTAAAGATAAATACAGATTTAACCAAAATTTAAGAGACTATTTCCGGCGCATCAAAAGAAAAACGGCATTGTTAATAGCTGCCAGTTGTCAATTGGGAGCGATTGCTGCCGGTGTAGATGAACAAATCCATAAAAAGCTATTCCGTTTTGGCTATTTTGTTGGCATGTCCTTTCAAATTACCGATGATGTGCTTGATTTTACCGGAACAGAAAAAGACCTCGGCAAACCTGCGGGCGGGGATTTGTTGCAGGGAAATATTACACTGCCGGTTTTATTTGCAATGAAAGACGAAAATATTCGAAAAAAAATAGAAAGAGTTCATGAAGATATGGACCGTGAAGAGCTTAATAAGTTATTGTCGATCATTAAAAATTCGGGTGCGATTGAAAGCTCTTTGGCAGTAAGCGACCGTTATTTGGAAAAAGCGTTGGCAATTTTAAAAGAACTTCCTGACAATAGAGCGAAAAAAGCGCTGCGGGATATAGCGAAATTCATTGGAAAACGTAAATTTTAGAAGTTGCGGAATTGTCTAAACAATGGTAATATTTTTCGTGGAATTGTCCATTTGAGGACAATCGATAATACATAACTTTTTTAGGAGTGAGCATATGGAAAAGACTTTCTTGATGGTCAAACCAGACGGCGTACAGCGCAACTTAATCGGCGAAATTGTTGCCCGTTTTGAAAAAAAAGGTTTCCAATTAGTTGGAGCAAAACTTATGAGCATTTCAAAAGAACTTGCTGAGAAGCATTACGGTGAGCATAAGGAGCGTCCATTCTTTGAAGAGCTAGTCGATTTTATTACTTCCGGACCGGTTTTTGCCATGGTATGGCAGGGGGAAAATGTGATTGCAACTGCCCGCCAAATGATGGGATCGACAAACCCGAAAGATGCAGCACCTGGAACAATCCGCGGTGATTTTGGCCTGACTGTAGGAAAAAATGTTATTCATGGTTCTGATTCCCCTGAAAGTGCACAACGTGAAATTGCCTTATTCTTCAATGAATCAGAATTAGTGGAATACTCAAAACTAGTAAACGAATGGATTTATTAATAATCTAAACATAAAAAGACGCTTGAAAACCCAAGCGTCTTTTTTGTATCCGCTTCCATACAGGATCTAATTTGTAAAAAGTTTGTGAAAAAAAATGCTCTTTGCCCATTGTTTTCCGTTATACTAAATTTGTTAAACAGATTTTCTTTTCGAAAAGGCTAGAGGAGAAATACGAATGTCTCAAGATTACCTTGATTTTATCAGCAACATCAAAAGGAAAACAGGAATCGATTTAGCTCTTTATAAGGAAGCGCAAATGAAAAGAAGGCTGACTTCCCTTTATAAGCATAAAGGATATAACTCATTCCATGAATTTTTCCTTGCAATGGATAAAGACCGTCAGCTGTTGAATGAATTTTTGGATCGAATGACGATTAATGTTTCTGAATTCTATCGAAATCGAACGAGATGGGAAGTGCTTGAAAAGCAGTTATTGCCGAAGCTTCTTAATCGCAATAGAAGGTTGAAAATATGGAGTGCGGCTTGTTCAACAGGTGAGGAGCCATATACGATCGCAATGATTATGTCGAATTTTTTGCCGCTCTCAGAAATTCAAATTTTGGCAACAGATATTGATGAAAATGCTATTGCCAAAGCGAAAATTGGAATATATCCGGAAAGGTCATTAAATGAAGTTCCACTGGAAATGAAAAAAAGGTATTTCGCAAACAAGGGAAATTTTTTCCATGTTTCCGATCAAATAAAGAAAACAGTCACATTTATGAAACATAATCTGCTAAAAGACCCATTCGGAGGACCATACGACTTGATCGTTTGCCGAAATGTATTAATCTATTTCACAGAAGAAGCGAAGAAAGAGCTTTATAAGAAATTTAGTGCATCATTAAATCCCGGGGGAATCTTTTTTGTTGGAAGCACTGAACAAATTTTCAATCCGGGACAATATGATTTTGAAATAGAAGATACATTCTTCTACAGAAAACGAGAATAAATATAAGGGCCCGATTTCAAACAGGGCTTTTTCTTTTCACTTTTTGCAGCGACGGAACTAATCATTATCAAAGGATAATAAAATTATTTTAATAATTTTGAATGATTGACTATTTTTATTTTTAAGCATGTGTTATATTTGTACATAATCCTTTAACGAGTTGAAGGGGGAAAGTATCATGAGATATTTAACAGCCGGCGAATCCCATGGACCGCAGCTTACAACGATTATAGAAGGATTGCCATCAGGGATGCCTTTAGTTGCAGAGGATATTAATATTGAACTCGCCCGAAGGCAGAAAGGCTATGGGAGAGGCCGCAGAATGCAAATTGAAAAGGATACAGTTGAAATACTTGGAGGGGTTCGCCACGGTTATACGCTGGGTTCACCGGTAGCGCTGGTTGTCAAAAACAATGACTGGCAGCACTGGACAAAGATAATGGGCCAGGAACCTCTTGGTGATCATGCAGAGGAAATTAAGCGAAAAATTTCCCGACCCCGTCCCGGTCATGCTGATTTGAATGGGGGTATTAAATACGGCCACAGGGATATGCGAAATGTACTTGAACGATCTTCAGCGCGGGAGACGACCGTCCGGGTAGCTGCCGGAGCCGTTGCAAAAAAATTATTGTCCTTACTTGGGATTGAAGTTGCTTCACACGTGATTGAAATCGGGGGAATTAAAGCTGAAAACTTAGCATACAGCTCTATTGCTGAATTAAAAGAGAGATCAGAAGAATCACCTGTCAGGTGTCTTGATGATGAAGCTGCCAAAAAAATGATGGCAGCCATTGATGAAGCAAAACAAAATGGCGACTCGATCGGAGGAGTGGTAGAAGTCATTGTGGAAGGGATGCCTGTTGGCGTCGGAAGTTATGTACATTATGACAGAAAGCTGGATGCAAAACTTGCGGCAGCCATTGTCAGCATAAATGCATTTAAAGGAGTCGAGTTTGGCATCGGATTCGAAGCTGCCAGGAAACCCGGAAGTGAAGTTCACGATGAGATTGAATGGAACAAAAGTCAAGGATACACCCGAAAGACAAACAGGCTGGGCGGATTTGAAGGAGGTATGACAACCGGTATGCCAATTGTTGTCCGGGGAGTCATGAAGCCGATTCCTACCTTATATAAACCGCTGCAAAGTGTTGATATTGAAACGAAGGAACCGTTCTCTGCAAGTATCGAGAGGTCTGACAGCTGTGCAGTGCCTGCCGCCGCAGTAGTCGCAGAAAATGTTGTTGCCTGGGAACTTGCGGCAGCCATTGTCGATCAATTTTATGCAGACCGTATTGAAGCGTTAATAGAATCAGTGAACCGCCATAGAGAATATGCGAGGGAGTTTTAATGGATACGATATGGATTCGAACTGCATCAAGGCAGTATCCGGTGTTTGTCGGAGAGAATGTAATAGAAACACTGCCTTCTTTTATTCGCAATCATTTTTCCGATGCAACTTCGCTCTTAATAATTACGGATGAAACAGTTGGAGGACTTTTTCTTCCCCGGCTGACTTCGCTTCTAAAAGATTTCGATCCTGAAACTTATGTCGTACCTTCCGGGGAAAAAGCAAAAACTTTTGATGTATATTATAGCTGTTTAACTTTTGCACTCGAAAAAAAGCTTGATCGAAAGGCTCTTATCATTGCTTTTGGCGGAGGAGCCGTTGGTGATTTGGCAGGTTTTGTCGCCGCAACGTTTATGAGAGGAATTCCTTTTATTCAAGTTCCGACAACCATCCTTGCACATGACAGCGCGGTAGGAGGGAAGGTAGCGATCAATCATCCGCTTGGCAAAAATATGATCGGAGCTTTCTTTCAGCCGGAGGCTGTCTTTTATGACATCGAATTTTTGGAAACTCTTCCGTCAGCTGAAAAAAGGTCAGGCTTTGCTGAAGTTATTAAACACGGCCTTATAAAAGATAAAGAACTATTTGAGTGGCTTCAAGCTAATATCAATTCGCTTGAAAACGTTTCGAATAATGACTTGCAATTTATGCTCATCAGAGGGATTAAAGTAAAAGAATCGATCGTTTCAGAGGATGAAAAGGAAACTGGCATAAGAGCATTTTTGAACTTAGGTCATACCCTTGGACATGCCATCGAAGCGGAAATGGGCTATGGAAAAATTACACATGGTGAAGCAGTTATCATCGGAATTTGTTTTGCACTTGAATTGAGTGAAAGAGAGATCGGTTTTTCGTATAAGAAAGATGAATTTTTGCATTGGTTGAGCGATTTAGGCTATAAGACAGACATTCCGAATCATCTGTCTACAGAAAGATTATTGAATCGGATGAAAATGGACAAAAAAACCGTCAGACAAAAAATCAGGTTTGTTCTGTTGGAGCAAGTTGGCCGTCCGGTCTTAAGAGAGTTGGAAGATGAACGATTAATGGCTCATCTTGAACAATTTCGGGCAGGGGGTGGTGTGTAAATGATCAGAGGATTAAGAGGTGCAATCACAGTCAATGAAAACACGGAAGAGGAGATCATATCAGCAACAGAAAGGCTTTTGCGTCAGATGATTGAAAAAAATCATATTCAGCCTAGTGATGTTGCTTCGGTTTTTTTTTCTGTTACAGATGAACTTTCGGCTGCGTTTCCGGCAAAGGCTTTGCGCCTTTTTGAAGGCTGGACGCACGTTCCTGTCATGTGCATGAGAGAAATACCTGTTCCATCAGCTTTGACCCATTGCATTCGGGTCATGATGCATGTAAATACTGAAAAGGCTCAAGATGAAATGATTCATATTTACTTAGAGGGTGCAGTCAATTTGCGGCCCGACTTAAAAAAGTAATGGCGAATTTCATTGAAATTTCGTTATTTACATAAAACTCCATAAAAACAATTTGGAAAATTCCTCTCTATACTGCTTATTAATAAATGGCTATTTCTAAAAGTACTTTTATACATTAATATGATCATACACAAAAGTGATTAGAAGAGGTGGATTTGATGAAATGGAAAGAGCAATTATTAACCCTTACTCCCTATCAGCCGGGAAAATCGATTGATGAAGTAAAAAGACAATACGGCCTAGAAAAAATTGTTAAGCTTGCTTCAAATGAAAATCCTTTTGGATGTTCAGGAAAAGTGGCTGAAGCTTTTAAAAATGCTCCCGTTTCTTTTGCGATCTATCCTGATGGTTATGCCACAGATTTAAGAGAAAGCCTTGCAGCATTCTATAAAGTGGCGCCTGACCAATTAATTTTAGGAAATGGTTCGGATAATCTTATTCAAATCATCTCAAGAGCAATTTTAGGGAGTGGCGTGAATACGGTCATGGCCGTGCCGACATTCTCTCAGTACAAACATAATGCGATAATTGAAGGTGCTGAAATAAGGGAGGTTCCGTTAGCGAATGGACATCATGATTTAGAAGGAATGCTCTCAAAGATCGATGCGAATACCGGAGTCGTCTGGGTCTGTAACCCTGACAATCCGACTGGAACGTATATTCCAAAAGATACACTTTACGCATTTCTGGAAAAAGTTCCGAGGGATGTTTTGGTTGTTCTTGATGAAGCTTACATTGAATATGTGGTTGCAGATGAAGCTTATCATGTCAATGAACTAGTTTCACAGTTTGAAAATGTAATTGTGTTAAGGACGTTTTCCAAAATATATGGCCTTGCAAGTTTGCGGGTTGGATACGGAATTGCGGCTTCTGAAATTATACGCGCATTGGAGCCGGCAAGAGAGCCGTTCAATGTGAATACATTCGCCCAAAAAGCTGCAACTCTCGCATTGGAAGATCAAGAGTTTATTCAAATTTGCAAACAAAAAAACAGAGAAGGGCTTGAGCAGTTTTATCAATTTTGCCGGGAAAGCAATCTTGATTACTATCCTTCTCAAACAAATTTTATCTTAATTGACTTTAAGACAGACGGGAATAAAGTCTTTCAATTTTTACTGGAAAATGGGTATATCGTTCGATCAGGAAAACCTCTCGGATTTCCGACATCAGTTAGAGTGACAGTCGGATCGAAAGAACAAAACGAAGGCGTTATTGAAGCCATGAAGCAGTTCTTAACACTAAAAACTCAATCATAATTCAAAAGGCGGTGATTTCTTGGAAGGCCGCGCATTTATTATAGGCTTAGGATTAATTGGCGGTTCGATCGCTCTTTGCATTAAAGATAAGCATCCGGAATCAATGGTCATTGGTTATGATATAAGCGAGAAACAAAGCAAACTGGCAAAAATGCTCGATGTAGTAGATGAAATTGTGGAATCCATCGAAGAAGGAGCGAAGAGCGCGGACTTGATTGTGATTGCTACACCGGTGGCTCAGGCAGAAGAGATTATCGCCGCTTTGGCCCGGATGGATTTAAAAAATGGGGTCATTATTACTGATGCTGGCAGCACGAAAGAAGAAATTGTCAAAAAAGCTTCCTGTTTAAAGGAAAAGGGCTATACCTTTATTGGCGGTCATCCAATGGCAGGTTCTCATAAAAGCGGTGTGATTGCCGCAAAAAAGATCCTTTTTGAAAATGCCTTTTATTTATTGACGCCCGACAAAGATACTCCTGAGGAAGAAGTATCAAAATTAAAAGAGTGGCTGAGCGGAACAAATGCAAGATTTCTTATTCTTTCGCCATCGCAGCACGACTACTTAACTGGTGTAGTCAGTCATTTTCCGCATATTATTGCTGCGTCTCTTGTTCATCAAGCTTACCGGTCAAGCAGGAATCAAGAGTTGATTCCCCGGCTTGCAGCCGGGGGGTTCCGAGATATTACCCGGATTGCTTCCAGCAGCCCGGCTATGTGGAGAGACATTTTGCTCCATAATCGATCCATTCTTCTTAGTTTGCTTGATGAGTGGCAGGAAGAAATGGAGAGAGTAAAAAAAATGCTCCTTGAATGCAATCATGAAAGAATATTTGATTATTTTTTCAGCGCCAAGCAATTCCGCGATGAGTTGCCGAAAAAAGAGAAAGGGGCTATCCCGGCATTTTATGATTTATTTGTTGATGTCCCTGACTATCCCGGCGTTATTTCCGAGATCACTGGTTATTTAGCGCAAGAGGAGATTAGCATTACAAATATCCGCATATTAGAAACGAGAGAAGAAATTTACGGAGTCCTTGTTATTAGTTTTCAAACAGAGGAAGATAGAATGAGGGCGGAAAAGTGCATTAGGCATTATACCGATTACGAAACTTCCACCGGTTTATAACTTTTTTACCAAAGGAGGGTCAAGAAGTGGGAGCACGCCGTTTAGACAAAAGCTTGAGCGGTTTGAAAGGTACCGTAAAAGTTCCGGGCGATAAATCGATATCTCACCGGTCTGTTATGTTTGGAGCGATTGCAAATGGTACAACTTCCGTAACGAATTTTCTTTTAGGTGAAGATTGCCTGAGTACGATTGCATGTTTTCGCAAGCTCGGTGTTACCATAGAACAAACAGGGAATCAATTGCAAATTTTTGGCAATGGATTTGATGGTTTGAAGGAGCCTGTTGACGTTCTTGATGTAGGTAATTCAGGAACAACTATACGATTATTGCTCGGGATTTTAGCCGGACGACCTTTTCACGCTACACTGATAGGAGATGAATCAATCGGAAGAAGACCGATGACAAGGGTTACGAGACCATTGGCAATGATGGGAGCAGACATTGATGGCCGCAGCAGCGGAGAGTTTACTCCACTCTCAATTAGAGGAGGAAACTTAACGGGCATAGACTATCAATTACCTGTTGCCAGCGCCCAAGTGAAATCTTCGATCTTACTTGCCGGCCTTCAAGCAGAAGGTACAACGACTGTAGTGGAACCATCGAAATCCAGAGACCATACCGAAAGGATGATTCGCCGGTTTGGCGGAGAAGTGGAAGAAAACGGACTAACGATTAGGCTAAAAGGAAGCCAGAGCTTAACTGCGTCAAAGGTAGAGGTGCCAGGTGATATTTCATCAGCAGCTTTCTTTTTGGCAGCTGCCGCGATTACGCCTAACAGTGAACTGTTTCTTAAGGACGTTGGGTTAAACCCGACGCGGACAGGCATGATTGATGTTTTGAAAGAAATGGGGGCAGATATAACCGTAATGCCTAAAGATTCGGATGGTTTTGAGCCTTCAGGTGATATTATCATCAAAACATCAAACTTAAAGGGCGTTGAAATAAAAGGGGATATCTTGCCCCGCCTTATTGATGAAATTCCGATTATCGCTCTATTGGCTACTCAGGCAGAAGGAACGACAGTTATTAAAGACGCCCATGAATTGAAAGTGAAAGAAACAAACCGTATTGATACAGTTGTAGGGGAACTTTCCAAGCTTGGTGCATCGATTGAAGCGACAGACGATGGCATGATCATCCACGGAACATCGAACTTGAAAGGCGGCATTGTTTCCTCTCATGGCGACCACCGGATTGGAATGATGCTTGCAGTAGCTGCTCTTATTTGCAAAGAAGAAGTATTTCTGGAAAGAGACGAGGCAATTTCTGTTTCCTATCCCGGATTTTTTAGAGATTTACATAGTGTGATGAAATAAGGTGAAACTTCCATGAGTGGGGGTTTTACTACCCGTTAATGCGGGATGAGGAAGGTTTGGCTCTAAAGGTAAAATGATAAACCTTATGGGTCAGCCTTTCTTATTTTGCAACGAAAATAGTCATATTTTCATAAAATAAACATAGCTTGTCATAAGACCGTAAAGAGGTGGTTTTATGACATATATTATTTCGAATGCAAATCTGCTATTCAATGGAAAGCTTCAAAAAACTTCCCTTCTTGTGAAAGAATCTGAAGTTGTGTCGGTTAAAAAGACTTTTGACAAATTCCGCTTTATGCAAATGGATGTAGGCCCATATTTAATGACTCCCTCTTATGTTTTTTTTGATCCAAACCTTCCTGTCAAACAGCCTTTCTCGGAAATGAAGGAATATTTTATAAACCATTTTATACTGAAAGGCTGTACGACTGTTCTGACTTTAGAATCCATCTCCTATGAATATGAATTTATGAATAAAGTGAAACGAATGAAGGCAAAGCTTGCAGGAAGTCCAATCGACTTCGTATTGGGAGTTAAAATTCCGTTAAGCCTTCTGACCGTAAAATTTATCAGGCAATGCAAAAAAGAAAGGATTCCGGCTTTATTTATTGAAATAACGAAAATCGACGAACTCTTTACCATCCCTTGGGGTTGGATCCGCGAAGCAATGTTTCCTTACAACAGTCCGCTTATTCCTGTTTTTCAAATTGAAAACACCAGGGACAGAAAACAGGCAAAATTCATCTGGTCTCAGCTGATGAAGCAGGAGAAGATTTCTTTTATCGATGACGAACTAACAGAATATGAGCCTCTTTCACTCTCTGTCCTAAAAAAAACCGGCATTTATCCACTAAAATCCTATTTACATCAAGGCGGGGAAGTGAGTTATAATTTATATTTAAACAGCCGGAAAATCACGAAGATTGAAGAATTGGATTTGTTTCATTATCATAATGATAGACTGCTTGTAACAGTTCACAAAGGAAATGTTATTCGTGCAGGCAGCAATGTATTTTATCGACCGGGGTTTGGTGAAGATGTTACCGTTAAAACTCCGTCATACTTTATTTCCGGTTAGAAAGGATTTTTAAATGAATAAAGTCGAAAAAATCATCTCTTTAATTGAAAACGGTCAACATAAAAAAGCATTAATTCTTTACAAAGAAATATTGAGTACAGGGTCTGACGAAGAAAAATTTATCCTTGCAGAAGAATTATTTCAATTCGGTTTCCTTGATGAAGTAAAGTTATTGCTTGAGAATCTGCTGGAAACTTACCCTGATGAAGGCGAACTTCTTGTCATGCTGGCTGAAGTGTATTTAGAGCTGGGAGATGAAGAACAGGCGATTCTGTTGCTTGAAAAAATCAGCGCGGTAGACCCAAGTTATCCTCAATCCCTTTTACTGCTTGCAGATTTGTATCAAATGAATGGCCTTTACGAAGTAAGTGAACAAAAATTGCTGAAAGCGAAACGCATTTTGCCTGATGAGGTTGTTATTGATTTTGCCCTCGGAGAGCTGTATGCCGAAGAAGGAAAATTTAATGAAGCAATAAAGGCTTATGAAGTTGTTATAGAATCGGAAACAGAAATTGCCGGAGTCAATATTCACCGCCGTATAGCCGAGATGTTTAGCTCTTCAGGAGCATTTGAAGAGGCGCTTCCGTACTATGAAAGGGCTCTTGATGAGAAACTTGAAATTGATACCCTTTTCGGCTATGGTTTTACAGCGCTTCAAGCCGGTTTTAATAAGACGGCCATTGAAAAGTTTTTAGAATTAAAAGAATTGGATCCTGAGTATCACTCATTATATTTGTATTTGGCAAAAGCGTACGAAAGAGAAGAAGATCTCGAAAACAGCTTGAAAGCAGTTAAAGAAGGAATTAAATATGATGAATACAATAAAGATCTATTTTTTTACGGCGGGAAATTGGCGTTAAAGCTTGCTGATGAAGAAGAAGCTGAAAAGCTGTTAAGAAAAGCGCTTGCCCTTGATCCCGGCTTTACCGAGGCCGCATTAACTCTGAATAAGCTATTGCTAAAACAAAGCCGATATGAAGATGTCCTTGAAATTGCAAGATCTTTGGAAGCACAAGGGGAAGAAGAGCCGCAGATCATTTGGGATGAAGCTGTAGCACTTCAGCATCTTGAAGATTATTCACAGGCATTAAACAAATATGAACTCGCATATACTTTTTTTAAGAATCATCCAGATTTTTTAACGGATTACGGATATTTTTTAATGGAAGAAGGAAAACGAGCTGAAGCTGTCGAAATTTTTAGTGAATTACTAAAAAATGATCCAACCAATGAGGAGTACCTCGATATTTTGGATCGCCTTTCAGATGAATATTAAACATTTCTTTCTGAAAAAGGAATCATGCAGAGGAGGGAATTAATATGACGGCCCCTGTTTCTGTCAACGAGAAGAAAGATTTTATTCGCTGGTTTTTAAACCATTATCAATTAAAAAGAAGAGAGTGTGTATGGATCTTAAACTACTTAATGAGCCATGATCAGCTTATGGAAAAGGTTCATTTTGTTGAGCAGGCACAATTTTGTCCAAGAGGGCTTGTAATGTCTACCCACTGTGTAGATGAAGTGCCATTCCGCTTCTACAAAGAAAACGTCATGACTACAGATGCGGAAAAATCTTTCCACGATATCCGTTTGAACCGGGACGAGGAAATATACATTCAATTAAATTTCCATGCATCTTATAAGGCCCCTCAGTATGCAGCAGTATTGGAAGAAAATCCGTATATGCCGAAAAAACTGCAAATAACAGAAAAAGACCGGCTCATTGCAGAACGCTTTCTTATGGAAAGCATCCAGCGGTTTCAGGAGGAAAAGCTGCTCCAGCTGATTGATAAAGCTCTTGATGAGCAGGATGAGGAAGCGTTTCGACAGCTTACCTCTCAATTGAAAATTATGAAAAAACAATCGTAACAAGGCAAGCTATTACAGCTTGCTTTTTTTTTTTGAATATCGTGTTATACTCGTTCATGAAATGGTATGATAAAAAAGGAATTTGGTGAAGATTGGAGTGTAGACGATGAAATGGATCCCGCAAGATATTGATATGTATTTGCAGGCAAAAGAATATGTCGATACGGCGGTTTTGCCACTTTTGCCTGTCTCGTTTGATACGGATATAAAGCAAACTGCTTCGATGACTGAATTTATTACACTATTAAGCATTCAGTTGGAAAGGCAGTTTAAAGGAAGGCTGTTGCTTCTTCCCGGTTTTTCGTATTTAAAAAGCGTTGAAGAGGACAAGCTTGTGGAAAATCTAAAAGTTTGGGAAACAGAAATTCTTCAAAAAGGGTTTAAATATGTTTTTTACCCGACATCGGATTCGCAATGGAAAACGCATGAAAAAGCTTTAAATGGGTCGTTAATCTGGATCCCTTCATTGCCGCTGGAAAATATGGATGAACAATATAAAAAATCTATTTTAGAAGATCAGGTCAAACAATTGTTAAATGTATTCATTCAAAAATGGCGAGAAAATGAATAAATGAGAGTATAGTTGTACACTTGCTTTTTTTGGTACAGTACTATATTGACCTTGTGTAATTAATGATATATCATTTATATGTCCTAGTTTTATATGTGTTGAAATATGTCCGTTGGACTGATTTCATGATAGAGGGGGGAAAAGCATGAGCAAGCATCGAGTTTCCAGGCGTCAATTCCTGAGTTACACACTTACCGGTGTAGGCGGTTTCATGGCTGCAGGAATGTTAATGCCAATGGTTCGTTTTGCTGTTGATCCGGTTCTGCAAGGCAAAGGCGGCGGGGATTTCGTTCCAACTGACAAAAAAGTAGACGAAATTACAACTGAACCAACACGTGTAGACTTCTCATTCACACAGAAGGATGCCTGGTATGAATCTGAAGTGACGAATACAGCTTGGGTTTATAAGGACGAGAAAGGTGAAATTGTTGCACTTTCTCCTGTTTGTAAGCACTTAGGCTGTACTGTTGACTGGAATACGGACAAGTCTAATCCAAACCATTTCTTCTGTCCGTGCCACTACGGTTTATACACAAAAGACGGTACAAACGTTCCAGGCACGCCGCCGACATCACCGCTGGATGTGTATGAATATCGAGTAAAGGATGGATATTTGCAAATCGGGAAAGCAAAACCGCGGAAGGGGGCGTAATGATTGTTAAACAAAATATATGATTGGGTCGATGAACGTTTAGATATTACGCCTTTGTGGCGTGATATTGCAGACCATGAAGTTCCGGAGCATGTAAACCCTGCACATCATTTTTCAGCATTTGTTTACTGTTTCGGCGGATTAACATTCTTCGTAGTTGTGATTCAAATCCTTTCTGGTATGTTTTTAACAATGTATTACGTACCAGATATTAAGAATGCATGGCAATCTGTATACTATCTTCAAAATGAGGTAGCGTTCGGTCAGATTGTCCGCGGAATGCACCATTGGGGAGCAAGTTTGGTTATCGTAATGATGTTCTTACATACGCTTCGCGTATTCTTCCAAGGAGCTTATAAGAAACCTCGCGAATTAAACTGGATTGTCGGAGTATTAATTTTCTTCGTTATGTTAGGTTTAGGTTTTACAGGATATTTGCTTCCTTGGGATATGAAAGCACTGTTTGCGACAAAAGTAGGTTTGCAGATTGCGGAATCTGTTCCGCTTATAGGTACATGGGTGAAAATTTTGCTTGCCGGTGATGAGAGTATCGTCGGAGCCCAAACGCTTACCCGTTTCTTTGCGATTCACGTATTCTTCTTGCCGGCTGCATTACTCGGTTTAATGGCTGCACACTTTATCATGATCCGCAGACAAGGAATTTCCGGTCCTTTGTAAGCCGATCAAGCAACGTTAAAAAGATTGTCCCATTTTTGAAAAAAGGAGGGGGATTGCTCGATGCATCGTGGAAAAGGTATGAAGTTCGTAGGAGACTCCCGTGTTCCTGCGGAACGCAAGCCTAACATTCCGAAAGATTATTCGGAATACCCTGGAAAGACTGAGGCTTTCTGGCCTAACTTTCTTCTGAAAGAATGGATGGTAGGTGCAGTTTTCCTCGTCGGCTTTTTGTGTCTGACAGTCGCTCACCCTTCTCCGTTAGAAAGGGTTGCAGATCCGACTGATACAGCTTATATCCCATTGCCAGACTGGTATTTCTTATTTCTATACCAATTATTGAAATACACATATGCATCAGGTCCGTATAATGTTATTGGTGCAATTGTCATTCCCGGGCTTGCTTTTGGTTCGTTGTTGTTGGCTCCGTTTATTGACCGAGGCCCAGAACGCCGTCCGACTAAACGCCCTTTAGCAACAGGATTTATGCTGTTGGCTTTGGCTTCGATCATTTTCTTGACCTGGCAAGCTGTTGCACATCATGACTGGGAAGCAGCTGAGCAGCAAGGAAAGATTGTAGCTGAAGCAGATATTGACAAAGAAGCGGAAGGCTACAAAATTTACGAAGCTCAAGGCTGTATTAACTGCCATGGCGCTGAATTATCAGGCGGTGCGGGTGCTCCTGCACTAATTGATACCGGATTAAAACCTGAAGAGGTAGCTGACATTGCTAAAAACGGAAAAGGCAGTATGCCGCCTGGTATGTTTAAAGGCACTGATGAAGAACTGAAAAAACTTTCAGAGTTCATCTCAAGCATTAAAAGCAAATAATCAATGAAAAAAGCTGGCTTTTCGCCGGCTTTTTTTAATATGATATGATTGAATCATACATATTGAAATGAGGAAAAAATTGATGAAGTGGATTTATCCGTTTATTGCAAACAAGACTTTTTTATGGTGTTTGCTTCTCATAAACATAGCGGGAACGATTTATGGCTACGATTGGTATAAGTGGCAGCTTGTTGATACACCTGCGATCTTCGTGCCATTTGTACCGGACAGTCCGACAGCCAGCTTGTTTTTTGTTTTCGTACTAATCGCTTTTCTTTTGAATAAAAACTGGCCATTATTCGAAGCGCTGGCGATTGTAACTTTGTTTAAATACGGAATTTGGGCAGTTATCATGAATTTATTGGTATACACCGTGAAAGGTGAACTGGATTTTGTATCGTACATGCTAATTTTCTCCCATTTAGGAATGGCAATACAAGGAGTTTTATTTGCTCCGTTTTATCGGATTAAAATGCGCCATCTTATTATTACTGGAGTTTGGGTATTGCACAATGAAATCATTGACTATGTGTTTTTTCAAATGCCTCGTTATCCTGTTTTACATCTATACTTACAAGAAATAGGATACTTTACGTTTTGGCTCAGTATTGCCTCACTGTTCCTTGCATACTATCTTTGTGTAAGGCCGGGCAGGTTTACATTAGAATTAAATTCATAATCGATAATTGATAATTTCAGGTCTAACCTTGTCCAACCCCACATACATTTTATTAGATATTATAGGGGGGACAAGAATGAGAGCAATTGCCGCCATAACCATGCTGACTTTTTTCCTGCTGGCACCATTCACAGTAATCGCAGAACATACGCCGCCTATAGATAAGCTTGATGAGATTTCAGATGAAGCTTTGCAAATGGTAAAATTACAAAGATATGACGATGCCAAAAAAATATTGGAATATTTTTCTAAACAGTTTTTAACGTTTACGATTAAAGAAAAGTCATTTTCAATGGATGAGTTAAGAATTGTAACTGTTGCTCATAAAGATGCCCTTGAAGCATCTGTCAGTGCAGCAATGACTCATGAAGAGAGAATTAATCGTGTCACGAAGTTCCGGCTTGTTGTTGATGCTGTTACTTCCACCCATCAGCCTTTATGGGCAGAAATGGAAGGTCCAATTATGTCGGCATTTAACAGTGTGAAAGAATCAGTATATAACGGGGACAATGAACATTTTCATTCTAATCTGAATTCATTTTTATCTCTTTATGAAGTCATCTACCCGAGCATGAGACTTGATATTCCGTCTGAAAGAATGGAAAAAGTTGATGCCCGAGTTAAATTCATTGATCAATATCGCCCACAAGTGCTTACACAGGCTTCAAGCCAACAGGAGCTTGAGGCATTACAATTAGATTTGCAAAACATTTTTGATGAGATGAATGAAGATGAAGCCGATCCGTCTCTTTGGTGGGTAATGATTTCAACCGGAAGCATTATTATACTAACATTGTCTTACGTTGGTTGGAGAAAATATAGAGGTGACCGTGAAAAGGAGAGGAACCGGTCAAGAGAGCTAAAAGATTGACCCTTAACAACACATTCATTACAATAATATTAGAAGCAGGGATTTACATTTTTCAAAGTTTATTTGGTGTTTAGGCAGAATCTATCCGCATTAGGATTAAAAGTCAAAGATGGAGGTTGAAAATGTATCTACTTTACTTCGCGGTCATTATACTTGTTCCTCTTTGGGCGCAGCTGAAAGTGAGTGGAGCATATAAAAAATACTCACGCGTTCCTTCGTCATCACAGATGAGAGGTGCTGAAGTAGCGAGAAAGATTTTAGACGCGAACGGGCTGTATCATGTTGGTGTAGAGGAAACAGGAGGATTTTTAAGTGACCATTATGATCCTCGCACGAAAACGGTTAGATTATCTTCCGCCAACTACCATGGGCATTCCGTTGCAGCTGCTGCAATTGCTGCACACGAAGTGGGCCATGCAATTCAGGATCAGCAAGATTACGCATTTCTGCGTTTCCGCCATGCACTTGTTCCTGTTGCAAATATCGGCTCAAATTTTGCCTGGATTCTTATTATGATCGGTATTTTTGCTCAATTGAGCGGAATGTTGCTTTTAGGAATTATCTTTATGGCATCAGCCGTGCTTTTCCAGGTTGTTACTCTTCCGGTTGAATTCAATGCCTCAAACAGGGCAATGGATCAAGTCGTTGCACTTGGTGTTATTCGGAATGATGAAGAACGGGAGACGAGAAAAGTATTGAATGCAGCGGCTTTAACATATGTTGCCGCAGCTGCAATCGCAGTACTTGAACTAGTTCGCTTAGTATTGATTTTTACAGGAATGACGAGAGAGGAATAGAAGAGGCTGACTCATAAGAGGGTCAGCCTCTTTATCTTTCCAGCGGCATTTTATTTTCATCAAGTGTAAAGCCTTCACCAAGAACATCATGTACAACGCTGACTGACACAAATGCGTGAGGATCAACGGAAGTAATCACATTTTTCAGCTTTACGATTTCATTTTTGGCAACGACACAATAGAGTACTTCCCGTTCTTTCTTTGTAAATGAACCGTACCCTTTTAACACTGTAACTCCCCGATCCATTTCTTTCAATATTCTGTCGGCTATTTCTTCATTGTGATCAGAGATAATCATTGCTCCTCTGGCTGAATAAGCGCCCTCTTGCATAAAATCAATCACACGAGCCCCTACAAAAACAGCCACTAATGTATACATCGCTTCCTGATACGTTAAATAGAAGACGAGCGATAGGGTAATAACAACAGCATCGAACAAAAACATTGTTTTCCCCATGCTCCAGCCGATATATTTGTGGGCCAGTCTTGCAATAATATCGACGCCTCCGGTTGTGCCGCCAAATCGAAAGATGATTCCGAGGCCTATTCCGATGAACACTCCCGCAAACAAGGCAGCCAGCACCATGTCATTATTAAGCGGCATATCCACCGGAAAGCGCTGAAAAATCCAGAGAAAGACTGAGACGCTGATCGTCCCGATAATCGTATATAAAAACACATTTCTCCCGAGAAGCTTCCAACCAATAAAAAAAAGAGGAATGTTTAATATTAGATTTGTATATGACGGATCCCAATCAAACAGGAAAAATAATAATAAGGTGATACCGGTAAATCCGCCCTCGGCTAAATTATTTTGCATATTAAAATTAACAATCCCAAAAGAAAAAATTGCTGCTCCCAGCAAAATAAAGAAGATATTCTTAAGTTTCAATCCAAAAACCAATACACACTCCTCCTTTATCCAGTAAGTTCTTCAATCAAAGCGTATTTAATTATATAAAATATCATTTTTATTAGCAATGATACCCAAAATTCTTCCGGCATCAAAAGAGTGTTTCATGTGAAAACAAAAATATTTGTAAAAAGGGGCATGTTTAGGCTAACATGTAAGAAGAAAATTACGATATACTGATTGAACTGTTTAAAGTTGAGGTGAAAACATGGGCAATTCAAAAACATTGAAAGACGTCCAGGCAGAAGTTGATGCTTATATCGGGCAATTTAAAGAAGGCTATTTCAGCCCCTTGGCATTGCTCGCCAGAATGACAGAAGAATTGGGGGAACTCGCCCGGGAAGTTAATCATTATTACGGGGAAAAACCAAAAAAGGCAACAGAGAAAAAACGGACAATCGAGGAAGAACTAGGGGATATGCTGTTTGTTCTCATATGCTTTGCAAACTCATTACATATTGATTTAGAAGAAGCCCATAACCTTGTTATGAACAAATTTCAAACCCGTGATAAAGATCGCTGGACAAGAATTGAAGAGTAAGTTAAAGGAGAAGTGGAAAAATGGAAACTGTAAAAATTGTTGTGGCAGGCCCGCGCGGACGAATGGGGAGGGAAGCAGTCCATCTTGTCGGGAGAACAGAAAATTTCGAGTTGGCAGGAGTGTTGGACAATAAAAATGAAGGAAAAAATCTCTCGGAATTGGAGGGTTTTCAAGGATTTGATGCCCCTGTGTATACAAATATTGAAAAATGTCTTCAGGAGACCGGCGCAGATGTCTTAATCGATTTGACGACTCCTGAAGTAGGCTACTATCATACAAAAACGGCTCTCGAATACGGGGTGCGGCCTGTAGTTGGAACGACAGGTTTTACGAAAGATCAATTAAAAGAACTTGAAGAAATTTGCGAGGAAAAGAAACTTGGCTGCATAATAGCGCCAAATTTTGCGGTTGGGGCTGTATTAATGATGAAGTTTTCACAAATGGCAGCCAAGTATTTTCAAGATATTGAAATCATTGAACTGCATCATGATCAAAAATTGGATGCACCGTCTGGAACAGCTGTCAAAACAGCTGAGATGATTGCCGAAGTGAGAGAAGCAAAGAAGCAAGGTCATCCAAATGAAAAAGAAACGATCAGCGGTGCAAGGGGCGCGGATTATGAAGGAATGCATATTCATTCTGTTCGTTTGCCTGGATTAATTGCCCATCAGCAGGTGATGTTTGGATCTGACGGGCAAACATTGACGATCCGCCACGATTCGTATAACCGGGCATCTTTCATGTCCGGCGTAAAGCTTGCCGTTGAAACGGTTGTAAAAATTGATACGTTTGTTTACGGATTAGAAAATATTATTGAATAGAGATGGGGTGGGATGGTGAATATCGCATTAATTGCGCATGATAAAAAGAAGGATGATCTAGTCAGTTTTGTTACCGCGTATCAACATATTTTTTCCAAGCACAATTTATTCGCTACCGGAACAACAGGGCTAAGAATTCACGAAGCTACCGGGCTTTCAATTGAACGCTTCCAGTCTGGCCCGCTTGGCGGGGATCAAGAAATTGGTGCTATGATTGCAAAAAATAAAATGGACATGATTTTCTTTTTTCGCGATCCATTAACCGCACAACCTCATGAACCGGATGTGTCTGCGTTAGTCCGCCTTTGCGATGTCTATTCTATCCCGCTTGCCACGAATATGGGAACAGCTGAAATACTGATCAAAGGGCTTGAACGCGGAGATTTAGAGTGGCGAAAGATAGTGAGGGAAAACAGTGAATAGAATGGAATTGCAACAATTGGATATACTGGCATTTGGAGCCCATGCAGATGATGTGGAAATCGGGATGGGAGGTACGATTGCAAAATATGCAAGAAAAGGGTACAAAATTGGAATATGTGATTTAACAAAAGCTGAACTGTCTTCCAATGGAACGGTTGAAATCCGACAGACCGAAGCGAACAGGGCAGCTGAAATTCTTGGTACAAGTGTGAGAGAAACATTAGATATCCCGGACCGAGGGCTTTTTCTCAATGAAGCATACATAGCGAAAGTGGCGGATGTCATCCGCCGCTATCGCCCGAAAATTGTATTTGCCCCTTATTTTGAAGACCGCCACCCCGACCATGGTAATTGCGCCCGCCTTGTTAAAGAGGCGGTTTTTTCTGCAGGAATTAAAAAGTTTGAAACGAATGGAGTTCCTAAACCCCATAAAGTGGACAATATTTATTTCTATATGATCAACGGGTTTCATGTTCCTGACTTTGTTATCGATATTTCTGCTTTTATCGACAAAAAAATTGCAGCACTTAAAGCGTACGAAAGCCAATTTGTAAAAAGCAAAGAAAGCTTTGAGACTCCGCTTGTAAACGGATATATTGAAGCGGTTGAAGCTAGAGAAAGAATGTTTGGCAAAGAGGCAGGGGTAGCTTTTGCCGAAGGGTTCAAAACTGCAAAGCCTTTTCTTATAAATTATGATTTAATAGGGGATAAAAAATGAGAAAACTAAAAATTGGGATTACTTGCTATCCAACTGTCGGGGGATCAGGTGTGGTTGCAACAGAATTAGGCAAGCTTTTGGCGGAGCGCGGACATGAGATCCATTTTATCTCATCCGGGCTTCCTTTTCGCCTGAAAAAAATGTACCACAATATTTATTTTCATCAAGTGGAAGTAAATCAATACTCGGTATTCCAATATCCGCCATATGATATAGCCCTTGCAAGCAAAATGGCGGAAGTCGTTAATTGGGAACAATTAGATTTGCTTCATGTTCATTATGCGATTCCCCATGCGGTCTGTGCGATTTTAGCGAAACAAATGTGCGAAAAAGAATTAAAAATTGTAACGACACTCCATGGAACAGATATTACTGTTCTAGGATATGATCCTTCTTTAGCGGATGCGATTAAGTTTGGAATCGAAAAATCGGATGCTGTTACAGCCGTATCCCATGCGTTAAAGGAACAAACATATGAATTATTAAAGCCGAATAAAAAGATTGAAACCGTTTATAACTTTGTAGACGAACGGGTATATCAAAAGGTTGATTCGAACCATTTACGGATGGAATACGGTATTCAGCCAAATGAAAAAGTATTGATTCATGTTTCTAATTTCAGGTCGGTAAAGCGCGTTCCTGATGTTGTAAAAACATTTGCCAGAGTTGCGGAAAAATTGCCTGCGAAGCTGCTCCTTGTCGGCGACGGGCCTGAAATGACAGTTGTAAGCAAGCTGGTGAAGGATCTCGGATTAAATGACAAGGTCCATTTTCTAGGCAAACAGGAAAACCTTCAAGAACTTTATTCGATAAGCGATCTGAAGCTGCTTTTATCTACGAAGGAAAGCTTTGGGCTTGTTGCTCTTGAAGCTATGGCCTGCGGGGTTCCTTGTATCGGAACGAATGTCGGAGGCATTCCTGAAGTCATTAAAGACGGTTATACGGGATTTATTTGTGAACTTGGAAACATTGATGACTATTTTGAAAAATCGATGCAAATTTTGACAAACTCTGACCTGCACAAGAGGTTTTCAGATCATTCAATTGAAACGGTAAAACAGAAATTCAATGCAGAACTGGCAGTCTCTTATTATGAAGAGATCTATTATAAACTACTGAATACAGGTGAAAATGATGATTCCCGTATTTGAGAAAGCAAAGCCTGTTCTTGAAAAAATTGAGAATGCCGGTTTTGAGGCATATTTTGTCGGAGGGTGTGTCAGAGATTATCTCCTCGAAAAGCCGATCGAAGATGTGGATATTGCAACATCGGCGACACCGGACGAAGTAAAAATGATCTTCCCGAAAACCGTTGATGTAGGAATTGAGCATGGAACAATACTTGTTATTTTTAATGGAACACCGTATGAAGTAACAACTTTTCGAATGGAAGATAAATATGAGGATTTTAGAAGGCCTGCAGGTGTTACGTTCATTCGGTCATTAAATGAAGATTTGAAGCGGCGCGATTTTACAATGAATGCAATTGCAATGGACAAGGATGGAAAATTAATTGATCCTTTTGACGGTCAAAAGGATATTCGCGAAAAACGGATTAAAACGGTCGGCATCCCGCATGAAAGATTCAGCGAGGATGCTTTACGAATGATGAGAGCGATCCGTTTTGTCAGCCAGCTGTCATTCACCCTCGAAGATTCAACGAAAAGGGCTCTGAAAGAAAATAATCATCTATTAAAAGAAATTGCCGTTGAAAGAAAAGCTGTAGAGTTTGAGAAACTGCTAAAAGGTGAAAATAGAAGAGAGGCTTTACAGTTAATAATCGAAACGGAGTTGTTTCTATATCTTCCGGGACTTGAAAATTGTCGGAACGATTTAGAGAAAATGCTTCAAGATCCGTTTGATCGTCTTTCCGCTTTGGAAATGTGGGTGCTGTTAATATACAGGCTCGGATTGAAAAACCGATTGATCGAAGAATTCCTAAGAAAATGGAAGCTCCCTGTAAAGAAAATAAAAATGATACAGAAAATTGTTCATTATGTATGTGCCAGGCTGGATACAGAATGGACGAACAGAGAGCTTTTCGAAGCGAAGAAAGAAGTTATTTTCCATACAGAAAATTTGCTGAATGTAATAACCGGAAATGATACTTCTTCAGCGGAAAAATGGATTGGAGTGTATGACAGGCTTCCTATTAAAGACAGATCCGAGCTGCAAGCCACGGGCAGTGAGCTTATGAAGTGGCTCGATCGAAAAGGAGGGCCATGGGTAAAAGAGCTATTTCAAAAAATGGAAGATGCAGTGCTTAACGGGGAGCTTCTTAATCAGAAAGAAAAGATAAAGGAGTGGGTAATCAAGTGCAATCAGAATTGAGAAAGAAACTGCTTGATGCCTTTACACGTGCAGATGGAGAATTTTTATCCGGCCAGTATTTAGCAGATTTAATTGGCTGTTCGAGGACAGCAGTTTGGAAGCATATCGAAGATCTCAGGAAAGAGGGATTTATTCTTGAAGCGGTCAGAAGAAAAGGTTACCGGATTATTAAAACTCCTGAAAATATAACACCTGACGAGATCAGGCTTGGATTAAAGACTGATTTTCTTGGCCAGCAAATCCATTACGAAGAAAGCGTCGATTCCACCCAGAAAATTGCACATCGGCTTGCCTATGATGGAGCACCCGAAGGAACAGTCGTTCTCGCTGAAGAACAGTTGTCAGGGCGGGGAAGAATGGACCGGAAATGGTATTCACCAAAATACACCGGAATATGGATGAGCGTAATCTTGAGGCCAAATATTTTGCCTACTAAAGCGCCGCAGCTTACGTTATTGACAGCTGTTGCGGTTGTTCAAGCAATTGAGGAAATAACTGCTTTATCGCCGAAAATTAAATGGCCGAATGATATTTTAATAAACGGCAAAAAAGTAACCGGAATTCTGACAGAGCTGCAAGCAGAAGCAGACAGAGTCAAAACGATCATTATCGGCATTGGCATGAATGTAAATCAAAAGGCTAGCGATTTTCCGGAATATATTCGCTCAACCGCTACTTCCCTATCAATTGAAAAAGGCGGGTACATTTCAAGGCCTGCGATCATAAGAGCAGTACTTTCCAACATTGAAAAACTATATTTGCTTTATTTGGAAAAAGGATTTTATCCGATCAAGCTTTTATGGGAAAGCTACGCGGTCAGCATTGGCAAAAAGATAATTGCCAGAACATTATCCGGCAATATTTCCGGACGAGCTTTAGGGATTACCGATGACGGCGTTTTAATGATTGAAGATGATAACGGCACAGTTCATCATGTATTCTCTGCTGATATCGATTTAACCGGAAAAATATTATAATAGCCGCTGAGGCGCTATTTTGTTATAATCACACTGGGCAGTATCTCGACAAGAACTGCACCTTTTCTATTTTTTCAAAAACATATTTCTGCCTAGATCCGTTAAGGACCGGGACAGAGGGATGAAACAATAACTGATTTGTTTGCAACGGGATCCTTCTGCCTAAAAAGGATCCTTTTTGTATTGTTTTATCGCCTCTTTTCCAAAAATGAGGAGGAGAATAGATGAAGCAAACAACTGATTTTATTAAAATGAAAACTGCAAATGAAAAAATTGTCGTGCTGACGGCTTATGACTACCCTTCTGCGAAACAAGCCGAAAAAGCCGGGGTAGATATGATTCTGGTTGGTGACTCTTTAGGAATGGTTGTACTCGGATACGAATCTACCGTTCCTGTTACACTAGAGGATATGATCCATCACGCCAAAGCCGTAAAAAGAGGAGCACCGAATACGTTTATCGTCGTTGATATGCCGTTTATGAGTTATCATTTGTCTGTCCGTGATACACTTATAAATGGTGCAAGGCTGATACAAGCAACGGGAGCCCATGCAGTCAAACTTGAAGGTGCCGATGACGTTACGGAAAAGATAAAAGCGCTGACAGGAGCCGGTATTCCGGTTGTCGCCCACCTCGGGCTGACACCACAATCTGTCGGTGTACTCGGCGGTTACAAAGTTCAAGGAAAAAGTGCGGAAGCTGCCCGAAAATTAATTAAGGATGCCAAAAAGGTAGAAGAGGCAGGTGCGTTTGCGCTCGTTTTGGAATGTGTTCCGAAACAGTTGGCAGAAGAAATTTCAAGCTTGCTTACCATCCCTACCATAGGAATTGGGGCAGGACCGGATTGCGACGGTCAAGTTCTTGTATATCATGATGTGTTAACTTACGGCGTAGAGAAGGTGCCGAAATTCGTAAAACAATATGTGAATGTAAATGAACTTGTGCAGTCAGGCCTCAGCGCGTACGTTGCTGAAGTAAAATTAGGCGCGTTCCCTGAGGACAAGCACAGTTTTTCAATGAAAGACGAAGAGCTGGCAGCACTTTATGGAGGAAAATGATGAAAGTTATAACGAAAATTGCCGAAATGCAAAAACAAATCATTAGAGAAAGAAATAATCAAAAATCAATCGGCTTTGTTCCAACGATGGGGTATTTGCATGAAGGACATATGTCTTTGTTAAAGAGAGCAAGACAAGAGAATGATATCGTTGTTTTGAGTGTGTTCGTGAATCCGCTCCAATTTGGACCATCTGAAGATCTTGATGCATATCCGAGAGATTTTGAGCGTGATAAGAAGGTCGCAGAAGAATCCGGAGTCGACTACTTTTTTTACCCGGATGTGGACGAAATGTATCCAAGCACTCCATCTGTTAAAGTCATTGTCCAAGACCGTACGGAGGTTCTTTGCGGAAGATCGCGTCCGGGCCATTTCGATGGGGTTGCTACAGTGCTTTCAAAGCTGTTTAACATTGTAATGCCTGACCGTGCTTACTTCGGTATGAAAGATGCGCAGCAGGTTGCTGTTGTAGACGGATTAATTCATGATTTTCATTTCCCGATTAAGTTAGTGCCTGTTGAAACCGTTCGGGAAGCGGACGGCTTGGCAAAAAGCTCAAGAAACGTCAACTTGCTTCCGGAAGAAAGGAAACAGGCTCCGGCTTTATATGAAAGTTTAAAATTGGCGGAACATATGATCAATGAAGGAGTCAGAGATCCGGAGAGAATTATCTCTTCGATGGCTCAGCATATTTCCGGCCAAACATCTGGAATTATTGACTATATTGAAATCTACTCATATCCGGAATTAAAGCCAGTATCAAAGATTCAGGGGAAAATTATTATTGCTCTAGCTGTTAAGTTTTCCCGGGCACGTTTAATCGATAATATTATCGTTACAGTGAATGAATAGGAGGAAGAAGAAATGTTTCGCACCATGATGAATGCAAAAATCCATCGTGCCAGAGTAACAGAGGCAAATCTAAATTATGTTGGCAGCATTACAATAGATGAAGATATTCTGGATGCTGTCGGCATGGTTCCAAACGAAAAAGTGCAAATTGTCAACAATAACAACGGAGCCCGCTTTGAAACATATATTATTCCCGGAAAAAGAGGAAGCGGAGTTGTTTGTTTGAACGGGGCAGCTGCCCGTCTAGTTCAGGAAGGCGATGTTGTCATTATTATTTCCTATGTAATGGTTCCTGAAGAGAAAGTAAAAACGCATAAACCGAAAGTGGCCATTATGGATGAAAACAATAAAATTGTCGAACTGCTCCACGCTGAACCGGAAAAAACAATTCTCTAACCCCCTTTTATTTCAGGGGGTTTTCTTCTTGATCTTTGGGTGAAAAAACAATAGACGGTGCAAGTGATCTTTTACTTTTTTCTGTTTTATGGTACCGTTGCTTTGATTGAATATTTGAGGTGTTTCATAATGAATCAACATAAATTCGCAGTTATTGATTTGGAGACAACCGGCAATGCTCCTAAAAGAGGAGACAGGATCATTCAGTTTGCGGCGGTTGTAATCGAGAATGGAAAAATTATTGAACAATACTCGTCTTATGTAAATCCTGAACAAGAGATTCCGCCTTTTATCGAAGAGCTTACAGGAATCAGCGATGAAATGGTTAAGGATGCTCCGCTTTTTTCGGAAATTGCTCCCAAAATATTAACCATTCTTGATGACGCTTATTTTGTTGCACATAACGTTCTCTTTGATTTGTCGTTTCTTCAGGAAGAACTTATTAATGCGGGATATGAAGGATTTTTCGGCCCTGTGCTGGATACGGTTGAACTAGCCAGAATTCTGTTGCCTACTGCCGACAGCTATAAACTATCTGATTTAGCTGTAAGGGAGAAATTATCTCATGACCGTCCCCATCAAGCTGACAGTGATGCATACGTGACAGCGGAGCTTCTGTTAATTTTACTTGACAAGCTTCAAAAAATACCTTTATGCACAATGCGTCAGCTTTATAAGCTTTCTGATGGGCTTAAGAGTGATTTACATATGCTGCTCGGAGATATGATTTTGAATAAGGAACGAACAATTGAAATTTTGCCTGAATCCATTGAAATCTTTCGCGGTATTGCCTTAAAAAAGAAAAAGAATTTTCCGAAGGATGTTTCAAATTCATCTCATATTGAGTATCCTTTTGATATTGAAAGTAAAGAAGCCCTTTTTCAAAAAGCGTTTCATGTATTTGAAAAACGAACCGGGCAGTTTCAAATGATGGATACTGTTTACCGTTCTTTATTAAATCAGCAGCATTCATTAATTGAGGCAGGTACAGGAGTTGGAAAATCACTCGCCTATCTTATTCCGGCCGCCATTTTTTCAAGGCTGAAAAATGAGCCTGTTGTGATCAGCACATATACAATCCAGCTTCAAGAACAGCTTTTAACACGGGACATCCCCCTATTAAATAAGATGTTCAGCTTTCCGGTAAAAACTGTTCTTTTAAAAGGAAGAAATCACTATATCAGCCTTTATAAATTTGAGCTCTCTTTAAAAGAAGAGGACGATAATTACGATACGTGCTTAACAAAAATGCAAATCCTCATATGGCTGCTAGAAACGGAAACAGGCGACTATGAAGAGCTGAACTTGTCAAGCGGAGGCAGACTTTTTTGGAATCAAATTAAGAATGATGAGACTTCATTTCTTCAAGGGAAGGCATGGCTTTCTCATGACTATTATTTAAGAGCAAGAAATGAAGCGCAATCAGCTGATCTCATCATTACCAATCACGCTCTTCTCCTTTCTGATGCAGTGTCAGAACAATCGATTCTTCCTGAATATCATTATGCGATTATTGATGAAGGCCATCAGTTTGAAAAATCTGCAGGCAAACAGTTTGGCATTTCGCTTGATTATTTGGCAATCAGGCATCTGCTGGGCAGGCTTGGTACTTATGAGCAGAAACAACTGTTTTATAAGTTCGAACAGCTGTTGAATGACCTTAATTGGACTTCCAGCGATATTGTTCATACGTTTGAAGTCAACCAAACGATATCGGATTTGTCGTTTGAATTGGATGAGTTATTTAAAACAATCAGTTTTTATGCAGGAAAAAAAACAAAGGATAAAAGCTTGTCCTTTAACAAAATAAAATACCGGTTAACAAACGATGAGTCCGGGAAGGAATGGAACGCTTTACAAGCCGTTTCGGAGCGAATTTTATTTTTATTAAATGACCTGATTTGCCTTTTTGAAAAACGGTTAAATGTCATCAAACAATTGAAAGATGAGCTATCCGGGAAACAAAAAGGGATGCTTGAAGATATGGCTTCTTTTCTGGAAGATTTGAAGGAAGTCAAAGATGCCGTTAAGCACCTGTTTATTATCCAGCAGCCGGAGCATGTTATATGGATTGAGACGGACGTAAGAGCATTTCAAAATGCTACTGCTGTTTATGCTCAGCCTATTCATGTTTCTTCTTATTTGAAGCAGCAGTTTTTCGATGTTAAAAAGAGTGTAGTCCTTACATCTGCAACGTTAACCGTAAATAACTCATTTAAATTTATCGTAAGAGAGCTTGGTCTTGAAAATTATGATTATTATGTGGAAACAATTGCTTCGCCGTTTCGTTATTCTGAACAAGTTCAACTCGTTATACCTGAAGATCTTCCCGAAATAAATGCGGTCTCCGCGGAAGAATATACCGCTTCGATTGCTGAGCATATCATTTCCATTGCGGAAGCAACTAAAGGAAGAATGCTTATATTGTTTACAGCTTATGATATGCTGAAAAAAACGTATGAACTGATGAAGGAAAGCGGGTTTTTAGAAGACTATGTTTTAATTGCCCAAGGGATCTCAGGCGGAAGCAGAACAAGGCTTACACGAAATTTTCAGCGATTTGACAAAGCGATCCTGTTTGGTACGAACAGTTTTTGGGAAGGCGTTGATATTCCCGGAGAAGACTTGTCATGCCTGATTATTGTAAGGCTGCCTTTTTCTCCGCCTGATGAACCGATCATTCAAGCAAAATGCGAAGCGATAAAAAAGAATGGCGGCAATCCATTTTCCGACTATTCCTTGCCGGAAGCAGTGATCCGCTTTAAACAGGGGTTTGGCAGGCTGATACGATCTGAACAGGACCGGGGAATTATTGTCGTCTTTGACAAAAGAATCATTACAACAAGATATGGAAAAACATTCTTAAATTCAATTCCAAAAATACCTGTCAAGAAAAGCAATATCGATGAGTTAGTTCACTTCATTCACAGCTGGCTTTGATCATTTGGTGGGGTCAGACCCCTTCCTTCAGGCAAGGGTGTCAGACCCATGAGTACTAGAATAATTTTTTTTAAAACATGAATGAATTGTTATCATTAACGGTTTCTTCCTGTTATAATTGGTTTTGAGAGCTAGCTGTGAAGTAATTTCACTGTTTCCTTTCTGTTGGAACGATTTAAGTAATAAATTTTGCAGTGCTTTTAGGAGGAATCCCGGAATGGAAAGTAAAATTGAAATATTATCAACAGTTAAAGTCCAAAGCAGTCCGGAATTGTATAAAATAGTTGATACATTAAACAGGACGCTTAAGAGGGAAAATTTAATGTTCGGCTTGGCGCTTGATAAAGATGATCAAAATACAGCCGTATTTACAATCTATCGTACATAAAGAAGTGATTTAAATGAAAAAGTTGATTTATATCAGCTCAATTGCTGTCCTCATTATTATAGGATTTTTTATAACTGTTTATTTAAATGCTTTCAAGCCGGTTAAGGCCGCCGAAGAAAAAGCGGTCAAGATTGCTAAAGAAGAAACTGATTTGAAAAGTGTAAGAGATTTTTCCTTATATAATGGGCTTGAACCATATTATGTTATATGGGGTAAAGACAGCAATGGTGAAAACATGATCGTTTGGATTTCTGAAAAAGATCAAAAAGTTACCGTCAAGAAAGAAAAGGACGGCATTTCAAAAAAAGATGCAATCAGGAAACTAAAAGAGGAAAAAAATCCTAAAGAAATATTGGAAGTACGTCTCGGAATGTTAAAAAACAGGCCTTCGTGGGAAATCTATTATCTTTCAGATAATAATTTAATAAATTATTACTATGTAGATTTTGAAACAGGAGAATGGCTAACAAAAATTGAAAATTTATAAATTTTAGGAGGAAATAGCATGGAGATTAAACTAGCACAAAGAGTAAAAGCGCTGACACCTTCCTCAACGCTTGCAATTACTGCAAAGGCAAAAGAATTAAGAGCACAAGGCCACGATATTATTGGACTTGGAGCAGGGGAACCTGATTTTAACACTCCACAATATATTATTGATGCAGCAGCAAAGTCAATGAATGAAGGCCATACAAAATATACTCCTTCGGCAGGTTTGCCAGCATTAAGAAAAGCAATTGCAGAAAAAATCAAACGCGACCAGGGGATTGACTATGATGCAAGCGAAATCATTGTCACCGTTGGGGGAAAGCATGCACTGTACACGCTATTTCAAGTCATTCTTGATGAGGGAGACGAAATCATTATTCCGACTCCTTACTGGGTCAGCTATCCGGAGCAAGTGAAATTAGCCGGCGGGGTTCCGGTTTTCGTTGAAGGTTCGGAAGAAAATGAATTTAAGATTACACCTTCCCAATTGGAACAAGCGATTTCCGGCCGCACAAAGGCAGTTGTCATCAATTCACCAAGCAACCCAACCGGTATGGTGTATACGGAAGACGAATTGCGTGAATTAGGAAAAGTATGTCTTGAACATAACATTTTAATTATTTCCGACGAAATTTATGAAAAGCTTGTTTATGGAAACAATAAACATATTTCGATTGCCCAGTTGTCACCGGAGTTAAAAGAACAAACCATTATGATTAACGGTTTAGCGAAATCACATTCGATGACAGGATGGAGAATAGGATTTGCAGCAGGAAATAAAGAGATCATTACCGCGATGACCAATCTTGCAAGCCACAGTACTTCAAATCCGACAACTACGGCGCAATACGGAGCCATCGCTGCATATTCCGGATCTGAGGAAACGGTAGAAGAGATGCGAAAAGCATTTGAGGAGCGTTTAAACGTTATTTATGATAAGCTCATCCAAATTCCCGGATTTACTTGTATTAAACCACAAGGTGCTTTTTATTTATTTCCAAATGTAAAAAAAGCAGCCGAACTAACCGGATATGAGAATACAGATGAATTTGCAGCAGCCTTATTAGAAAAGGCAAAAGTAGCTGTTATTCCCGGTTCAGGCTTCGGAGCTCCTGATAACATTCGGTTATCGTATGCAACTTCTCTTGAGTTGCTTGAACAGGCTGTTGAAAGAATGAAGCAATTTGTTGAAAGCAAAATGAAATAACACAATAAACACAAACAATCTATACTTATAGCCGGCAGTTTTGTCAGGGCTCTCATGGCAATATTGAGGGCCCTGTTTTATGTTGCTTCTTAATAAGGCGAACGTTATAATAAAATTCGGTACATTGAGAAGAGTTTTTTCATCTTTTTGGAGGGAACATAATCGTGACTAAAACAACAATTTCAGAAGTTCATAAATTTGTTGGCAATGAAGTAACAATTGGTGCTTGGCTTGCTAATAAAAGATCAAGCGGAAAAATCGCCTTTCTTCAACTTCGTGACGGTACAGGTTTTATTCAAGGAGTCGTTGTAAAGAGCGAAGTGCCTGAGGATGTATTTCAAACAGCGAAATCGATTACTCAGGAATCATCCATGTATGTTACAGGTGTTGTTCAAAAAGATGAACGTTCACCTTTTGGTTATGAACTGCTTGTCAAAAACGTTGAAGTGATTCATCAGGCTGTTGATTATCCGATCACTCCGAAAGAACATGGCACAGAATTTTTGATGGATAACCGCCATCTTTGGCTTCGTTCAAGACGCCAGCATGCTATTATGAAAATCCGCAATGAAATCATCAGGGCAACATATGAATTTTTCAATAACAATGGGTTTGTGAAAGTAGACCCGCCGATTTTAACGGGAAGTGCACCTGAAGGTACGACAGAACTGTTTGCTACAAAATATTTTGATGAAGATGCTTACCTTTCTCAAAGCGGGCAGCTTTATATGGAAGCAGCAGCGATGGCACTCGGAAAGGTTTTCTCTTTCGGACCGACATTCCGTGCGGAAAAATCAAAAACCCGCCGGCATTTAATTGAATTCTGGATGATTGAACCGGAAATGGCTTTTTACGAGTTTGAAGACAATTTGAAAGTTCAAGAAGAATATGTTTCCCATATTGTCCAATCTGTTTTGGAAAATTGTAAGCTTGAATTAAAAACGCTCGGTCGTGACACAAGCAAGCTTGAAAATATTAATGCTCCTTTCCCGAGAATCACATATGATCAAGCCATTAAATTATTGCACGACAAAGGCTTTGATGATATCCAATGGGGCGATGATTTCGGTGCACCGCATGAAACAGCGATTGCTGAAAGCTTTGACAAACCAGTGTTTATTACCCATTATCCAACTTCGTTGAAGCCTTTTTACATGCAGCCTGATCCAAATCGGGATGATGTCGTGCTTTGTGCCGACTTGATTGCACCGGAAGGATACGGCGAGATTATAGGAGGATCAGAACGTATCCACGATTATGATTTGTTAAAGCAAAGAATTGAGGAGCATAAGCTGGATCCGGCTGCTTACAAATGGTATCTCGAGCTGCGCAAATATGGTTCGGTGCCGCATTCCGGATTTGGTCTCGGTCTTGAAAGAACGGTTGCATGGATCAGTGGAGTTGAACACGTACGCGAAACGATCCCTTTCCCTCGTTTGTTAAATCGTTTATATCCATAATAGTAGAAAAAAATAGAAAGTCCGCCTGGCTGCGGGCTTTCTTGCATTACTGCTAAGTTTTTGCCGGACGGAACGAATGAAAGAATCTTTCTTTTAAGATAATCAGTTCCCACAAGTTGGTTCACTTACTTGCACGGTTTGTCCATGTTATACTGAAAGAGAGGTGTCATCGATGAAAGAAAATTTATTAGCTTGGGTTAAAGAAGGCAGTATAACGATACCAGCCGCTTTGTTAAGTCATTATAAAAAAATGAACTTAAACGAGCAAGAATTAACATTCTTGCTGCACGTCATTTCTTTTTTAGAAAAAGGGAATGAATTTCCTACACCTGATGAACTATCAGCCCGCATGACCATTTCCGCGGTTGAATGTACCGACATGCTTCGAAAATTAATACAAAAAGGCTTTATTTTAATTATTGACGGGTATTCCGAGGATGGAATCCGTTTTGAAAAATATTCATTGCAGCCTCTTTGGGATAAACTCATTGAGCAGTTTTTAATAGAACAAAAAAAACAAAAACTAGAAATTCAGCATCAGGAAGAAACAGACTTATATACAATTTTTGAAAGGGAATTTGGCCGGCCGCTGTCTCCATTTGAAATTGAAACGTTGAATATGTGGCTGGATGATGATCATCATGATCCGGTTATTATTAAAGCTGCTCTCAGAGAAGCAGTTATTTCCGGGAAGTTAAACTTTCGATATATTGATCGAATCTTATTTGAATGGAAGAGAAACGGAATTAAAACGATTGAGCAGGCAAAAAGCTATGGCAGAAAGTTCAGGCAATTTCAGTCACAGAGAATGGAACAGCAGAAGGAACAGACGGAAAAAACGAAAACCATCCCGTTTTATAATTGGCTTGAACAATAGGAGAAATGTTTGCGGGAAGATTTTTTTCTAATTCTTTTTGTTAGGTGAGAATCAATGTTAAACAACAGTCAAATACGATTTTGTTTGGATAAAATGGCGGAAATGTTCCCAAATGCACACGGTGAGCTGAATCATAGCAATCCATTTGAATTACTTATAGCTGTTCTTCTATCAGCACAATGTACTGACGCTTTAGTAAATAAGGTGACGAAAAATCTTTTTAAAAAGTATAAGTCGCCTGAAGATTATTTAAATGTTCCTATAGAAGAACTTCAAAATGATATTCGTTCGATCGGGTTGTACAGAAACAAGGCAAAAAATATTCAAAAGCTTTGCAGAATGCTTATCGATGAATATGGGGGAAAGGTACCCACGGATCGAGATGAGTTGACTAAGCTTCCCGGAGTAGGAAGAAAAACGGCCAATGTTGTTGTTTCCGTAGCTTTTGGAGTGCCTGCCATTGCTGTTGATACCCATGTGGAACGAGTGAGTAAGCGGCTGGGCATTTGCCGGTGGAAAGATTCTGTTTTGGAAGTTGAAAAGACTTTAATGAAAAAAGTTCCAAAAGAAGAATGGTCGATTACCCACCATCGAATGATCTTTTTCGGCAGATACCATTGCAAAGCACAAAATCCACAATGCGAAGTTTGTCCGCTTCTCGATTTGTGCAGGGAAGGAAAGAAAAGAATGAAAAGGAAGGATCAATCGTGAACAGCATGGAAAAAGAAATTAAGATTCCGTCTGAATTAACGAGCCCTTTCTTTTTTCCGATCGAGAAAGTGATGTGGAAGGGAGAGTACGCCAATCAGCTGAATCCTGAAATTCCATTTATTTATGAAGCAGCTTATTTTTCGGGAATCGATGCGATAAAGCCTTGGGAAGATGCTGAACAATGTGTTCCCGTTATTTTTAACGAATGGAAGAAAGTAAAGCAAAATCTGTTTGAGTTTTACGAAAAAAGAGACAGCAGAGGAGCTTTACAGCCGATGAAAAAGGGAACTGGTTTATTCCTTGAGGCTGTATATTGGAGCAATCATGTTCCTGTTAAGCTTAACGGGATGAGTTTCGAAAAGTTAATAGTCAAACCCATTAATGTGGATGAAAGGCTGCAGTTCATCATGAACCGGCCCGGACTTTATCATTCGTTCAAACAGCTATCAGAACTAATGGATGAACAAGAAAAACATTTTGTGAAACATATGGCTATCAAAAAAGTTCGAGCGTAGTGCTCGAACTTTTTTGATAGATAATATTTACCTTTTTCTTGAAAATCCCCCTGTGGATTGGCCGGTATTTCCAGTTGAACCGGACCCGTTGGAGCCGGTTCCTCCTGAACTGCCAACGCTTCCAGCACCATTGCTTCCAGTGCCGTCAGCGGGATTGCCGCCGGTGCTGCCGGCTCCATTACCGGTGCCGTCAGCGGGATTGCCGCCGGTGCCTTCATCACCATTGCCGCCGGCATCGTCAGCGGGATTGCCGCCGGCGCCTTCATCACCATTGCCACCGGCACCGTCAGTGGGATTGCCGCCGGGATTACCTTCTCCGGTTTCGTCTCCGGCATTATCATCTCCGGAGCCATTGCCTCCTTGGTTGTTTTCGGAACCCGGCTGTTCGGTTTCATTATTTCCAGAATTTTCTCCTTGGTCTCCGTTATCGTTATCGACATTTTCGCTGTCTTCTTCGAGATTGGATGGATCAGGAATCTGAACGGTTGCACTTCCCGGATCGCTCCGCTGATCTCCCTTCACGGCAATGACACTAAATTTATAAATGCCCCCCGGTATCGGGTTAGAGATGCGGAGACCTTTTTCTCCAGTAACCGTTAATTGCTGCACAGGTCCTTCATTGATCGATACATTTACTTCAAATTGTACACCTTCGTTGCCACCCTCAGTGTCATAATCCCAAGACAGGGCTATTTCATTTGTTGATTCATCATACATTGCTTGGACATTTCCAGGTGGTGCAAGCTTATAAAACTTCTCGGAAACTTGGCTTGGCGCATGGCCTTTCACAGCATATTCGTAAAGTACTTGGTCTTCAGGCGTATATTCACTTGCCAGTTTAGCAGGAAAGGTACCTTTTTCAATCCTTACTTGTTCTACACTGTTTGGCATTTCAAAATCCGGCGTTTCGATATTGCTTGAAACGTGCTCCATTAAGTTCTTAAACAAGTATTGGGCAATCTTTTGATTTTCGCCTGCCGGTATATAGTTCTCCATTTGATCTTTATATCCTGTCCAGACAGCTGCAGTATATTTGGTCGTATAACCGACAAACCAGGAATCTGGAACCGCCCCGTCAGGAATGCCATATTTTTCTCTGTCTGCTTGAGAATAGTTTGTTGTACCGGTTTTTCCGGCAACAGGCAATCCTGGAATATTTGCGCGTGTTCCTGTTCCGTAAGAATCCTTCACAACGCTCTTCAGCATGTCTGTAATCATAAAAGCGGTATAGTCATTCATGACTACTTTAGGTTCAGGTGCTGTATCAATTTTTGTTCCGTCCCGAAATTCGATTGCTCTAATTGCATGTGGCTCCGTATAGAAACCGTTGTTTCCGAATGCACTGTATGCACCGGCCATTTGCAAAGGAGAAACGCCTTTATCCTTGTTCCCAAGACCGCCAATCGCATAGGATTCATAAATTTCTTTCAAAGGAATTCCTAATCGATTTGCAAAATCCTTCGCTTTTTCCAACCCAACTTCCTGCAATGCTTTCAGGGCAGGAACATTTCGGGAGCGGGCTAAAGCTTCACGCATTGTCATCGGTCCCATATGTCTGTGATCCCAGTTGTTAATAGGTGTGCGTTCCGGATCTGAGTACGTATAAGGTTCATCAACTAACGTATGGTACGTGCCCCATTTCAAATATTCAATCGCAGGACCATAGTCGAGTATTGGCTTAATGGTTGAGCCCGGCTGGCGTCTTGTATCAATCGCGTAGTTAAATCCTCGTTTTACTTTCTGATTGCGACCGCCGCCAATTGCCCTGATTTCACCAGTTTTTGTATCTAAGAGCGCGATACCTGCCTGGAACTCATCATCAGGGAACTGAACAATTTCATTTGAATTCAGCATTTCTTCAACATATGTCTGTGCATCTTGATCAAGTGTCGTATAGATGTGCAATCCGTCGGAAAAAATATCAAAATCGCCGTATTTTTCAACTTCATCAATGACAGCGTCGACAAACGCATCGTATGGCTTATCAGTTTTTTTCCGTTTTTCTTCTTTTACAAGTGTTGATTCAACAGGGATTTTTTGAGCTTTTTCCATCTCTTCTTTCGAAATAAATCCGTGCTGATGCATGAGTGAAAGAACGATGTTGCGTCGTTTTTTCGCTTTGTCCGGATGTTCAAAAGGATTATAGTTATTAGGACTTTGCGGCATTCCCGCGAGCAATGCAGCTTCATGCAGCTCTAAATCTTTAAGGTCTTTGCCAAAGTAAACCTTCGCGGCAGTAGCGATACCATGAACGTTCTCGGACATATAAATTTTGTTGACATACATTTCAAATATTTCTTGTTTTGTATATTTTCGTTCGAGCTGGAAGGCAAGCCATGCTTCTTGGGCCTTCCGCTTTAATGTTTTGTCAAAAGTTAAGAATGAATTCTTTACGACCTGCTGTGTAATCGTACTGGCACCTTCGGATCCAAACCCATCCTTGATATTGGCGACAACTGCGCCTGCTAATCGGATCAGATCAACTCCGTGATGCTTATAAAAACGGACGTCTTCTGTTGCTAAAACTGCATTTTCTACAAGTTTTGGAATGTCTTCGTATTCAACATAATCCCTTTTTTCCGAACCGACTTCGGCGATAAGTTTTTTATCCATATCATAGATCTTTGAAGAAATAGGGTCCTTTAGCAGCTTTTCATTCAGCTTCGGTGCATCTTTAATCATATAAGCAAAGGTTGCTACACCTGACAACATTCCGATAATACCAAGGACAATTAAAGCCAGAAAAATTTTTTTAAAGGTTCCAGAAGGGCTCTTCTTGCCTTTATTTTTTTTCTTGGCTGCAAGGTGCTGTCTACGGCGCTCCTCCCTTGTCTGGTATTTTTCTGCCATATTAAATCCTTCCTTTCTAAGTTCATTCAGGATTGTTGAAAAATTCAAGTAAGATTATAAACATAATCTATTATTTTAATATAGTCAATTCGGGGGCGAAATCCAATAGGTACATAGTGCCCGAACTTTTCTATCTCATCCTTCGTGATCGACTTTCTTCCTCCATTTGTCATCCTTTCCCAAAACTCAAGAAGATGTTCTGCTTTAAGAAAAAATACTTCATCAGTGGATGAAAACCTGAGAATAACAAAACAAATACCGCCATGGTTTAAAACATTTTTCATATGGTGAATTTGATGTTCATGAAAATTTTTTAAAGGAAAGGAAGTCTTATAACGGGTTTCTTTTGCTTCAAAATCAATATATTTCCCTTTATAAACACCATTGTAATCGGTCGTAGACGGCTGCCTAAAATATGCCTCCTTAATCACTGCCGCACTTCTTTGCGGGTAATCAACATGAACAATTTGCACAGGAGTAGGCTTCTTGTGGATAACGGCAATGTTATGATTTAAATAATATTTATTCGTTTCATTTAAGTCCTCTTCGAGAGTCATTCCCCGGTTGCTGTAGGTTACATTTTTTCCTTTTTTTATGTTTTCGGTCTGTTTCGGAATATAACGTTTTCCATTCGGATAGTGAAAATTCATGTAAGCCACCTCACAAACTACTACCTATCATAACAAATCTTCACACCCTATGGTTGAATAAAAACATAAATCCTCCACAGACTAAACATAGCATATGTTTTTGCCATAAGGAGAGGCTGATGACAGAAAATAGCTTATATCAAATGAATTCCGGACGTACAATAAGCGATCAGGATCTTATAAGGCTGATTACGATTGAAACGAATAAAAATAATATAGATAACATATCCAGAACAAATGCATACTTTAAATTTTTCTTGAATCATCCCGAAATTAAATGGGCATTTTTAGCGAGCATGGTTTCCAGAAATGCCGGCTGGAATATGTGTGACTTGGAAGGGAAATGGCTTCCGAATATTTTGAGCAAACAAGTTAGGAATGAGCTCTTTTTAACATATGAACGTGCAAATTGGCTAATCTTTAAGGATGCTTTTCCCCAGCTTTTGCTCTACCATTATTCGACGAAAATAAATCGTCCAATGTTTCATTTGCGGGGTTATTTTCAAATCTCTGCGTTCATGGAAAATGAATGGACAACATTTTGGAAAGAAAGAAATAAAAATAGATTAATGATTGCTCTTATTATTAATGAACAGAATGTGATCCAAAAACCCGTGATCGAGCATCCCGTTTATAAACGGTTGGTGTTTCATTCTTTTCTGTTTTTTTTTCAAGATTGGCTTCACTTTAATTCCGTCCTGTTTCCGACTTGCAGCGGCCAGCTTTATGGCGCGAGTGTGAATGGTTTTCGCAATGTCAGCAAAAGAATTGACCTTGGAAAGAGGCTATCGGATATTTTGTTTTCTCCTGAATTATTTCCGTTATTTTTTCAGTTCGCTAAAGATACTCCGCATACAGGTTCAAGATATGATTACGAGCAGTACTTTATTCAAGAAAAGGAAAGAGATACGCCAATATTGCGGGAAGCATTTCCGGTCATCGGCAACCAGTTGGATGGGTTCAGTGATTGGTTTCAAAAAGGTCAGTTCAAAAAGAAATGGCTTCATCCCCATATTCACCATCGCCATCCAATTCTAATCACCGATTGGTATTTGAAAAAACAAAAACAGCTTCACTGTCTCATTGCTTTAAAAAATTATTTTTTCAATAGTAAGTGAAAGAAGCGTGTTTTTTATTTTAATTTGTGTCGAAAAAAAGGTCAAAGATAAAAAAATTTGCACTTTCTTTGCCGAATTAATTCTAGTTTTGTCAATGGTGGAGGAAGAACAAATACAAGAGCGAATTAGGTAGTTAAGAAACCGAAGGAGGTAATGATCATGAAGGAGCCGAATGATCAAAAAAGAGAGCTGTTATTGAAATTAAGCGAAATATATGACCAACTTGAGGAATTAGATACTGTTCTTCATACCTCGATAAAAGAATATAAACGAGATATTCAGGAGGAACATCTAAAAAGACTATCCGTTTGCGAGGAAAAACTTTTTGCTATGGAAACAGAGGTCGATATGTTTGAAATTATGGAGCAAAAAAGTCCGGCCGTGAAAGCTTCAGGCGGAATACTTGAACTGGGATATTAAAATTAAATAAAATAAAAAGAGATGACGTGGTCGGTAGCTTTAATAAAGGCTACTTTTTTATTATTATTTTTAATTGGGAGAAGAAAAAATGAGTGAGTATAAAGAGCTTTATGACTATGCAAAAGCCCTTTTAGAGGCGGCAGAAAAAGCAAACGCTCGATTTGAAGAGATAAAAGAGTCGAAAACAGACGCTGATTTCTATAGAGAAGTAAAGCCTTTTGCGGATGAAACTGCAAAATTAAATGGCCAATGGAAGAACGCTGCGATCGATTGGATTACGAAAGAAACACCCAGAAATTTTCATATAAAACAAATTGAAGTTTGCTCGGAAAATATCGAAATGATTTCGATTCAAGCGTTCTATTCAACAACGAGCCGAAAGCGGTTCCTCGATCATTTTCAGTCTGTCCGTTTTCTTTTGACAGGTATATTAATGCAACTCGAAAGCAAAAAATAAAAAGGGCCTGACCCTTTGCTTTTGAGCCAGCCCCATTGCTTCGTTTTATTGATGCGCTTACATTAATGCGCTTACATTTAGGCGTTCTCGATGAGGGAGTCGTCGTTTAAAGTATCAGGAATAGTTGCGCCTAAAGCTTCAAGCTCACGGACAAGATTGCGATAGTCATTAATAGATATTTCATTATGGATGTACGCTTTTTTCGCAAAATCCAATAATTGATTTACATTTTCTGTAATGTAATCGCGTTTTTGTCCAAATTTCATTTTTAGCTCGTGAATATTCATATTCAATTCCTCCTTCATCTTAATCCCCTTTGCAATTATTTTATCATGGATAATGAATAATCCTTATTTTTTGAAAAATCAAACTTTACGACAATATCCCTCGCCGTTTGACAAAAAACGTGTATGTGTTTTAAACTCCCGACCCTAACATGGAAATAACTTCCATTATAAAATAAAACCAACATAATAAGGCGGTGTGATCGAAGCCAAGCCACATAATATTTACAAAGCTAAACAAGTATGTTGCTAAACCATAAGTTGTCATTTCTATCTTTGTTAGCGTAGCTCCGCCCCTTTTCCACAAATAGAGAAGAAATTCCTCCGCTTTCACCTATCTTTTGTAATTGCATAATATGTAGCAGTGAAATATTTAAGGAGGACGTTTGCCCATGTTTGGCCGAAATAAGAGACCAGCCTATGATATAAACTTTCCGTTTTGGCAAGGACAAATTGGATTTCCCTATTATTCTCCTGTACCGGGTATCGACTTTTCGAACCGGCAGATGGTTCCATTCGCGGATTTTAATCACCCGATGTTCTGGAATACTTACGCCCACCAGCAACAATTTGCACCAGCAATGAATCCGATGCATCCTTCATACGGGAATCATAAGAATAACGCAAATCCATACAATGGACAGCAAAGCTACTCGAACATCCTTTTTCAAAACCCATTGCAGCCGGCAGACGAAGGTTACTCACAGCCTTATTCCCAGCAAATAAATCCTTATCCTGTTACAAATCCTTATCCAAAATTGCAGTATATGGCAAAGCAGCCTTCCGGAGTTCAATCGATTATAAATTCCTTTAAAAACCAGGATGGAACCATTGACTTTAACAAAATGATCAACACAACAGGTCAAATGATGAATGCAGTATCCCAAGTCTCTTCGATGATAAAAGGGCTTGGAGGAATGCTTAAGGCATAGTATTTTCTATGCCTTTTATTCACGATTGACCACATTTTGACCACGTTTCATGGCTTTTGAGAATTGTTCGGCTAAATCTTTTTTCATAGACGGCAAAACATGCGAATAAGTATCTAATGTAATTTGAACACTGGAGTGGCCCAACCGTTCCGCAACGATTTTTGGATTCACTCCCATTTGAAGGAGGATCGTTGCATGTGTATGACGTAAATCATGGAACCTGATTCTTTTTATGCCCATTTGTCGAATAAATCGGAGGAAAAGAGCATTCACGGCTGATGGTTGTACAAAACTTCCGTCTTCTTGGGCGAATACTAAATTTTGATCCTGATATACACCGCCATATTTTAATTTTTCTAAATTTTGTTTCACTCTTTGCTTTTTTAATACTCTTACGATATCATCATCAATGTAAATAGTTCGTATTGCATTTAGTGTTTTAGGTTCGGTTAATAAATACTGATCTTTAATTCTGTAAAGAGTTTTTTTGATGGTAATAGTTTTCTTTTCAAAGTCGATATCATCCCAATGCAAAGCAAGAATTTCGCCTTTCCTCATGCCGGTATACGCAGCCAAAAAGAAAACAGGGTGATAACGTGAATGTTTCGTGTATTTGAGGAATTCATTTACTTCCTCAATAGACCACGTTTGCATCTCTTTTTTCTCCAATCTTGGCGCTTCAATGAGAGAGGCGATATCTTCTGTTATCAATTTTCTTGTTTTCGCTCTACGCAATAGCATTTTGATAACTTCGTGCATTCTTCTAACGTAAGCTGACGATAACCCTTCATTTATCTTTTCTGTGTAGAATTGATGAATAAGGTCCTGATCAATCTTTTCAAGTTCCACATTCTGAAACCAAGGGATAATCTGATTAACTAATAACGAATATGTTCTCTCATAAGTCGAAGCTTTTACTTTATTCTTATAAGTGTTTTGGACATACTCTAAAGAGAAATCTTTAAATAATCGCTTGTGTGGTTCCTTGTACGTTCCTTTATCTACATTAGTAATCAATTCAGCGAGTGCAGCTTGGGCCTCTTTTTTGGTTTTGAAACCCGATCGTGTTTTCTGTTTTCTCTTACCTGTCCGCGGATCTTTTCCAATGTCAACTGTGAACGACCAACTATTCCCCCTTTTTCGAATGTAACCCTTCATGCTTCATCACCTTCCCGTCAAATTTTTTTCCAGTACCTTCAACGATATGTGTCTTTGAAAAGTAAATGAAGCCTTTAGGTAACTCGTCCACTTTCAAAATCTTTCTCATGATAGTAGCCCCCTCGAACATGTAAACAAAATACGAACATACGTTCCTTTCAAGTATATTATACTACATATTTCCGAAGGGGAGAATGTTTCCCAATATTGCACAATTTCGACAAAAAGGGGCTAAATTTGTCGAATGTGAACACTTTGTGTTTTTTTAGGTCTTTTTAATCACGCTTTTTGTCACGTTCGATTGCTTCTTGTGCAATTTTGAGGTAAATGTCACCTGCTGAAAACCCTCTCTTTTTTAATTCTTCAACCACAAATACCCAATCTTCTTCATGTGTAAAAGGGTTTTTCACTTTTTCTTTATTAGGGAACAGATCTGTAACATCTACGTCTAAGGCATCAGCGATTCGTTTAAGATTTTTCAGATTTATCGGCTTTTCTCCTCTTTCTAGCTTGGAAAGATATCCTTTCGTCAGGTCAATCTTTTTTCCTAATTCTTCTAAAGTCATGTCCTTTTCTTCTCTGATTTTTCTAATTTGCATTCCGACTTCCTTCATATCTTCCACCACCTTTAATTGTTTCTTATAAGGAAACAATACTTTTATGTGCGCCGGGCATGTCCACTAACTAGGCGGTGAAAGTCCGCTATGGGCGTTGGGATATGCGAACCATTAGCTGAAGGCAAGGGTGTCCGCGGTGACGCGGAATCTGAAGGAAGCCCTAGGCAAATCCTTGGTCTGAGGTACACGAATCACATTTGAGGTTCTCATTTCAGGACGAGTTTGCATAACAAAACAAAGTCCAAAATATCCCCGGATGGAATGGGAATAAATGTGGCAGATATATGAGGAGAAAGTGAGTGGACTTACCCCGGGAGGTCTCCTGGTACCCCTAGAAGGAACCTACTTAGCGATAAGTAGTTGAACCAAGAGAAGTCAGCTGAAGTCATAGTATTAGTGTAAATGTCAACTTAAACATGTACACTTTTGACTGTTTAAGGATGTACATTTTTACTCATTTTCTTTTTCTAAATGATTTTTAATTCGATAGGAATCGCCAATTATATTGACGACCGTTGCGTGATGCAATACACGATCTAATATGGCATTTGCTAATTTGGAATCTTGGAATACCTCATCCCATACTTTAAAATTGGCGTTTGTTGTGAGGATGGTACTCCTTTTCTCATACCGTAAATCGATCAACTGAAAGAACAACTTAGCATCTTCTTTGTCGATTGGAAGATAACCGATTTCGTCAATGATTAATAACTTGTATTTGCCATAGTGCTTCAATCGGTTTTCTAATCTATTTTCCATTTTTGCTTTCTTCAATTGTAAGATCAATTCATTGCACTTGATAAAATAAGTACTAGTTCGCTTTTTGGCTGCTGCAATACCAATAGCGGTGGCTAAGTGTGTTTTTCCAACACCACTCGGTCCTAAAAATACGATATTCTCTTTGTCTTCGATAAATCGTAATGATGTAAAATCGAGAATCTGCTGCTTATTAATCGATGGCTGAAAGTCAAAATCGAAATCTTTGATCTCCTTTAGGTGGGGAAAAGCCCCCACCTTAACCATAGAGTTAATCATATTTTTCTCTCGCATATCAATTTCATAATTCGTCAATTTTACGAGCGTATCAACGAACGATAACTGGTTATTCATGCTAAAATCAATCGTTTCGCCAAGGTGATGGACCATTTGTTTTAACTTTAAGTACTCCAAGTTTTGGATTAATTGTTGGTAGCTGCTATTCATTTTTATATACCTCATGAATCGCGAGTAGATTCTTTTTCGCTAGTTCGTCAATATTCGGATGATGCGGCAGTCCCTTCGACAAAGCGTTTACGTAATGTTCTTCTTTGTAGTTGAGTTTCAATTGACTAATCCTATGTTTGGCGATTAAAATCGTGTTATAATAAACATGGATATGGTCATCATAAACTTGTAAACCGACGGTTTTTCCTTTGTATTCAGCTGGAACTGAATATTGATTCGATTTATACGAAATCATATTGGAAGGATTCACTTTTACAAGTGTATGATTGATTTTATAAGAATCTCTTATTTGTTTCCATGGTAAGGGCAGTAAGAGATTTTTTTCTTGCGCAAAAGCCAGGATAGGAATCTTCCCTGTTCCTTGATGATAACTTTGATTAATGCGTTCACAGAGAGATTGTACAAATTCATGGAGCTCCTCATAATCGAATTTGCCTTGATACGCATGGATTTCATCTATTAATTTCATAGGTGTTTCCACCTTACCCTTTGTGTTTGGTCTTCCGGCTATACAAGGTTTGAGTTCGAATCCACAGTCTTTCGTAAATTGATCAAACCGTTCGTTTACGACACCTTTTGAATATTCTGTTCTTGCTTCATCCATGATCGTTTTCATATTGTCTGTGACAATTGTTTTTGGTACTCCTCCAATCGCTTCAAAACTCTCCATCAAAAATGACATCAACACGCTTTGCGACTTAGAGATGGATAATTGAAATGTTCGAAACCGTGAATAAGACAAGAGAAAAACACCTACATTGACATATAGAATTTCACCATCTTTTGTTATATATTTGATATTCTCTTTCCAATCGAATTGCGCCTGTTCGCCAGGAGGTGTCTCAAAGCGAACTACCGGTTGAACTGAATTTGTTCGTTTGCCTTCGGTAAAATACGATTGGAATTCTGGTTTACGGGAGATGTAGGCCCGAAAAGCCGATTGCGAGCAGTCCAAACCATGGTTATCTTTTAAATACTGCCAAAGAACACGCTTATAGTAGAAGACTTGTTTGGATTCCTTTGAAAGCAACAGAGAAATAACACCGTAGTATTCATCAATCTTGGACGTCCTTGTCCGCTTCTTTTGTGGCACATAGCCTTTCAGATATTTATCAATCGTTCTCCTATCCACGTTCAATTCTCGTGCCAGTTTACTCTTATTAATTTTCATATTCAGATTCTCCATAAGAATTTTTAGTTTTGGTAAATCAACAAGACTTTCAATTTGAATGTCTGTTGTTATATCCAATTTCACATGCATACAATTCACCTCAAAACCAGTATGCATGGGAGTGTCAAAACTGTACATTCTTATCTAATCAATTTTGTACATTATTAAACTAGCATTTATATATTAGTCCTGGTGGACTAAGAAGGACGGAACGAAAGGAGCGACTGTGCTAGAGCTATTTACAAGGGAACGAAGAAACAGCCAACATTTCAATAATGGCTATGTAAAGATAGAAGGTTCGGAAAACTGAATATCTCTATATAGCGTGGAGTTCTCCTTGTTCAACCTCGATAGCATGGGAACAATATGGAATCACAAGAAAGCTTAATTGATAGGATATTAGACCCTGACAACCTGAATAAAGCCTTCAAGAGGGTTAAGAAAAACAAAGGAGCAGCCGGTGTCGATGGGAAAGATATAGAAGCTACTCACCTTTACTTGAAGGAGGAAGGATATAAACTTGTCCAACTCATAAGAGAAGGGAAATACAAACCAAAACCAGTAAGAAGGGTTGAAATTCCAAAGCCTAACGGTGGGAAAAGAAAGCTAGGCATTCCGACCGTCACCGACCGCATTTTCCAACAAGCCGTAGTCCAAAAACTTACGCCCATATTTGAGAAACAGTTTAGTCCCTATAGCTATGGTTTCAGACCAAACAGAAGCGCCCACCAAGCAATTGAGCAGGCAAGACAATATATCGAAGATGGATACAACATTGTGGTAGATATAGACTTAGAAAAATTTTTTGATCGGGTTCAACATGATAAACTCATGTCCTTAGTCGCTAAAACAATCACAGACAAACCAACTTTGAAACTCATTAGAAGATATTTACAAGCTGGGATTATGGAAAATGGCCTGGTAAAGCCGAACATAGAAGGAACCCCGCAAGGAGGACCGTTAAGTCCGCTTTTGAGCAATATCATGTTGAATGAGTTAGATAAGGAATTAGAACGAAGAGGACTTCGGTTTGTCAGATACGCAGACGACTGCAATATCTTCGTCAAAAGCATGAAAGCGGGAGAAAGAGTGAAAACAGGAATTTCTAAGTTTATTGAGAAGAAGCTCAAACTGAAGGTCAATCAGGAGAAAAGCGCAGTGGGAAAGCCGAGTGCACGGATATTCTTAGGAGTAAGTTTCTATCGGAAACAGAATGAGATAAGGGTATTCGTGCCACAGCAAAGAAAGGAAAGGTTTGAAACAAAGTTAAAGAAATTAACCAATCGGAACTGGGGCGTCAGTATGGAAGAACGAATCCAGAAGATAAACCAATTGGTACAAGGCTGGGGGAATTACTTTAAAATTGCAGATATCAAGACATACGCAATTAAAACTGATTCACACATCCGTCGTAGGCTGAGGGCATGCCGATGGAAAGAGTGGAAAAAGGTCAAAACGAAATACCGAAACCTGTTAAAACTCGGTATTTCTGAGGAGGAAGCATGGAAAAACGCTAACACCCGGAAAGGATATTGGCGAATTTCCAACAACCCTATCATTAATCTTGCCTTAAATAATCGATATTGGCAAGAGCAAGGTTTGAAATCCCTCGCAACTGTGATTTCATAAACTTTCGAACCGCCGTATACGGAACCGTATGTACGGTGGTGTGAGAGGTCGGGGGTTAGCCACCCCCTCCTACTCGATTATGCTTTACCTTAAGCGGTTTCTCAACCCTACAAAACATGGTACGAAAAAAGTTTTTTAAAAAAATTAAATGAAACATGTTATTACATCGGTAAATAACATTTTGAACATGTAAGAGAGGTGAGATAAGTGCCGCAACCAATAACAAACTTGCCTATTGGGGCAAAGGTAAAGGATTTAAACACAAAATATTACGGTAAACCGATAATCTTTCAAATTATTGATAAAAACCATCCGGGTTATCCGGCTAATTCAGTCACTTTATTGACAGAAAAAATCATTACACTAAAAGCCATTGACGCAAAAGAACCTGCAAATCCGAATGTTGACCGTTCAAACTATGGTAACAATAGATACATTCATTCAAACATCCGACAATGGCTAAATAAAGACACTTCTCCATGGTATTCGGCTCAACACGGTTATGATACTCCACCCAGTGATACAAATGTCTATGGCAACCACAATGAATACGAAGCAGAAGCTGGATTTTTATCAAACTTTTCAAGTGAACTTAAAACAAAGTTACTTCTGACAACTTTAACAGTTGCGAAAAGCGCGGTGTATGATGGCGGTGGAAGCGAAACTGTTCAAGATAAGATATTTCTTCTTTCCAGAACAGAAGTAGGGCTTGGAGACGAAAACGCGGTAGCAGAAGGAACACCGTTTTCTATCTTTAACAGCAATGAAGCAAGGAAGGCATATCCAACAGCGGAAGCAGTTTCAAGCAGCGAATATACAGCCGGCGGCTTAAATGCAAGTCAACCTTGGCAATGGTTTCTAAGAACACCTTATACCGCCACCACTTACAGCGTTAGGTGTTTAGATAGTAATGGTGGACTCATCGCCGACAACGCAAATGTTGGTTTTAGAGGTATTCGGCCCGCACTAAATATAGAAAATACTGTTGCTGTTTCAGACACACCCGATGTAGATGGTGCGTATATTTTGCTTTTTGTTGATACACAAATTTCTGTTCCGCAAGGTTCTATTGATCAAAAAACATCTGCTGACAAAAATAATATTTTGACCTATTCCATTACAACAAACGGAACAATGGGAACGATCACCGAAAAGATTAACGGTACTGTTATAAATACACGAACAAGCCCATCAAACTGACAGCAATTTACTGTTAGTCTTAACCAATCTCAATGGGATGCACTTAAATACGGAAACCATACGCTTACAATCGAAATGCATAATGGTTCACGAAACAATGTTTGGACATATACGTTTAGTAAACAATTACACGCGAATGACGACATATTAAGCGCGGTTAAAGGTGTACAGGACTTAAAATCATTTCTCGATGGAATTAAGGCGCAATTAGGCTCGGCGATTCGTGCGAAGGGCGGAACGATGAATGATACCGACCCATTTAGTGCGTTTGTGAGTGCGGTAAATGGGATTCCATTAGGGAAGAAGTGGGCGAGTGGTACAGCAACAACTAGTGGAAGTTCAACTGTTACAATTAGTGGACTAAGTTTTAGACCTAGCGTTATATTAGTAGCGAGGTACGCAGGCGGTCATAGTAACTACTTCCAAGCAGGTATAATTGACAACAAAATTCGAAATGGTACAGGATTTGATACGTTTAATATTACTAATGGCAGTCTTTTTAACTCTACTAATTCTCAGATAAATTCAAATGGCGGTGTAGTTGAAACGACAGGTTGGGGAACTGGACAAAACGTTTATTGGTTAGCTTATGAATAAGGAGGGTTAAAATGATAAATCAAATTGGACGTAAGATTTACTTCGATAAATCAATAGGAAACGTCATTTTAGACACAGGCGAAAAAATGGGTGCAGTCATTGAAACAACCATAGATCAAGATTTTGAAACATATCAAGCGTTAAAAGAGCGTGTTCGTGATACCGTTGGTGTTATCAAATTAGAATACGGTCAATATGCGGAAGATTTTGCTCAATGCAACGGATACCGCGTGAATCCCGAAACGCTAGAATTAGAGTTTTCATATCCTGATCCGAACGTAACCGAGCCACAAGAGCCTGTTTTTCAGAAACCATTGACGGAACAAATCAAAGAGTTAGAAGAACAAAACCTTGAATTAATGTTGTCTATCGCCGAAATGGCTGAATCTCACGAACAAGAAAAAACGGAATTACAACTTGCTATTGCAGAATTAGCTGAACTTGTAGCGGGAGGGAACTAATATGGCGAAAATCTATTACGAATTAATCAAAAAAGGATTACGGACGATTGATGATGTGCCTTTGAAATGGCGAGCTGATGTTCAGGCTTTATTGGATTCTGATACTGAATAGTAAGACGATAATATACAACCAACAAACACCACTGAATAGTAGGTGTATTTTTTATGCCATAAAGGAGGGCCGTTCGGTCCTCTTTTTATTTGGGAGGGAGCATATGGAACATCGTGTACAGAAACTGGAATCTGATATGGTCGATGTCAAAACGCGGTTGGCTGTAGCTGAATCAAACATCAAAGATATGCGTGAAGATATCACGGCAATCAAAAGCAACACAACGTGGATCTTACGTTTGATCGTTGGTGGTTTTATAGGGGCTCTTTTAACTTTTATTGTTCAAGGAGGGATGCAATGATGGAAGCTATCATGCGGTTAGACAAGCAACAATTTGTCGAATCGCTATACTTTTGCCGTTTCCCTTGTCCTATAAATCGCATAATTTAAAGTAATACAAACACATAAAGGAGAGGTTCAAATGGAAGCTATTTTCTCGATTGAATTCACGGCATACGTTGCATTGGCAGTGCTATTGTATGCTATCCGTCAAGCTACAAACCTTTCAAATCGCTATATACCAATCGTTGCGGTTGTACTCGGCGTTGCTTTCTCTATCTTTGAGAACAACGATTTTTCTTTTGAAGTTTTGATAGGTGGGTTGAAATATGCATTGTATGGCATTGGTTCGGTTGCTGGAGTGAAATATGCACTTGAAAAAGGAGAGGATAAATAATGTTCAAAATCTCTTTATCAGCAGGCCACGCTAAAACAACACCCGGAAAACAAACACCGGATGGAAGTATGAAGGAATGGGAATTTAATTCCGCTGTCGTTAAATATTTGATGGCAGAACTAGCAAACTATGAAGATGTAGCGGTTTTGCGATTGGACGATCCAACAGGACAAAGAGATATTCCATTGCAAGAACGTTCGGACCGAGCAAATGCTTGGGGTGCAAATGTTCATATTGATATTCATGCAAATGCGTATGGATCAACCTGGAACGACGCCTGCGGAATTGAAACGTTTGTATACAAGAAAAGCTTGAAAGAAGCTTATTCGCTTGCTCAAAAAGTACAATCTAACTTAATCAAAGCAACAGGGTTGAAAGACCGAGGCGTAAAAGAAGGCGATCTTCACATGCTTCGTGAGACAAAAATGACCGCAATCCTTGTTGAGTGTGGGTTTATGACTAATCAGGAAGAAGCGAAATTGCTAAAATCCGATAATTATAGACGGATTGTTGCCGGTGCAATTTTAGCTGGGTTAGTGGAACAGTACGGATTGAAGAAAAAAGCAAAACAGGAGGAAACAAAAGTGACTAGTTACCAATTAAACGATCAAGAAAAACGAATGATTGAGGAACTGACAAAGTTAGGTATCACTGATGGAAAAAATCCGGAGCGGACAGTGAATCAGCTTTATCTTTGGAAAGTTGTATATGGAGTAATTAAAGGCATTAGAGAAGGAAAAATAAAATAAAAAAGGCCCCTTTTTTCGAGGGGCTTTTTTATTTACAACATCCACAATATGTTTTCCCTCCACAAAGAAAAATTTCGTGATCCTCTAAGGTACAACCGCAATATTCACAGTTATAAGTTTTCCCGAAGTAATGATCTTTTGATTTTTCCCAATCCCAGCTTGGAGTATGGTATGTCTCATACATCATTCTTTATTCTCCTTTACTCGTTCATACAAGTCTTCGATGTTTACTCCCAATAAATCAGCTAAAAGAAATGCTTTGTCAATGGTTGGATAAGTATGTCCTGAACACCAATTTGTAAGTGTGTTTTTACTAATACCTAATTCCTTTTGAATGAATTCCCTGCGATACTTAGATACCCTCAACAATTCTATCTTAGGATATTAAGGAGGGCTATATGCTTAATTCTTTTATTAAAAGTATTTTTGATGGATATCGTGAAGCAACGAAAGACAAGAGAAAAATTGGAGGTAACAACATGATCGAATGGTTAGCTATACCCTTAGCTATGGCAGGTGCAGCCTTTATCCCAAAGGGAAAGACGAAAGACAAAGACAAGATCCAAAAAATATTTGAAGTCGGTAAACTAGAAGTGGAATATGAACATGATGGAATGTTGAAATTACATGTCTTTGAACACTCACTCCCAAATAAATGGACTTTCGATAAACGGTTATTGCGTCCCAATAAATGGGAAGTGCCTATAGGAATGAACCATAAAGGAATTCTATATCACGACTTTGAAAAATACCCGCATTTGCTGACAGGCGGTGTAACTCGATTCGGAAAAACCGTTTTCCTGAAAGAAACCTTTCACACATTACTAATGAATCAACCAGATAACGTAGAGTTTTATATTTTGGATTTAAAAGGCGGTTTGGAGTTTTATAAGTATTTATCCCTGCCTCAAGTAAAAAGCGTTGCTTGTGACGTATTTGAAGCAGCAGAAGTATTAAATGAGATTGTTGAGGACTTAAAGAAAAGGGAAGCGGAATTTAGGGGAAAGGGCTATACAAATATAGTTGATACACCTATCCAAAAAAGAACCTTCATCATTGTAGATGAAGGTGCAGAATTAGCCCCAGATATTCTGACTGGAACAGCAAGAAAATACGCTCAATACTGCCAGTCCGCTTTAAGTGAAATCTCTAGAATCGGAGGTGGACTTGGGCTAAGACTTTTATATTGTACCCAATATCCGACAAAACAAGCCGTACCAATGCAGGTAAAAATGAACATTGTTGCCCGATTATCTTTTATCGCTGCAGCACAAGTTGCAAGCATGGTGATCCTCGACGAGAAAGGAGCGGAAGAATTACCGCCAATCCCGGGGCGGGCCATTTACAAAATGGAAAAGAAACGAATTGTGCAAGTACCGTATATCGACGACAAAATGATGTTTAGCATGATGGAGGCGAAATCAGATGTTATCCTCAACTCAACAGCGAATCGAAAGCCTGTTGACAACGATAGATCGACTGGGGGTTGTGAAGATCAAGCACCTTCAACAAATTCACGATCTTAAAAGTTATCGGAATGCCTGTCGAGTTGTGAATCAGCTAAAGCCATACGTCCATGAAACGTTTTTCGAAAGGGAAAAAGTCATCTATCTAAACAAAGAGGGATTAGAGTTAATTGGTTCCGAAAAAGAGATAAAGAAATCCACTCAAATGGCTCATTCTCTATTACGAAATGAGGTTTATATCTATTTTGGTTGTCCTTATGACTGGCAAAACGAATATGCTATTGAAGCTAATTTAAGACCACCAAGCAACTTTGAAATTCATTGTTTAGGGGTGAAACTTAATAATAAGAAAAAAGTCGTCTGCGACGCTGTATATAAACGAAATGGCTATTTACATTTGGTCGAGATTGATAACACACAAAGCATGGCAGAGAATAAAAGAAAAATCGAAGCATATCGTGAAGTATTGCCGCATGTGAAAGAGAATGTACCGATCCTGTATTTTTTTACCACGACTGAAATAAGGAAGCGGAAGTTTGAGGAATTGTTAAGAGGAATGCGGTATAAAGTGCATACGTTTGAGGAGATAAAATGAAAAATGTGGTCAAGGATCAAAATGACCACATGACCACACAAAAATCACACACATACAATATGTTAAAGAAAATGAACGAGTTACAGACTTCTTAAGGTGGTGAAAAGAATATAAAGGAAGCTAAAGGATATTACATTGTCATTTCTCTTCGATGATAAAAGGGCTTGGAGGAATGTTTAAGGCATAATATTACTTATTTATTAATCAGGAAATATTGAATTAAGACCACATATACAAAAAGAGATAAGAAATAAAGGCTCCTGCATTGCCGATATATGCACAACGTATGAGCCTTTGGTTGAAATTATATGTTTCATTCATCTTTTGGGCATCCATGCACGTTTTTGTGCGGATGCTTTTTTCATCTATTCAGCGTCAATTATGATTTTCTTTCCTTTGAGCTTTGGAATCCGTATTTCTAACAATCCGTTCTTATAGGAGGCCTTTACTTTCTTTTCGTTAATAGGCTGATCAAAGCCGATCGTTCTGCTTGTTCGCTGAATAGATTGTCTTCTTCGGAATGATTTAGTAGTTTCATTTTGTTCTGATATTGTTTCATCCCTGTTAACGGAAATTGTTAAATAATTGCCTATTACATTGATATGAATTTGTTCTTTTTTTACCCCCGGCAATTCGGCTGCCACGATATGTTCTCTGTCCGTTTCTGTTACATCTACATGAAAAGAGGAAGGCGGAAAAGGGGACTTGAAAAATTCATCAATGGTTTGCAGGAAACCTTTGACAGGCTTTTCGTTAAAAAAATCATTCATTGATTTCATTATTTCTCCGAACGGTTCCTGTCTGTTCCGTTTAGGATCGATTGGCAGATTTGAAGACATAGGGGAATCTCCTCTCTTTGCAGAATTATTCACAATATAATATGTTCTGATAAGAACAAGGGTGCCGTGAAATAGGTAAATAAAATTTGAACGATTTATGACAGATAGCTCCAATGTGATGTTTATCACACGCTCATGTAAAAAATGATTGTATGTTAAGACTGTGTAATGATTTGAGGGAGGGGATTATCAGACCCCTCCGAAACAAGATAGAAGGCAAACTCTGAAAAAACAATTCTATCTTTTGTCATTTCCGGAGGGGTCAGACCCTTATAAGTCAGCTGCCCCTTTCTGAATCATAATATTTCTTCTAATAACCGTTCCGGGGTTAAAATCATGTCTCCGTTTACGTCCATTTCGATCAAATTTTCTTTTTTCATTTTGGTCAATGTACGGCTTACAGTTTCTCTTGTCGTACCAATCATGTTTGCCAGGTCTTTATTCGTGAATTCAGCTTTTAGTAAAAAGCTGCCGTTACCTAAATTAGCACCATGTTCTTTTGCAAGCCTGATAAGAAGTTTGATGATTTGTTCGTATGTATTATTTAAAATTAGTTCTTCGAGCCGGTTCTGGAGGTCAACGATTTTTTCACCAAGAATTTTAAAGACTTTTATGCATAGTTTAGGGTTTTCGATAAGTACATTTTCAAAGCCGGATATCGGCACAACCACCAGTGTTGATTTTTCAATTACTTCTGCAAAAGCAGGGTATTCACCTTTACGGAAAAAACCGACATGTGGAAACATATCTCCTTTTTTCAGGATTGCGATGATTTGTTCTTTTCCATGTATATCTGTTTTGTAAATTTTAATTTTTCCATCATGAATAAAATATACGTTTTCCAGTGGTTCTCCTTGCATAAAGACATGGCTGCCTTTTTTCCATTCTCTCGATAAAGACACAGAAACTATTTTTCCTATTTCCTGATCATTTAGTTCCCTAAAAAGATCGAAAGCAGAAAGCGCGTTTGTTATTTCCTCATTGTTCATGATTTCACCTCAAAAGATTGAACTGTTGAACATATTGTAACAAATGGTTATGTTTATAGGTAATGATAACCTGCCGGGGCTGGCTCATAAGCAAAGGGTCAGACCCATTATACAAAAATTAGAAAAACATAAAGCGTATAATTCTCTTTTATAACGAACGTCTATTCGCTACAATAGATGGTATGAGGTGAGAGAGTTGAACGTTCGGAAAAATTTACAAGATATACTGTCGATTTTTAAAAATAACGATGACTTCAGGAAAAACATTGTCCACTGGCACACGATTGAAGAAAGAGAAGCCAAGTCAGTCGAATTGCCTGAAGGAATCCATCCGTCCTTAAAGCAAGCACTTGCGAATAGAGGAATTCACAAGCTATACACCCATCAAAAATCAGCCTTTGATGCTGTCATGGAAAACAAAAGCATTGTTGCTGTCACTCCGACTGCTTCCGGAAAAACATTATGTTATAACTTGCCGGTTCTCGAGACAATTATCAATGATCCGAATGCGAGAGCTTTATATATTTTTCCGACAAAAGCGCTTGCGCAAGACCAAAAAAGCGAAATCAATGAGTTGATACAGGAAACAGGGCTGAGTATCAACAGTTATACATATGACGGTGATACTCCATCAAATATACGCCAAAAAGTCCGGAAAGCCGGACACATCGTCATAACGAACCCTGATATGCTTCATTCAGCTATCCTTCCTCATCATACAAAATGGGTTTCTTTATTTGAAAACTTGAAATATGTCGTGATCGATGAACTTCATATTTACAGAGGAGTATTCGGCAGCCATGTTGCCAATGTCATCAGGCGCCTGCGAAGGATTTGCCGGTTTTACGGAAACGATCCGATTTTTATTTGTACATCAGCAACAATTGCCAATCCGCTTGAACTGGCTGAAACTCTTACTGAAAAGAAAATGGTGCTGATTGACAATAACGGGGCTCCAAGCGGAAGAAAGCATTTTCTATTTTACAACCCCCCGGTTGTCAATAAGCCTTTAAACATTCGAAGAAGCGCCACACTTGAAGCTCGAAAGCTTGCAGGAGAGTTGTTGAAAAACAAAATCCAAACGATTGTATTTGCACGAAGCAGGGTACGGGTTGAAATTTTGCTTACTTATTTGCAGGACCTCGTAAAATATCAGTTAGGGAAAAAATCGATCAGAGGATATCGAGGCGGATATTTGCCTACTGAACGGAGGGAAATTGAAAAAGGCCTTCGCTCCGGCGAAATTTATGGGGTTGTCAGTACGAATGCCCTTGAATTAGGCGTTGATATTGGGCAGCTTCAAGTGTGCATTATGACAGGCTATCCCGGTACAATAGCAAGCGCCTGGCAGCAGGCGGGAAGGGCCGGCAGAAGGCACGGAGAGTCGCTTGTCATCCTCGTTGCGAGCTCGAGCCCTTTAGATCAATATATTATCCAAAACCCGGATTTTTTCTTTAATAAAAGCCCGGAAACAGCCAGAATCAATCCGGACAATCTCATTATTTTAGTTGATCATATGAAATGTGCAGCATTTGAATTGCCGTTTAAACAAGGAGAGAAATTCGGTACAGCCGAAACGGAGGATATTTTGGAATTTCTTGCGGAAGAAAGAGTGTTGTTTCAAAACGGTGATAAATGGTATTGGATGAACGACTCGTTCCCTGCCCACAATATTAGTTTGCGGTCGGCATCACAGGAAAACGTTGTAATCATCGACCAATCAGATGTGGCAAATGTGAAAGTGATCGGTGAAATGGACCGTTTTTCAGCGATGACGCTATTGCATGAAGAGGCCATTTACTTGCATCAAGGAGTTCAATATCAAGTCGAAAAGCTTGATTGGGAAGAAAAAAAGGCATATGTCAGGGAAGTAAATGTCGATTATTTTACCGATGCGAATCTTGCCGTAGAACTGAAAGTACTTGAAGTGGATAAAACGAGGGACGACAACGAAACCGAAATTTCGTTCGGCGATGTTAGCGTCCGCGCGATGGCGACGATTTTCAAAAAAATCAAATTTGAAACGCACGAAAATATTGGATCAGGCCCTATTCATCTTCCCGAGGAAGAACTGCACACGAGTTCAGCTTGGATCTCATTGAAAAAAGAGTTAAAAGATATGGGGCAGGACCGGCTTGAACAGGGGTTAATCGGCGCCGCTCATGCACTAAAACATATCGCTCCTTTGTTTGTGATGTGCGATCCGCAGGATATTCATGTTGTTCCGCAAGTGAAGGCGGCTCATAATGAAAAGCCGACCATTTTCTTTTATGACCGTTATCCGGGCGGAATTGGCTTAAGCGAAAAAATTTACGAGGGAATGGAAACAGTCCTTAAGGAAACAAAACAAATGGTTCATACCTGCCGTTGCGAACATGGCTGTCCATCATGCATTGGCATTGAGAGCGAAAGCTCCACTGTGAAAAATGATGTTTTGAAATTATTGGACATGTTAATTTCCGATGCTGTACCACAAGGGATGAGAAATCATGACAATTAAAAATAAATTAAACCGGCTCAAATCCAATCTTGTGAGGGAAGAAAAATCGATTCATATTGAGAAACAAAGTGTCATGGAAATGGAAATTCCTTTTTTAGAAGAGTGGAAAAAGGAAAATACAACGCCATTTTTTTTCGATAACAGTTATTGCTTCGTACGCGAAGTCGTCTATCCTCTTGCTTATAAGCATGGAAAATATCGCTTCAGTGATTTTATTGAGGCCGTTCATGCTTGGAATCATTCGGACATTTCCCATCCGCTTTCAGCGGCTGGATATGAACCGGGTGATCTTTTCTTTTTTGATACGGAAACAACGGGCCTTGGCGGAGGTGCGGGCAATACGATTTTTTTGCTTGGACATGCGAGTGTTTCAGGATCGAATTTTATTTTGAAACAGCACATTCTTCCCCACCCGGGAGCGGAAATCCCGCTGTATCAAAGCTTCTTGGAAAATGTTGATTACAGGACGCTAGTAACGTACAACGGGAAATCTTTTGACTGGCCTCAAGTAAAAACTAGGCATACATTAATCAGGGAGCATGTGCCTAAGCTTCCTCCTTTCGGGCATTTTGATCTTTACCATGCGGCCAGAAGAATATGGAAACATAAACTCGATAATATAAAATTATCGACAGTTGAAAAAGAAATACTAGAAATAGAAAGAAAAGATGATATTCCGGGTTTCCTTGCACCAATGATTTATTTTGATTTTGTGGAAAGAAAAAATCCTGAAGGTATGTTTGGAATCTTGAAGCACAATGAAAGGGATATTTTGTCTTTAATTACACTGTATACCCATCTTTCCTTTCAATTGCTCGGGCTTGACGCCAATCAAACGAGTAAAGAAACGTATGAAGTAGGAAGATGGTATGCGGCGCTGGGGGAATCAGAAGCTGCCCGGAACGTATTTTCACAGCTTGCAAATCATTCTGGACAAGAAGCAATTTCTGCCAAGATTGCCTTGGCATACGAGCAAAAGAAGCAGAAGAACCGGGATGAAGCTTTGTCACTCTTTCATGAAGTTTGTAAGCACGGAAATAAAAAAGCACAAAAAGAAGCGTGCATTGAGGCGGCAAAGCTGCTTGAACATTGGAAAAAAGATTATGAACAAGCCCTTAATTATGCAGAAAAAGCCAAAAAGATTCATGAAGAGCAATTAAAAGTATTGCGGGTAAAAAGCGATCCTTTTTTAGAAGAAATAAATAAAAGGATCACAAGATTATCGAAAAAATATCAGCACTCAGAGACAAACAGAAACAGTAATTTAATCTTTTAATTTGTAACAAATTCTTAACAATTTTCTTCCGAAAACGGCTTTTTTCCAGTTGTCTGCACCTATTGAAAAGAGTAAAATGTAAAATTGAATGGAATGATTCAAACGGAAAATAGAAAATATTTGTGAGGCTGATCGCAGTGTATAGAACTCTACTATTTTTGTTTTTCCTAGTAATCTGTTTAACTGCATTTATTTTTACTACACTAAAAGATAGTTTTTATACATTTTTATAAACCGTTTTTATTTGAAGAATTCGCCGCCTAAATATTAAGAAAATAGGTTCTTTCATTAGTACAAGAATCCCCTATCCTACATAGGCTGTTAATGTAATAAGTCTACTAGGAAGGAGAAAGCGAAATGTTTTGTAAACCAAGTCATATATTACCTGCAGTTGTTCATCCTACAAAATGCTGTGTAGATCATAATTTCGTTAATAATGTGGTTCCCCATATCCATCCGACTCATACAACAACGGTAAACCACATTAATTACCAACACCAGCATCACTTCCCGCAATCGCAGTCGGTCGTGAATAAAGTAACCAATCAACATTTTTTTAACCCGCCTTGCCCTGTGCCAGGATTCGGTCCTCGGCCAAGACCGGGTGCGGTAGCCGGTGCGTTTGAACCAGGCTATGGACCAGGACCGGGCTTCGGGCCAGGGTATGGACCGGGTTATGGACCAGGCATGGGACCAGGTGAAGTAGCTGGTGCTTTTGATTATCCGGGTGCACAAAAACCGCCAAATTGGAGATAGTTGGATTTAGTAAGTAAACAAGGGCTGAAACGGCCCTTGTTTACTTACATACATATTTTGCGATATAATTTCATATCATTGTTTTGTATGCCGGCAGCCATGATTTGCCGGCTAATTCTAAAGCGTAAATGCAAATGAAGATCATTTGACTTACTAACTGCAATAAAGGAAGAACAGTTAAAAAGAGAAGCGCTTTGATCAATAACATTTGAAAGATAAATTGACAATTATGCATATTTTTGAAAGAATATTATGTAACGATGGCGAAATATTGAGGTGAGTGTCATGCTGTCTGATAAAATTAAGTTAACAGCGAAGGATATTTTGGAAAAAGAATTTAAAACAGCAATGCGCGGCTATAAACAGGAAGATGTAGATAAGTTTTTAGATATAATTATTAAAGATTATGAAACCTTTCATCAAGAAATTGAAGATTTGAAGCAAGAAAACTTGAAGTTGAAAAAACAGTTGGAAGAATCTTCAAAACGCCAAAACACACAGGCGGTTGCCGGAACAACGAACTTTGATATTTTAAAACGCCTCTCCAACCTTGAAAAACATGTGTTCGGCAACAAATTGTATGATTGATAATAGCTGGTTTATTTTCTATTTGAAAACCATTGATATTGATGCCTGCATTACATATAATATCATTTGAAGTCATTAATAACGTTCGGGTAATCGCTGTAACTGGCTATTCAGTTGCAGAGGAAAGTCCATGCTCGCACGAGCTGAGATGCTCGTAGTGTTCGTGCCTAGCGAAATCATAAGCTAGGGCAGTTGGGCCGTTTGGGCTCGGCTGACGGCTGGGAAAATGCCTAAGTCCTGTTGGATATGGCATGAGTACCTATAAAAGTGCCACAGTGACGAAGCCTTTTCAGAAATGAAAAGGGTGGAACGAGGTAAACCCCGCGAGCGAGAAACCCAAATAATGGTAGGGGCACCTTCTCTGAGGAAATGAACGAGGAGAAGGACAGATTGATGATTCAATCTGTAGATAGATGATTACCGCCGGAGTACGAGACGAAAGTCGTTATAGTACGATGGTACAGAACATGGCTTACAGAACGTTATTAATGGAATATGTATGATAAACAAAGGCTCTCCTCTGTTAAGGAGAGCTTTTCTTATATTGTTTTTTTAATATGCTTCAACTATGTCATATTAGGACTGGAGGGCAATGAAATTTCAAATGTTAAACGAAAAGAATGAAAAAGAAATTGAATCGCTGGCAGACATTGTATTCCAAAGAATGCAAGAGGGTATGATCGTCTTGGATCCATTTTTTCAAATACTTTGTATGAACCCATGGGGACAAAAGGTAACCGAATATAGCGAAGAAGAATTACGGGGCACTGATTTCTCCAGTTTGTTTGTAAACATAAACGATTATGAGAGTATGAAAAACCATTTACATAGTGAAGGAAAATGGAAAGGTGAAATCTGGAAAAAACGAAAAAGCGGAGAGATTTATCAGGAATGGATGAATGCAAGTGCTGTCTACAATGAAGCCGGTAAGCTTATTAATTACGTAATTGTTTTCAGAGATTTGACAAAGCAGAAAAAATCGCAAAGCGAAATTCGTTTAGCAGCAAAAGTGTTTGAAAACATAAGTGAAGGTGTTATGGTAACAGACGAAAATGGTCAAATACTATCTGTAAATCCTGCTTTTGAGATTGTCACCGGTTATCATGAAGAAGAAGTAATTGGCAAAAACCCAAATCTCCTCCAATCCGGTATTCATGAACAAAAGTTTTATGAAAAGATGTGGAAAGATATTTTTGAAAAGGGAAAATGGAAGGGAGAGATATGGAATAAACGAAAAAACGGCGAAATCTATCCGGAGTGGCTGACAATTAGCACGATTAAGGATGAAGACGGAAACGTGACAAATTACATTGGAGTATTTTCAGATATTACAGACCGGAAGAACACCGAAGAGCAGCTGCGTATTCTTGCCCATCATGATTCATTGACAGGTGTGGACAACCGTTACTCATTACTAAAAAGGCTCGAAGAATTGTTGAACACTGCACAAAAATACAACCAGCAGCTTGCTGTCCTTTTTTTGGATTTGGACCGTTTTAAGCATATTAATGATACACTGGGCCATAATTACGGTGACTTACTTTTAAAAAATGTTGCTGCAAGGTTAAAGGGACTTTTAAGGAATAAAGACATAATTGCGAGACTTGGCGGAGATGAATTTGTTATTGTCATTCCTAATATTAAACATCCAAAAGATGCAGCCAAATATGCGGAAGAAATTATCCATTCACTTAGAGAACCATTTATGCTTGAACAACATGAAGCTTATATATCAACGAGTATTGGAATAAGCCTTTTTCCGTTTGATGGGATAAATGTAAAAAACTTATTGGTGAACGCCGATAAAGCGATGTATCAGGCAAAAGAGCGCGGAAAAAATCAATTTGAGTTTTACCATAAGGAAATGCATAGCAATCAACCGGTAAAAATGAAAATTGAAAACTATTTGCGAAAAGCCCTAGACCGAAATGAGTTTTTCCTTGAATATCAACCGCAAGTGGAAACAAGAACCGGTAAAATTTCTGGGGTTGAAGCTCTGCTCCGCTGGTATCAACCTGAAGTTGGCAGTGTGTCACCCAGCGATTTTATTCCGATAGCAGAAGACACAGGATTGATTATTCCCATCAGTGAATGGGTAATTAAAACAGTGTTAGAAGATATAAGACAGCTGCATGTAAATGGCTTCCTAAATCTTAAGGTTTCCATAAATATTTCAGCTCAACACTTTGCTCAAGACAGATTTTTAAACACAATCGATAAGATGATTCAAGCATCTAATATCAATCCTTATTGTGTTGAACTTGAATTAACCGAACGGGTTATTATGCCAAATGCTCCTGAAACAATAAAAAAACTAGTTAAACTGAAACAGCTCGGGATCAAGTTGTCGGTTGATGATTTTGGAACAGGTTATTCATCTCTTAGTTATTTGAATAAATTCCCTATTGACACATTAAAAATAGACAAAAGCTTTATAAAAAACATTCATAAATATAAAGAGGATTCTTCTATCGTGAAAGCAATCATTACAATGGCGAAGCAGCTGCAGATGATTACAGTGGCCGAAGGTGTTGAAAATCAGAAGCAGTTTGATTTTTTACTTACGGAAGGATGCGATCAAGTCCAAGGCTTTTACATAACGAAACCGCTCAAATTTGAACAACTTAAAAAATTTCTTGAAGAATGGGATCCTGAATTATTGTAACAGGGGGAAAATATGGACAATTATCAATTAATTGCAACTTCTGCAATGGGGCTTGAAGCACTGGTTGCAAAAGAAGTAAGGGATTTAGGTTATGAATGTCAAGTGGAAAACGGGAAGATCAGTTTTTCCGGTGACGAAAGGGCGATTGCCCGCACAAATTTATGGCTGAGAACTGCGGACCGGATCAAATTAAAAGTTGGAGAATTTAAAGCAACCAGCTTTGATGAATTATTTGAGAAAACGAAAGCACTTCCATGGGAAAAATACTTGCCGGAAGACGCTGAGTTTCCCGTCATCGGGAAATCGGTTAAATCGAAATTGTTCAGTGTTTCTGATTGTCAGGCCATCGTAAAAAAAGCGGTTGTTGACCGTTTGAAAACGGCTTATAAACGAACATCCCGGTTTGAAGAAACCGGCGCGCTTTTTCGGATTGAAGTGGCTCTGCTGAAAGATATTGCAACGATCACGATCGATACGAGCGGGAGCGGGCTCCATAAACGCGGCTACCGTGCCGCACAAGGCGAGGCCCCGTTAAAAGAGACTCTTGCAGCGGCATTGGTTATGCTGACGAACTGGACCCCTGACCGCCCGTTTGTCGATCCTTTTTGCGGATCGGGTACGATTCCGATAGAAGCGGCATTGATCGGGCAAAATATTGCAACGGGGTTTAATCGCGAATTTGTGTCCGAAACATGGAATTGGATGCCTAATAAAATATGGGATGATGTCAGAACTGAGGCGGAGGACCTTGCGAATTACGACCAGCCCTTAGATATTACCGGATCGGATATTGATCATCGCATGATTAAAATTGCCGAGGAAAATGCGTTTGAAGCAGGACTTGGCGATTTAATCCATTTTAAACAAATGCAAGTGAAGGACTTTACAACAAAAAAGGAATACGGAGTCATCGTTGGGAATCCGCCATATGGAGAAAGGCTTGGAGAGAAAAAAGCAGTTGAGCAAATGTATCAGGAAATGGGACAGGCATTTGCGCCTTTAGAAACATGGTCGATTTATATGTTAACATCCCACCCTGATTTCGAGAAGTTTTACGGAAAGCCTGCGACCAAAAAACGCAAATTGTTTAACGGCTTCATACGAACCGATTATTATCAATACTGGGGGAAAAGACCGCCGCGCATTTAAAACATATCCTAAGATATTTTGATTGGAAATCTCGTAATAAACTTTTCCATGCAAAACTTTATAAGATGATAGTAATAACTATGCTTGGAACAGGGAATAGAGGAGGCGAAGATGTAACTTACATTGTAAACATGTGGGGAACTGCTTTGAAGGAACAGAATGATAAATATAATCCTTTAAATGATATTGAGATATAACGATAAAAAAGACGGTGCTCTCAGCATCGTCTTTTTAACTTATATTTACTTTTCATAAAATTAAAGAATTTATTTATATTTTTGATTTAACTTTCATTGACTTTTATATTATTCTAGTATACTATGTTTCATGAATGCGCATTCATTGAGAAAATGTTGTTGATTGCTTCTATGAAAAGACTATCAAAACAAAGGGGATATTTGTATGACAAACACTCAAAGTGCATTTTTCATTCCTTCAGTCAATCTATTTGGTCCAGGATCTGTTAATGAAGTTGGAACTCGATTAGCCGGTCTTGGTGTGAAGAAAGCTTTATTAGTTACAGATGCTGGCCTTCACGGCTTAGGTCTTTCTGAAAAAATTGCCGGTATCATTCGTGGTACTTATTACCAGTTGCATCGTAAAAATCAGGATTGTCAAATGTGTAATAAGCTAACCCTTCACGTCAGTTTATACAATGAATTTCCTCAATATGAAATCTCTTCCTATTTTATAATAAAAATGAATTTAATACAATACAAAGAAAAACCAATTCTATTCTTAACATTCCCGTATTGGATATAGTTTTAACTTTTTTACATAAATTTAGTAAATTATTATATAATCAATTTATCAAACTAAAATACTAAATAAAAAAGAGGTATGTGTATGAAGAAAAAATAAAGCCTTATCATCTCAATTTTCATTTTTACTATTCTCTTAACGGGTTGTGTAAAATTTAATACCACTTTAAAGATTCATTCTGATGGGAGCAGTGATTTAACTATTATCTATGGAATAGATAAGCAAGTAGCTTCTATAGATGGGACCATGACAAAAAGCATGGAAGAAACTAAAAAAGAGGCGGAGACCCGAGGTTTTAAAGTTGTAAATTTTAAAGATGATAAATATATTGGATTGAAATTAGAAAAGCATTTTGACACCTATGAAGATTTAGCGAAAAAAGAAGATATGAGACTTTTCGATCTTAAAGTAGAAGAGAAGAAGGGTTTCTTTAAGAATAAATATTCTATCTCAGGAAATTTTGACTTCACAGGAATGATGGATGACGCTGGTACGGAAGAATTTGACCAACAAATGGCCTCATCAATGATGAGTCAAATGGACTTGAACTTTACTTTGGTTTTGCCAACTAAAGTTGGTGAAAATAATGCTTCAGAAATAAAGGATGATGGAAAAACATTGGTGTGGGAGTTTTTGCCAAATGTGAATAACGACATTGAATTCGAATTTGAAAAAGTGAATTATCTAAATATCGGATTGCTAATATTCGGTGGAATTATTTTAGCAGTAGTTATTTTTGTGTTCATAAAGAGAAAAAGAAAATCTGCAGGTATATCTATTGAACAGTAAAAGTGAAAAATTATTAAATTAGCCCTTCTCATTCGAGAGGGGTTAATCATCGTTCCGATAAATGATTCCTCGTTCACATTTATAAGCTTTCATGCCATTATTTGACCAAAGGATCGTCCACTCCAGTTTTTTTGCTGAATCATAATACTTGACTCTGCTAGTTCATAAGCTAAAATGAATGTTGTCTGTTTTATATTTTTAAGAAAATGAAAGCGTCTTTTGAAAGGCGCTTTCCGTTTCTTTATGCGGGGGAATAACATGATAAGCCGATTGCCTTTTACGATATCTAAGACAGAGTCATTTTTTCAAAAACTGAATGAGTGGATCGGAGATGTATTTTATGACATCCTTCCGGAAGCAGGATTTGAACTGAGGGATGAACAAGTTTATATGGCATTCCAGCTTGAAAAAGCTTTTAAAGAAAAGAAAGTAATTTTTGCCGAAGCCGGGGTTGGAACGGGAAAAACGATCGTCTACCTCTTATACGCCATCGCGTATGCCCGTTACACGAATAAGCCGGCGATTATTGCTTGTGCAGATGAAACATTGATTGAGCAGCTGGTAAAGAAGGAAGGGGATATCGCCAAATTAGAAAAAGCATTATCCCTCAATATTGATGTACGGCTTGCAAAGTCGAGAGATCAGTATTTGTGCTTAAATAAACTGGATCATGTTTACCTTCAAGAAGAGGAATATGCCGATGTTTATGAAAGGCTGCCTGTGTTTGTTCATGGAGATTCATCGATGCAGCCTTTCCATCATTACGGTGACCGTAAAGATTACCCTGAGCTGTCGGATAAGCAATGGGAAAAAGTAGCGTGGGATCCTCTTCAAGATTGCTTCAGCTGCCCCAAACGGCATCGGTGCGGCCAAACACTTCACCGTGAATATTATCGGGGAGCTCGAGACTTAATCATCTGTTCGCACGATTTTTATATGGAACATATTTGGACGAAAGAGTCAAGAAAACGCGAAGGTCAGCTCCCGCTTTTGCCGGAATCTTGTGCAGTTGTTTTTGATGAAGGCCATCTTCTCGAGTTTGCGGCTCAAAAAGCGCTAACGTACCGGTTAACGGAACAAACATTAGAAAATCTTTTGACAAGATTATCAGCGAATGATATCAGAGAAAACACGTTAATAAAAACAGAAGAAGTGATCTTTCAGAGCGAAGCGTTTTTTGATGCGTTAACAATCGCCTCTTCAAAAGTAGCTGGATCTGATAAACAAGCGATCGAGAAAAACGAATCCGTTCTAGAACGTGGAAGAATGCTTCTCAAAACTATTCATGATCTGGAAGAAGAATTAGTGTTCGAAAGTGAAATGTTTACGATCAACGAATATGATTTAAAAATAGTTGAAGAATACCTGGAACAAATTACGTACTCGCTGTCGCTATTTTTGAAAGAAACAAAGGGGATTTCATGGCTTGAAAACAATGATGATGAAAGAACATTAGTCATTATGCCAAGAATGGTAAAAGAAATTATGAGGGAAGAAGTATTTTCTCAAAATATACCGTTTATTTTTTCTTCAGCGACGCTTTCTGAAAATCAATCTTTTGAATATATGGCAAGAAGTCTTGGCATTGATCAATATTTATCTTTTTCAGTTGCTTCGCCTTTTGACTATGATCAAAATATGAAGATTTTCTTAAAGAAATGTCCATCAACCGATCTATCGGAAAAGATGGCTTATACACTGAAGGAAATAATAAAGGCAAACGGAAAAACCCTTGTATTATTTAATGATTCAAACCACTTGTCAGAGTTTAAGAAGTTTGCAGGAGAATCATCACCTTTTCCGATTTACTATGAAGGTGATGCAGAAATCAGTATGCTTGTTTCCAAGTTTCAAAATGAAGAAGAATCCGTTCTTTGTTCCACCCATCTTTGGGAAGGGTTGGATATTCCCGGAAGTTCTCTGGAACAAGTCATCATCTTTTCGCTTCCATTTCCGCCGAAAGATCCTGTGTTTACTGCCAAACGTGAAGAATCGGACAATCCTTTTTGGGAAGTCGACATTCCCTACATGCTCCTGTGCTTAAGACAAGGTGTCGGAAGGCTGATCAGGAGCCGCAATGATAAGGGTCAAGTACACATATTACTAAACGAAGAAGAAAAAAATGAAGTCATTGAACAAGTGAAAAAGGTATTGCCAACAAAAGTCGCTGAAATTTAAATTTTGAGGATGACGGTCATTGTATTTTCCCTCATCCTCTTTTTTCGTAAAACGAAATTTTAAAGTAAAAATAAGCTATTTATCAGAAAAATATGATAAAATTGAAAAACAGGTTTATTTTTTTAGGAGGAATTTTCCGTGAGTAAAGCATTGAGACGAATAGAAAAAGAATTTTTAGAATATGTGAAGAAAATGACTGCTTTTTCGGAAGCGCTTTCCCTTCTTTATTGGGATCTTCGAACAGGAGCTCCAAAAAAGGGAGCAGAACAGCGTTCAGAAGTGGTCGGAATACTTTCTTCAGAAGTTTTTAAAATGTCAACATCGGAAGAAATGGCTGCATACATAGTAAAATTGTCATCAGCAGAAGATTTATCAGAAGTGACGAAAAAGACGTTGGAAGAATGTAAAAAAGAATATGACCGCAATCGAAAAATTCCTGCAGAAGAATATAAAGAATATGTCATTTTGCAGTCAAAGGCTGAATGTATTTGGGAAGAGGCAAAAGCAAAATCTGATTTTGAAATGTTCCGCCCATATCTTGAAAAACTGGTTGAAATGAATAAAAGATTTATTGGGTATTGGGGCTATCAAGGAAATAAATATAACACACTTCTTGATATGTACGAACCGGGTGTGACCGTAGAAATACTAGACCGTGTTTTCAGTAATTTGCGCGAAAAAATTGTTCCGTTGGTTAAGGAGATTTCCGAATCTCCCAATAAACCAAAAACGGACTTCCTATTTAAAAGATTTCCAAAAGAAAAGCAGCGCGAATTCAGCCTCGAGATACTTAAACAAATAGGGTATAGCTTTGATGCAGGCCGGTTGGATGAAACCGTTCATCCTTTCGCTATCGGTCTAAACCCGGGTGATGTGAGAGTTACGACAAAATATGATGAAAATGATTTCCGGACAGCTGTTTTCGGAACGATTCATGAAGGCGGACACGCTCTTTATGAACAAAATATTTCTTCCGGTCTAATCGGAACACCGCTTTGTACAGGAACATCGATGGGAATACATGAATCTCAATCATTGTTTTATGAGAATTTTGTCGGGCGCCATTATTCTTTCTGGAAGAAAAACTATAATTTATTGAAAAAATACGCAAATGGCCAATTCGATGACGTGGAACTGGATGAGTTTTACAGGGCGATCAATGAATCCAAACCATCGCTTATCCGAATTGAAGCAGATGAATTAACTTATCCGCTCCATGTCATAATTCGCTATGAGATTGAAAAAGGATTGTTTAATGATGAGATCAATGTGAGCGACCTTCCGCAAATATGGAATGATAAATATGAGGAATATTTAGGAATCCGTCCGGACAGTGATGCGGATGGCGTACTGCAGGACGTTCACTGGTCAGGAGGAAGTTTCGGCTATTTCCCTTCATATGCTTTAGGTTATATGTATGCAGCACAGTTTAAACAAGCAATGCTGAAGGATTTGCCAAACTATGACGAACTTCTAGAATCAGGAAATTTTCTTCCAATTAAGGAATGGTTTACTGAAAAAGTCCATCAATATGGAAAAATGAAGAAACCATTGGAAATATTGCAAGATGCTACCGGCGAAGGTTTAAACGCTAAATATTTAATTGATTATTTGTATGAAAAGTATAGAGAAGTATACCGGTTAGGCTAGATATTATTTTTTCTAGAAAATAATATGAAAGCAACCTTGTTATTTGAAAAGTTTTTACAAGGTTGTTTTTCATGTTGATTCATGTTATACAATCACAACGACAAACAACTCGGAAAACGGAGAGGAAAATGAAACACTATCTGCCTTATATTTGCATTGGTTTTGGTGCAGCATTATGGGGCTTGATTGCTTTTTTTGTAAGAGGCCTTTCAAGCTATGGATTCACGGCAATGGAAATAGTAGCAATTAGGGTGACTGCTGCAACAATCTTGTTATTGGTTATTGGACTTTTAAGATTTTCAAGCCAAATAAAAATACGTATGAAAGATTTGCCGATGTTTTTTGGAACGGGGATCTTAAGTATCGTCTTTTTTAATTGGTGTTATTTTACTGCGATTGATTATATGCCCATTTCACTAGCCGTTATATTGCTTTACACATCTCCGGCTTTTGTTGCTGTTCTATCGTACATTTTTTTGAAGGAATCGTTAACGGCTAAAAAGATAATAGCAGTGATCGGAACGATAACAGGTTGCGTTCTTATTGCGGGGCTAACCGGTGAATCGCAGCAAACGATATCGATTTGGGCACTGTTGATTGGACTTGGATCAGGGCTTGGCTATGCATTATATAGTATTTTTGGAAAGTTTGCGCTGCGAAAATATCCCCCGTTTACAGTAACTCTTTATACTTTTGTTGTTGCAGACATTGTCTTGTTTCCGGTTGTTCGTTTATGGGAGAAAAGTGAACTGTTACTGGATTTTAACGTGTTGGTATATGCCGCCGGGCTTGGGTTTATTCCAACTGTTCTTGCCTATTTTTTGTATACTTGGGGATTGGAAAGAGTAGAAAGCAGCACGGCGGCAGTTATCGCTACTGTCGAACCGATTGTGGCAACATGTCTTGGTGTTGTTCTTTATCATGAAAAATTAACAGGTCTGCAAATTGCAGGTTCTTTATTGATTCTTGCTTCTGTAATCGTTGTAAACCTTCCTGCCGGAAACAGTAATTTTAAAACAGTAGAGAAGGAAGGTTCATAAAAATAAACCTGCCTCGGCCAAAGATTGAGGCAGGTTCTGTAATTAATTATTACCAGAATTTATAACCTTTTGATCCCGGAGGAGCATTTTGAATGATATCTATTAACGGAATTGTGTACGCGAATAAAATTAGTGCAGCTGTAACGCCAAGCCATAATTTCCAATTTTCCAATACCATTGGAGTTTTTTCAGCTTCTTCAGCAACTTCTCCAACAGGGAATTCCTGCTCGCCTTTTGGTGCAAAGAATGCAAGGTTTATAAAGATGTAAAGCATTAAGATAATTGACAGGAACAAGATCGTACCGCCAACTGCCTGTGCAATTTGATATGGAATCCATTCCAAAGCCTGCTGAGAATCGCCGTAAGTTGAGAATGCTGAACGTCTTGGTGCTCCAAGAAGACCGGCAGCATGCATTGCACCTGACATAAAGGTCATCCCGATTGCCCAAAGGACACCTTGTACGATCGCAAGCTTATTCATTTTTTTAGTAAGTGTCCGACCGGTTAAATGCGGTATTAGCCAGTACGAAATACCAAAGTATGTTAAAATTACAGCAGTTGCTACTGTTAAATGGAAGTGTCCTGTTACCCAAATCGTATTATGGACGACTTGGTTCATTTGGTGGGAAGCATTGACGATACCGCCTGCACCCCCAGGAATAAATGCCAGCATTCCTATAAACGGCACGACAAAGCGTGCATCTCCCCATGGAAGCTTTTTGATCCAACCGAATAATCCAGTAGCACCTTTTGAACGGCCGAAATTCTCAAACGTTGCAAATAAAGAGAACGCAGTCATTAAAGATGGAATCGTTACCAAGAAAGTGATAATAACTTGCAAGAATTTCCATCCCGGATCAATCCCCGGTTCTAATAATTGATGGTGGAAACCAACAGGGATTGAGAAAAGCAATAATAAGATGAAAGATAAACGCGCCAATGAATCAGAGAAAATTTTTCCGCCAATAACTTTTGGTATAACGACATACCAAGCCATATACGCAGGCAGCAGCCAGAAGTATACAAGCGGATGTCCAAAATACCAGAAAAGAGTACGAGTGAGCAATACATTAACTGTATCAATTAAGCCTAAAGACCAAGGAAGCAATTGAGTCAGTACACTGATCGCAACTCCGATGGTTGCAATAATCCACAATAAGGTGTTTACTAATGCCATAAATGTAAGAAGAGGACTTGGTTTGCCAGGGTTGGCTTTTCTCCACTTTACATATGACATAATGACGACAACTCCGCCAAGCCAGCTTCCGACAATTACAAGAGTAAGTCCAAGATAGAAAATAGCATGAGCCTGCAGCGGTGCATAGAATGTATATAGTACAGATGCTTTATTCAGTAAAATCATAACGGCAGCCATTACTGTACCGATTGTCATTAACAAGAAACCGGCCCATCCGATGTTCCGCTGGCCGTTTGACAGCGTACCGGAAGTGCGGCTAACAGCTGCGATCTGAAAACCAGTTATAAAGAAAGTAGTTAAGACAAGTCCTAAAACAACACCGTGAACGGTCAATATTTGATAGTAGCCGATTCCGGCAGGCAATTCAAATTTACCTGAACGAACTAAAGTTTGTAATAATCCGCATAGTCCGCCAATTGCTAAAGCAATAAATGCCACATAAAAATGGGCCATCGCCAATTTGCCATCACGGCGGTCAACCTTTAAATAAGCTGATGGGCTATTCATTATTCAACCACCTCTATTTTTGAAGTCATCAAATGGTGACCGACACCACAGTATTCATTACATACAAGCGTATATTCTCCCGCTTTATCAAAGGTTGTGACTATTTCTGATATATATCCGGGTTCAAGCATCATGTTGATGTTTGTTCCGGCCATCTCAAATCCATGGACAACATCTTTTGTGGTAGCGATCACTTTCACTTTTGCCCCTTTTGGAACTTGTACTTGAGCAGGTTCATAAGTGAAGGCAGAAGCAACAAATACAAGTTCGTAGTCCCAATCTTTTCCTTCCACTTTCTTTAGACCGGGTTTATTAAATGGGGCTGTTTCGTCAACCTTTTCCGGATCGATGGTTGCAAGACAGCTTGGCGGTTGATTGCCCAAATAGAAAGCACTTACACCAACGGTCGACAAGAATACGATCAACATCCCGACACCGAATATTAGCCAAATTTTTTCGAACTTATGAAGATGCATGGCTTTTTTAACTCCTCTCTAACTTTTAAAAACGATCTAAATATAGATAGTAGACTCCTAACCAGGTGAAGACAATGAAAAAACCGAGCAAGAAAACGGAAGCTAATGTTCCCTTTAAGGAAGTGCTCTCTTCATTTTTAGCTTCTGTTTTTTTGGCAAGTTGCGGTTCTGCCATTGTATTTCCCTCCTTTCAGGAAATTGGAAATTATACTTAAGTACAATTTCATAATACAAAACAATTAGGAAACTTCCATATGCTTTCAGTAAGTTCACAAAGTATTCATTCCTTATGTAATTACTATGTTAATAGTGAAAAATTGAAATATCAGTGATTAAAGTCACATATAGCGGTTTGAAAATGTGAAGAAAATGTGAAGATTGTAATAGGGAATTGTTTGGCTGGACGACTTATGAAGAGAAGCGGATTCATTTTTTGCTTCAATTTTTAAATTCATTAAAAAAATTGAAACAAAATTGTATTCTAAAATATTATAAATTTCTCTCTATTGTTTTTGTGATAAATCCGAATATTTTTATTATTTTATTCTGAAACATTCGGCTATTGATTTATCTTTTTCTGATGTTATAATGTTAGTAATTTCATATGCATTCACTCATATAATGGCGGGGATATGGCCCGCGAGTCTCTACCGGAACACCGTAAATGTTCCGACTATGGGTGAGCAATGAAAATAACGCTAGTTGTTAGCGTCATTTTTATTACCTCCAATGCTGAAGCCTGGAGGTCATTGCTTCACTCATTTTTTGAGGAATGCAATGATCTTCAGGCTTTATGCTTTTAGCCATTATGAAAAGGGGGAGAACATGGATTTACTAAAGAAAAAGATTCGGGATGAAGGTGTCATCCTTTCAAATTCGGTCTTAAAAGTGGATTCTTTTCTTAACCATCAAATTGATCCTGTCTTAATGCAAGAAATAGGGAAAGAATTCGCCAGGCTGTTTCAAAACGAAAAGATTACGAAAGTCTTAACAGTTGAATCTTCAGGAATTGCTCCGGGACTAATGACTGCATTACATCTTGGGGTGCCGGTTGTATTTGCAAGAAAAAGAAAGTCTCTTACATTAGCGGGCGATTTGCTTACTGCCTCTGTTTACTCGTTCACAAAGCAAGAGACGAATGAAATATCCGTTTCTCAAAAATATGTTACATCTGAAGACAATGTATTGATAATTGATGATTTTTTAGCGAATGGCCAGGCAGCTTTAGGGTTGGCGGAAATTGTCCAAAAAGCCGGGGCCAAAGTAGCCGGTTTTGGAATCGTCATTGAAAAGTCTTTTCAGAAAGGAAGCGAACTATTGCGGTCTAAAGGCTTTAGAGTGGAGTCTCTTGCAAGAATTGATTCGCTTGAGGAAGGGAAAGTTCAATTTATTGAAAATGCATCGGAGGTAGTAAATGTATGAAACCAAACATGATCAAAACCGCTTCACTCGGTATTCAGCATGTTCTTGCAATGTACGCCGGCGCCGTGGTCGTACCGTTAATCGTCGGCGG